>JAHDYP010000019.1:20079-62116 GCA_023383055.1 Verrucomicrobiota bacterium | reverse complement strand
GCCACCGTGATCGCTGGAGCGGCGTTCGTCTCCTCTGCCCCCGCGTGCCTTGAAACCGCAAACAATCCCAAAAGGAAGCATCGCGAGGACAAGGCCAGGATGGCGCCGGCCAACGTGGAGGGTCTTGGAAAAGGTCGCCGTGGATGGAGGGCGGCTCGTTGACTGGGGTGTTTCATGGTGGATGCAACCTCTGGGTCCAAGGGGAGTCGCTCACATCAGCGAGAGGGGATGTTCTCTGGTTTGCAGCGGCATCGAGACGCGCGCGCCGGCAAGGCGATGGGATTCAAAGATGGCGCAAATCATCTCGATGGTAGTCCGACCGTCGGTGGCGTTGCAGAAAGGAACGCGATCTTGCTCGATGGCTTCGATCAGGTTTTCCCCGGCGGCCTGATGACTGGCAATGCGCGAGGCGAGATCGGGAATGGTCTCAGGCCGGTCGATGCCCGCGCTGGTGATGGGCAGCCACGGCTGAGCTGCGGCAGCCGGGCTGTGCGGGTTGCCGCGTCGAATATGGGCGAAGGCTTGCTGGTCAACCCGGAGATCGATGATGCCCGCGGTGCCGATGAATTGAAGGCCGAACCCGGCGGCTTTGTCGCCACGGTTCTGGATCGAGTCAAAGAAGAGCGGCGTGCCGTCGGCCATCTCGAAGCGCGCGTGGGTCCGATTGCCGGCGATCGGGCCGATGCCTTCGTCGCCCTGACGGATATCGTCGCGGGCGCAAGGTCTGCCGTCCTGATACAGCATGGCGGCGCAGGCCGTCGGGGGGCCGGTGAAGCAGACGGCGAGATTGAAGAGGTGGCTGCCGAGCACCCAGAGGTCTTGTGCCCCGCCGCGGGCGTCTTCCTTGCCGCGCGTCCGGATCTCGAGAACCGTTCCAATTTCTCCGGCGGCGAGCAATTGTTTGATGACCGGCAGGACGGGGTGATAGCGGTTGCGGTGGGCGACGGCGATCTTGATGTTCTTCTCCTTGCCGGCGGCCACGATTTCATCGGCCTCACGCGGCGAGCGACAGAAGGGTTTCTCGAGGTAAATGGCACGCGCTCCGGCGGCAATGGAGGCGAGGCACATGGCGTGGTGCTGATCGACGTGGCGCGGAGCGATGGCCACGATGTCGGGTTTCGTCTCGGCGAGCATTCTGCCGTAGTCGTCAAAGCCCTTCACCCCACCCAGCCTCTGGCGCGCCGCGGCGAGGCCGGTCGCATCGGCGTCGGCGACGGAGACGATCTCAGTCCGAGGAATGCGCTGCCACATCACGTCGAGCCCGTGACCGTAGTCGCCGCGCTTGGTGTGGCCGATGACCGCAACGCGCCAGGTTCTGTCCGCCGCGGCGGTGAGAGCGAGAGGCGAGGTCAATGCGGCGGCGGCCAGGGCGGAGCCGGCGGTGGCGATGAACTGGCGGCGGTTGAGGAGTTCGGGGTTCATGGCTGGCATCTCGGATCAGGGAACAGTAGCACGGTCGGGGGATGCGATCCATCGCCGGAACATTGGATCCGTCTCGCGGCTCCGCTGCCGCAGTTCAGGGAGGATTCGCCGCCAGTGACGGGCGAGGAAGCGCGGATGCTTCACACGGCCTCAAGCGACCAACCGTTCTGGTAGTCGTCGTGCAATTGCCGATTGGCGTCGGGCGAATTGGTGAAATTCCCCTGGGCGGCGTCCCATTCCAGCAGCTTACCGGTGCGGATGGCGATATTGCCCAGCAAGACGATTTCGGTGAGCGGCTCGGCCCACTTGAAATTGCAGCCAGCCGGCTCGCCTCCGCGGCAGGCCTCGGCCCACTCGCCCCAGGTGCCGCGACGGCGGGGCAGCGTGCGCGGCACGGTTTCCAGGCGCTTGCCCAGGGCTTCGGGAAACACTTGGAGTCCAGCCCAGGTGTGGAGCAAGGCCCCCTTCTCGCCCACGTAGAGCGTCCCTTCGTCCGGCAACGGCCATCCTTCGAGGTGCCGCGGCGTGGCAGGCCGCAACCCGCCGTCGTACCACACGGCCCGCAGCGGCGGCTGCGCGTCTCGCGCCGGGAAATCGTAGGTGACAATGGAAGCCAGAGGGGCCGACTCGGCGAACACCCGTGTGGCGGAAGCACAGATCCGCGCGGGCGAGCCAAGCTGCAGCGCCCGGAAGGGCGTGTTGAAATGATGACACCCCATGTCGCCGAGCGCGCCGGTCCCGAAGTCCCACCAGCCGCGGAAATTGAACGGGTGATAGACCGCCTGGATGCCGGGATTCCATTCCTTGAGGTTCATCTGCGTCAGCGCGGGCGAGTCCGCCGGCCAATTTCGCTTGAACGGCCGCAGCGCTGCCGGCCCCAGCCAAAGCTTCCAGTCCAGGTCCTTCGGCACCGGATCTTCGCCGGGCGGGCGGGTCATGCCTTGCGGCCAGACCGGCCGATTCGACCAGGCGTGCAGTTCGCGCACGTCGCCCAACGCTCCCGAGGTGATCCATTCGCAGGCGCGGCAGGCTGTCTCACTGGTATTGGCGGCGGCGGTCACCTGGGTGGCCACGCCGGCTTCGCGCGCGGCCTTCACCACCAGACGCAGCTCATGCACGGTACGCGTGAGGGGTTTGACACAACAGACGTGTTTGCGGCGGCGCAGCGCGGCCAAAACGATGAGCGCATGCGTGTGATCCGGTGTGCCACAATAGACCGCGTCGATCTGGTCGCCCTCAGCGGCCAGCATCTCCCGGAAATCGCGGTAGCGCCGGGCTTGGGGCCAGTGGTCGTAGGCCTTCTTGGCGTAGGCATCGTCCACGTCGCACAGGGCGACGATCTGAAAACCGGCCTCGGCGCACTCCTGCAACTGGCCGAAGCCCACGCCGCCCACGCCCACACCGGCGAGCGCGAGCCGCGAATTGGGTGAACGGCTTCCATCCGCCCCGACCAGTCGGCTGGGAATGACGGTGAAGGCGGCAGCCGAAGCTGCGGAACGGGCTAGAAATGCGCGTCGTGAGATCATATGAATTCAGTCCTGATCGTCCCGGCCCAAGTTCGGACGAGAAACGGGTCCAGCCGGGGTCGGCGTGATCATGGCTGGTCACCGGTCCAGTTTCAATCCGGGAATGGCCAGCCCGGCCGCGCCTGCAGCGTGAAGTCGTCCAGGTAGAACGATGTCGCCGCGTCCGCGCTGCTGATGAAGCCGGCCCAGGTCAGCGTCTTGAAACCGGGGTTCGCAAAGGCGAGGTCCTTGAAGACCCGCGGCGATTGGCCGGGAACCGTCACCGTCAGCGACCAGGTGCCCGCCGAATCCGGGCCGACGCCGGACTCGATCTCGAACCGGACCCACTGGTTCTCCGGAAGCTCCATCGCCGTCCCGCCGACCAGGCGGAGTCTGGACTCCCGGATGGCGAGGTGGGGACCGGTCTTGTATCCGCCCTCGCTATAGTCGCGCCACTCATAGTCAACCATCGAGGCCTTCTCGACGCGGAGGTCAAAGACGTTCGACACGACGCCCTTTGCGTGTCGGGTCTGGCAGACGAGCAGGGGCATCCAGGTCTGGGGCAGGCCCGGCGCGTCGGTGATCTTCACGCTCCGTTTCCCGGCAGCGGCGGTCTCCTCTGTGACGAGGATCGAGTCGCCTTTGTTCGCGACGGAGACATCGAAGCCGCGAGGCGGCCTGCCGGGCTCGTCGCGCTCGAAGGTCAGGTGGGCGGCAACAGGCGGGATCTCAGGCGGGAGTTCGAGCTGCGGATAGGTCACGTCCCTCGCCTTCGCGATCCAGGCGGCGTCGCCATAGACGCCGGCCTTCGACCCGTCGAACGGCTGGAAGCCAAGCGCGAGCGCGGGAGAACCGGGCTTGAGGCGGAAATCACCGGCTGCGACATCGACGAAGAGGGGGTCGGCGACGATGGAGCCCGTCTCGTGACCGCCCTTCTGCCACTCGGCCAGGGGTTTCCCCATGAACTCGATGGGCGCGCCGGCGCTGTTGAACCAGCAGTTGCTGCCGCTCACCGTCTTTGCGTTGCCCCAGGCGCCGGACAGGGCCGGGCCCGTCTTCCACACGATGATGTTGCGCTCGAAGCTGATCGACTGGTGCGGTTCGGCACGGGTGATGACCACCTGCCGCTCGCGGCTGTCGGCCAGGATGTTATTGCGGATGATGTTCTCCTTGCCGTAGTGCTGATGGAAGCTGCCGTCCTTGGTGTTGTAGACGAGGTTGTTCTCGAAGAGAATGCCGGTGCTGCCCTCGTCGGTGTACAACCCCCAGCCGCCGTAGGAATAGGAGTGGATGTCGTGGAAGACGTTGCCGCAGACGACCGTCCCCTCGGACGGCCCGAGCGTGTAAATGCCGCCCATGTCGCTGAGGAGGCCCCAGCCGAGGTGGTGGACGCGATTGTTCGCGAAGAGGTTTCGCTTGCTGGCGGTCTCGCCGTAGCCCCAGCGCCAGCCGGCGGAGATGCCGCTGTAGAACAGGTCGGCGATCTCGTTGTGGGTGACCCGGTTGTCGCCGCTCTGGCCCACCCAGACGCCGACGGCGCAGGGGAAGATGTAGCCGCCGTGCCGGATGATGTTGTTGTCGATGACGTTCCGGGCCGTCGCCTCCGCCGCCGTCTTCGGCAGGCCCGTCTCGCCGATGCGCACGCCGCCGGCGCCGAAGTCGAAAAGGTGGCAGCGGCGTACGACGCAGTCCGTGCAGCCCTTGCGGAGCCAGAGGGCGTACGTCCCGATGTGGCCGATCTCGCAGTCCTCGAACGTCACGTGCCGGGCTCCGTCAACTTGGACGACCGCGTCGATGGGCGCGGCGGCTTGGGCGGGCTCGAAGCCGCCGGGCGGCGTCAGCCACTGCGCGTGATGGAATGTCAGCCCCTGGAAGGTCACGTGCTCGACGAACTTACCGCCCGCCGGGTCCCCCTGGATCACGATGAACTTGTCGGCAACGGGCGCGACGACCTCCGCCTTTGCCATGTCTTCTCCAGGTCGCGGCGTGTAATAGAGGGAGCCGTCGCGGGCGAGGAACCACTCGCCGGGGGAGTCCAGGGCGCCCAGGAAGTTCTCGAAAATCAGCGTCGAGTACCGGCGCATCGGGTTCCACGGCTTCATTCTCGCCCCGCTCGTCATGACCGCGTGCTCCTCGGCGTCCAGCCGGTCGATGAACCGCCGCGTGACGTCCCAGTTGTGGTAGACGACCAGGTTCACGTCCTTGAGGTCGTCGGGCGTGAGCTGCGCGACCGCGGCGAAATCCCCGGGACGCAGGCAGACGGTCTGCTCCGCCTGCTTCCCGGTGCCGGGCACTGCGGGGGCCTCCACGACGTCCAGGACGTAGAACCAAAACCGGTTCGGCGTACGCGCGCGGACGGCGCGGCGGCCGTTGACGAAGAGCTGCTCGAAATACCATGTCCCGGCGGCGACGTCGGGGATCTTCGCTACCCAGAGCCCGTCCTTCGCGGCCTGGAATCCCGTGATGACGCGTCCGCCGCTGAAGACGGGCCTCGCGCCGGGGGCGGCCTCGTAACGGACCGGCGCCTTGGCGCTGCCGCCGTCCTCGGGTGTCAGTACCAGCGGCTCGGCGAAGCGATAAGTGCCGTCCGCCACCACCACCCGCACCGGGCCGGCGTTGCCGGCGACGCGCAGGCGGCGCACCGCATCGCGGGCGCCGATGAGGCTGGCCACCGGCTTCGCCAGACTGCCGTCGGCGGCGTCATCGCCCGCGGGGGCGACATGGACCACCACCTCGGCTGCGGAAGCCGGGCTGACGACCAGCAACGCCGAAACCAGGACGCCGGCAACGGATAGCAAATTTGACGGGTGTTTCATGATCTTCCTCTGTTCAGGTGTGGGTTTCATGGCAAATGTCCTTGTTTGCTGGACGTTGCACTTTCGCGTGATGGTATGTCACGACGTCACGGTTTCTCGCCCCGGAACACGGCGTTCGCACGCTGCAACCGCTCGGGGTACTCGTGCCAGACTGGGTCTTCCGGTCCGCTATTCGTGCGTGGCACGGCGCCCACCAGTCCGTGATCGCGGTAGGCGCGGGCGGCGTGTTCGATCACTTCCCAGTAGGCATCGGAACGCTCCTCCCAGCGAAGGCGGTGATCCGCGCAGTAGCTGGCGCCCTCGCCCAGGATCAGCGGGACACCGGGCAAAACCTCGTCGCGGGTTTTCACAAGTTGCTTCACATCATTTGTCGCTCTTTGCTTGAACTCGTCGCTGCGTTTCTCCAGATCCTCCTGCAGCAGACGCTCCAACTCCGGCATCGCGTTCGGATCCAGGTTGCGATACAGCCAGATGCGACGATACCAGTCCCGTGCGATGGGAGGACGCCCCGTGCGGCTGTCGAGGATCGCCTGAAACGGCACGAGATCCCGCCGCAAGAAACGGCGGACCGGGGCGTAAGCCGCGGGATCGTTCAGGTCCTTGTCGCCACCGATCAGGTCCTGCTCGAAAAGCCCGTAGATAGGCCACAGGTAGTAGCTGTGGTACGTCCACACCTGCGCGTTGCGCGGTATCCTTGAGGGATCGAAACTGTCGGTGTCCAGGGAAAACCGAATATCCGGGTGGCGCGTTTGCAGGAAATCCAGCGCTTCTTCGTGGTCGACGGTTTTGCCGTGGTAACGGGGACCCACCTCGTTGAAGATCTCCGCGGTGGCGATGGTGTCGGCCAGCCCCCGTTGTTTCAACGCCTCGAGGATGCGGTCCAGCCCACGGGCGAAAACCATGAAGCGTTTCTCCAGGGGTAGTCCCAGCAACTCGGCCGTCACGTTCTTGTCGGTGAACCAGAACGTGTGCAGGTAATACCAGCTCGAGAGGATCAGCTTGACGTTGTAGCGGTTGGCGACCGTGCACAGCTCGATCAGGCGTTTGAGCAGATCGACGCGACCACCGGTCATATGCTGCTGCCCGCGGGTAAGCAGATCATGGCCCGGGAGGACTGGATGGAACTCCAGTTCCCCGCGCGGCCGGCCTTCCGCGTCATGCGTGATTCCCGCACCGCCCTCAATCCGGAAGCAGTTGAAGCCGCGCTCCACCGCCTCCGCCACGCGCACTTCAAAGTCGTTGACGATGCGGTTGGTTCCCGTGTCCCACAACGCCCAGATCCAAAACGAAATGGCCAGGCGTTCTTGTTCCGTCGCGCCCCCCTCCGCCGCCCGCGTGCTGTCCGCCGCCCGTGTGCGCACCGCCACCGCCGTGCTGAGGAGTGTTCCGAGTCCGATGTTGATTGCCTCGCGGCGAGTAAGCCGGATGGCCCCTGGCTTGTTATCTTTCATGTCGTTGCTCTCTTTTTCCTTGATGTCATCTACTTACAGATTGTCGTCCCAGCGCACGCCCGGGCGCCCGGGTATTTCTTGGCGTCGGTCCATGCCGGGCCGTGCGTCCTCTACTAGATCTTCTTCCCCGACAGGTCGAAGCAGAAAATCTTGGGAGCCCAGCCCGGCTGGCTTGGCGCGGTCAGGCGCCTATACTGCTTGCGGATCGTCGGCACCTTCCCCCGCCACTCCACCTCAGGCCGGCCCGCCGGCGTCCGCAGCCGCAGCACTAGTTCGCGTTATTAGCCGGGTTGAACGCGTTTACATCTGCCTCGAATCTTTGGAAGGAACCGTCCCTCATTGTTACTGCTTCTTTGGCGGCAAAGGGGTCGGCTTGCCGTTCAACGTGTCGAAGAAATCCGTTTTCATCGCCGCAGCGTTGACTTCATGGACGATATTAAGATTTGTGGGTTGTGAGGTGCGTTGGAGCGGGTGGCTACCGGAAGGGAGTAGGATCGATGGTTCCACTCTCGTGTGCCAGGGTCTTCCCAGATGATTGCCTATGACCACACCAGCGCGCGTAAGGCTTTTGCCCAGGGTGGATTTGCAGCGTCGCATGCTATTTCCTGCCTGATTGACAGGGGACGTGACTGGTGGGGAATAGGACGGGCGTTTCATGGTCATTATTCACTCCCGATGCAATACAACCGGACTGAAGTCCGGATCAGCAGACGATCGCCCGCCACCGCGGGTGTGGCCAGACACAGCCGTTCGAGGGTGTTCGTGGCCAGGAGCCGGAAGGTCGGTCCCGTCTGCACGACATAGGCGTCTTCCTCGTTGTCATGCACCAGATAGACCCGGCCGCCGTGCATGACCGGCGACGCGCCGAACCCCCAGTTCTCCCTGGATTTGCGTTGCGGCTCCGAGAAGGACCACACCTGGGCGTCGACCGCGGTGGTGATGAAAACGCGGTTCCCCCAGACAATCGGGCTGGACCACCCCAGGCCCGGCACATCGATACGCCAGGCTACATTGTTCGTCGTGTCCCATTCCGTGGGGACTCCGCTGCTTTTCGGGTCTTGGGCGATGCCGCTGCCGCCGGGCCCCCGAAACTGCGGCCATTCGTTTCCGTCCCCGGCAGAAGCCACCCCCAAACATCCCGCCACCAGGAATCCAGCACAGATACGGCGTATCGCTTGGTTTATCATCTTGGCCTTTCCTTGATGTCATATGCGTAAAGATTGTCGCTCCAGCGCAGGTAGAGCTTTCCGTCGCTGATCACTGGGTGCGCCCAACATGGGCCTTCTCCCATGGGCAACTGAAACCTGCTGACCATGTTGAATGCCGCCGGATTGGCCTCGAGAAGTCCCAGGTTCCCATTTTCCCCCAGGCAGTAGAGCATGCCATCGGCATAGGCGATCGACCCCTTGCCCGGTCCCCGGTCGAACCAGCGTTCCTTGCCGGTCTTCAACTCGAGGCAGATCCAGCCAACGCCGTGAGGGGCGTAGATGAAGCCATCGACCAGAACATAGCCGCCATGCTCGCAATTCAACTTCCGGTTGTCCCACACCGGCTCGACTTCCATCCCGGTGGCGGTCGGCTTGAGCCTTACTGCGCCACCCCCCCGAGTATGGTAGGCCGTTGCCTCGAACACATACCCGTCGGCATGGACCGGCGAATTGCCGTGCGTCGTGGTGGTCTCCGGGGTGCCCATCCCGGCGACACGGTTGTGGCGCCACAGCAGCGCCCCATGCTCCGGGGACACCGCGAGCAGCCCGCCGCGGGTCATGTTCACAACCTGCCTCAGTCCGTTGAACTCGATGAGAATGGGTGAGGCGTACTCGGCGCGCTCCGTTACCCCGCAGCTCCTCCACAAGACGCGGCCGCTCTGCTTGTCCAGCGCCGCAAACGTTCCCGTCTGCTCGCCACCCGGCGTAAAGATCAGCTTGTCACCATCGATCAGGACCGACTCGGCATAACCCCACACCGGCACACGCCCGCCGAGCTCGCCGACGACATCCACCGTCCAGACCGGCTCGCCATTGCTAATGCGGTAGGCTGTCAGCCGTCCGAGGCCGCCGAGCAGATAGATCATGTCGCCGTCGAGGGTCGGGGTGGAACGGGCGCCTGGGTACGGTGAATGGGGGGCATCACCCTCGCCGAATGCTGGAGCATGCGTTCGCTCCCAGATCTTCCTGCCCGAACCGTCGAAGCAGAAGATCTTGAGATCATCACCGACCTTGCCGGTGATGTAGATCCGTCCCCCTGCGATGACCGGGGACGAAAAGCCGCCGCCCACGCCAGTGATCGTGCGTACCAGCCTTGGCCCTGCTTCCGGCCACATCTTGAGCAGTCCAGTTTCCGGTGACTTGCCATCGCGATTCGGCCCGCGGAACTGCGGCCAGTCGGCGGCATGGATGGATGCCACCTGCACACAGAGGGCGAGGATCAAAGCCGTATGTTGTCTATTCATAAAGTTTCGGGACGTTTGAAATGACCGCGGCATTCGCCGGTTCCTGCCGCCACGGCAATCCTGTTTACGGTTTGAGGGGATCAGCGGCTAGAGTGTCGGCATGGGCTCCATCAGCGGCGGATTCGCTCGTGACCACAGCAGGCTGGGGCGACCGCTTTCGGTGAGGGCCGTCACTTCGGCGGCAGAGAGCGCTCGGTTCCAAAGGGAAAGCTCGTCCACCAGGCCGCGAAGTGCGCGCGGGGATTCAGCCCAGGCACATCCGTCGCCGAGCCAGTTGCCGAGGCGGCAGAGGCCCGGCTGCAGCAGCACATCGCCCGCCGCCAGCTCGGACTCCAGCACCGGCAGGCCATTCACGTAGATCACGTGTCGCCATTGCGTCACGGAGAGCACGGACACCACATGCACTCACTTTCCCGTCGGCACCGGATGCCCGACCCAGCGCTGATTCGGACGTTCCACGCCCAGCAGACCGCCGCGCGGCAGTCCGTGGCGGTTCATCTGCAAATGGTAGCCGCCCTCCTCCGCGCCATTGGAATTCAGAATTGCGCTGAACTCGCGCTCGAATCGATCCACCTTCAGCCACACCGCCACCGTCAGCTCCGCGTGCTCGCCGGGAATCTCGATCTCCACGAAGTCGCTGTCGCGGTCGAACCACAGCGCCTGTTTTCCCGGCCAGCGGCCGGTGGCCCAGTGCGCGCCTACGATGCGCCCGTCCAGCAGACCGTGCTCCCGCACTGCGTTCACGAGGAGCGATGGATTGTCACCGCGTTCAAACGGAAACCACGCGAGCAACCCCGGATCAGCCAGCCGCTCGGTTCGCCGGGAGGCCCAGCGTTGGTGCCCGATGGTCCCCGGCGAGGGAAATGCACCCGGATCCATCTCCATCTCCGGCACCTCGACCACCTGCCCATCGCGGAAGCCGACCGAATCGCCGGCAAAAGCCCGGCGCAGCAACGGGCCCTCGACATCGCCCCGACGCAGATTCACCTGGCCGTCGAACACATGCATCTGGCTCGCGCCCGTCGCGCCATCCACGCTCAGGCCGAACTCCGTGCCCACGTCTTCGTAGGCCACCCCGCGCGTCACCACAGTGAAACCGCGCGCCGTTGGCGGCACGATCGCCCGTGCCCGCCCGGCCGCCAGATCCGTGTCCAACACAAACCGGTCCCGCGCCCTCGTCCGCAAGAACCTCAACGTTTCATAGCGCGCGATCACGCACGCCCACCGCCCGAAGCCCTCCCGGTCCGTCAGCGAATCAAACTTCCGCCACGCCACCAGGCCGACCGCCTGCATCACCTCGTCCACATCCTCCGCCCGGTGCACCACCGTCCGAATGAACGCACGGATGCCCGCCTCGTGCAGCAGCAGCAGCATGATAAAAGCCTCGTGGGCTGCGTTGGCATCGTCCATTCACCCAAAGACTCCCGCCCGCGCCGAAGTCTGACAAACAAAATGCTTTCTTCCCCACCCGAAAGCGCCGTGAGGTTTTCATCGCATGTCGCTGATTTGCAGCACGGTCTCCGCCACGAGCCACTCCTCATCCAGGGAGGCGGTCAGCGCCTTTTCCCCGCGCACTGCCGCGGCGAGTTCCTTGAAGTCATCCACGTACCGCTGATACGCGGGCAGCGGGACTTTCTGCGCTCCCTTGGCGTAAGGGCCGGCGGGGTTCACGAGATGGACCGAGAGCGTCGGCGGTTCGAGCGGGGCCAGCGTGGCGGTGCCGTTGGTGCCGAGCACTTCGAACGAGCGCGGTGGCGTGTCCACGGGCTGAAGCGCGGTGTTGATCAGGACGGCAGTGGCCCGGTCGTATTCGAGCACCGCCACGTTGTTGTCCTTGAGCGAATCCTCGAACCGGCCGTGGCGACGCAGGAACGGACTGACGGCCTTGGGTTTCCCCAACAGCCGCACCGTGGCGTCCACCAGATGCGAACCCAGTTCGAACATCGCGCCCCCGGCAAACTCGGCCCACTCGGGACGACGGGCGGGGGCCACGTGGTTGCTGACAAAAGCGCGCACCAGGAACACGTCGCCCAGCCAGCTCTGCCGTACGGCCTCGAAGATGGCGGTGAAACCGGGATTATAGCGCCACATGAAGCCGGTTTGCAGGAGCAGTCTGTTTTCGCGGGCCAGCGCGACCACGGCCTGCATCTCAGCGAGCTTCGTGGCGGGCGGCTTCTCCAGATGGACATGCTTGCCCGCCTTGAGCGCGACCAAGGCGTGCGCGGCGTGATCGCGCACCTCGGATTCCACGGCCACCACTTCAGCGCGCTGGAAGAGCTCCTCCTGGGAGATGAGCTTCGCGCCAAGCTTCGCGCAGGTGGCGCGTCCGGCGGCCGACTCGTCGCACACGCCCACAAATTCCCAGTCCGGCGAGGTCATGGCGAGTTTGATTTTGTCCGGACCGTGGGAGTAAGTGGCGCCGAGGAAACCGATCGGGATGCGGCGGGACGCCTCGGCGGCACCCAGAGACGACGGCAGCGAGAGGGCCGCACTGACGGCGGCGGTTGAGGAGAGGAATTGTCGGCGATTCATGGGCTGTGGTGGAAGGTCATTCCTGCAGGTTCTTTTTGGAAGTGTCCGGCGCCCACCAAATGACGACGAGGCCGAGGGCGTAGATGAGGCCGCACAGGGAACCCACGCGCGAATACGAGCCTCCGACCGCGGCGAACAACATCCCGGCGAAAAACACCCCGACCGCGGTCGCAAAGCGGCCCACGTTGTAGGCAATGCCACTGCCGGTGGCGCGCACGCGCGTGGGAAACAGTTCGGGCAAATAGAGCGGCAACCAACCAAAGAAGAGCGTGGCGACGAAGCCTTGGGCGAAAACGATCGGCAGGAAGGACGCCTGCAACGGCGCGGTGCCGAGGAACATCACCAGCGTCAGTGCGGTGGCGCCCGCGCTGATGAGGGCATAGGCGCGACGGCGTCCCAGCCACGAGGCAATTTGCGCGCCGCAGAAACTGCCGAGGACTGCGCCGAGCGCCCACCACCCCTGCGTGACCGCCTTGTAGCCTGCCTCGGATGCGCCTCCCACCTTGTCCGCCCAGGGAATCATCCACTTGCTGGCCGCCCACGCGCCGACCATGGGGATCGAACCGAGCAGGATGCCGATGATCGTAAGGCGCAGCAGTGGCGGGCGAAATAGTTCTCGGAGAGGTTGATTCGTTGGTTGCCCCCTCACCCCGGCCCTCTCCCCCGAGGGGGAGAGGGAGGATCTCGCAGCGCGCGCGGCCAACCAAAGTGGCGACTCCGGCAAGGCAAAGAGCACCAGCAGTCCCAGCACGGCCGGGGCGGCCGCCAGCCAGAAAATCCAGCGCCACGACTCCGGCGTGATGTGCCAGGTGCGGGCCACCTGCGAGAGCATCAGGATGCCGGCGTTGAGCGCCGCGCCCATCAAGCCCGCCACGACCGGTCGCGACTTGTCCGGCCAGCATTCCGCCGCCAGCGCCACGGCATTGGGCCAGACGCCGCCCACGCCGAGGCCGACGAGGAACCGGAGTGCCAGCATCTGTTCCTGGGTGCGCACCAGCGCGCCGAGTCCGGCGAACACCGAGTAGAAGAGTATGCTGACGCCCAGCGCCCGCGTGCGGCCGATCCGGTCCCCCAGGCTCCCGAGGAGAATGCCGCCAACGGCCGCGCCCAGCATCAACGCCGCGGTGAACCGTGCGAACCAGTCGCCGCCCAGCGTCGGCGTGTAGGCCGGCCCGAGCAGGCTTTGGGAAACCGACAGCGACGCGACCGGCATCAGACCGAGTTCCACACCATCGAACATCAGCCCGCCGATGGCGGCAAACAGCACCGCATAGCGAGCGCGGGGGGAGAGGGTGGGAGCGTTCATGACTCGCGTTTCCCTCCCGGCAAGCGGAGGACTTCCTGGATCGCCGAGTTGTCCAGTTCGCCCAGCCCGGCAGCCTCGGCTTGCTCCAGCAGACGCGCATGTGTTTCCGTGAGCGGCAGCGGCAGCCCCGCGGTGCCGGCCGCCTGGAGCATGAGCCGCACGTCCTTGAGATGCTGGGACAGCTTCGCCTGCACGGTGTAATCGCGTTCCACCAGTTTGCGCCCTTTGACATCCATCGCGCGGGAGTAGGCGTTGCTGCCCTTCAACACTTCGAGCGCGGCGGCCGGTGCGACCCCGATCGCTTCGGCGAAAGCCAGTCCCTCGGCGAGCACGGCGCGGTTGAGGCCCAACACCAGGTTGCTGATCAACTTCATCCTGGCCGCGCTGCCGCATGGGCCGACGTGGAACACGTTTCGTCCCAGCACCGGCCAGAGATCGGCGCAGGCGTCGAAGGCCGCGCGGTCACCTCCCACGATGACGGTGGCTTCGCCGCGGCGGGTCTGCTCGCTCGAGCCTGAAATGGGGGCGTCGAGGTACTGCACGCCACGCGCCGCCAGGCGTCCGCCCAAGGCGGCCGTTTGCTCAGGCTCGCCAGTGGTGGTGTCCACGATGATCTGCCCCGGTTGAAACCCGGTCTCCATCTGTTGCAGCACCTCCGCCACGATGTCACTCGTGTAAAGGCTGATGATCACTCGCTGGCAGCAGGCGACCGGATTGTCGCTCCATACCGCACCGCGCGCCAGCAGGGGCGCCGCCTTCTCGCGGGTGCGGTTCCATACCGCGACGCGGTAGTTGTGATCGAGCAACCGCTCGGTGATCGCCGTGCCCATCAGGCCGAGGCCAATCACTCCGACGAGGTCCGGCTCCGGTCGTTGGATCATGGCGCAGGTTAACCGAAGGCCGTCTGAGCCGACCATCGCAAAACTGCCGAATCCCATGCCAAAACTGCCGGCCCGACTCACGCACGAGACCGCTCGCGAAACTGGGTCGGGCTCATGCCCGCCCCCCGATGGAAGAAGCGACTGAAGTGGAACTCGCTGGAGAAGTTCAGCCGCCGCGCCACTTCCTTGATCGTCAAACGCTGGTCGCCGAGCCAGCGCCGGGCAAGATCCAGACGCGTCCGCTGGAGAAACTCGTGCAGCGTCTCGCCGCGCGCGCTTTGGAAGTGATCGCGCAGACCGGAATAGCTCACGCCCGCCACCACGGCCAGTTCCCGCGCGCGCCAGTCACGGGCCGGATCGGCGAAGACCGCCTCGAGCACCCGCGCCACGGACGGAGGGACAGCGGTCTTGGGCATGGTGAAGACGCAGCGCGCGGCCAGCAATTCGCCCCACAGCTCCGTCAGTTCGGAATGCACCTCCCATTCGTACTGCGGGGGCCGCCGCTGGACCAGGCCCCGCAAGCGGCTCAACCGCAGACGCAGCACCCCCGGTGGCAGGGTGAAGACAGGATCGGTGCCCAGCAGTTCCAGCCAGGCTTCCACTCCCGGTCCGCTGAAACGCACTCCCTCGGTGCGGAGTGGTTTGGCGTTGGCCGGCAGGTAATTGCGTGCGCGACGCAGATCCACCAGCCAGCAGCGATGCCCCCGTTCCAGCAGGTAGTTCTGCCCCATCATCTCCAACTGGCCCTGGCCAGCCGCCACTCGGAAGAGGAACAAGCCGGCCTTGTCCAAGCCTTCATGCCGTTCCGGTTCGTCGCGCGACACCGAACCGATGGACAGCACATGCCACAGCAACCGCCGTGCTTCCGGAGTCGGTTCGGCGAATCGCAGTTGGGCAAAGGAAATGGCCATGGCGCGGGTTTACTCGGACGGAGGAAGGGCGACGGCGAGGTTGTCAAAGCGCGCCGGATGGAAACGGCGCACGAGGCCCACCAACCCCCGCGAATAGGTCGAGTCGCGGACATCGGCGACTGGCTTGCCGTCGAGTGAAGCGACGATGCGGTCGCCCACACAACGCAGGCGGAGCAGGTGCCAACCGGTGCCGGGCGCGGCCGTGGTGCCCTGGGCCAGGACCTTGCGGGCCGTCGTCAACTCCCAACGTCCGTCGCCAAACAAGCGGAAGCAGTACCCGGCCGGCTGCGGGGTGGTGAAGTGAATCCACGTGGCCCCCGAATACCAGCGGGCCAGCAGGCCGATGAACCGTTCGCCGCGCCCCCGGGCTTCGTTCGGCAGCGACTCGAAGCTTCCCTCGGCGCTGACTTGAAGGTCGTTCCATCGGTCGTCGCCGATGACGCTGTAAGCAAAGGACGCCTTCGCCCAGTCGATGCCCGGCCGATGCACCTGCTGGCGGAGACAGTGACCGCCGGCGGCGCGCAGGGTGGCCACCGACGGTGGGATGGCGCCGTGCGGATAGTGGACGCCGATGGCGTACAAGCATTTCGCCAGTTCCGGATCGGCGAGGGCTTGTTCGGCAATCCTCCACATGTCCGTGGGCGGACCGTTCATGTCGCCGCCGACCTCCACCTTCAGGTGTTGGAACCCCGCGCCGTATTTCGGGAGAAAGAGCCAGTCGAGGACGTGGCGTTTCATGGGTTCGGCAGGTTTTGGGTTATGATTGGAATTCGGTGTTCGCGCGGCCACGGTTGGCGCGGCCACGGCGGGCGCGTGCGGCACCGATAACCGGATGATGTTGGCCGCTGTGAAAACAAAGCTCAATGGAGAAAGACACTCAAGCGCTTTTCAATGGATCGCGTGAAGATCTAAAGGCGTCGCGGTGGCGAAGCATAGAGACGCGCCAACTGCTCGATAGGGATGCCGCGATAGTAGCCCAACATGATCCGCAGGTTGAGGCAAAGGGTGGACCATACCCCTCGGGCGAGCCAGCGCCGGCCGGAAGTTGACGCGGCGGTTGTCGTGATCGCCAGTCGCCCGTGGGGACGGAGCCGTCGCAGAATCTCGACGTCCTCGAGCAGAGGCCAATCCGGGTAGCCATCCACGGCTTCGAATAGATCGCGCCTGACAAACAACCCCTGATCACCGAACGGATTTCTCAGGATTCGACCACGAGCAGCCACCCACCACTCGACGAGACGTCGGTGGCGCATCGGGTCCCGAATCGAAAACGCAAAGGCCCCAGCCACGGTCTTCGGATGGTCCAGAGTTCGCCCGACGAGTTCACGGTAACCCGCCGGCGGCAGAGTGTCCGCATGCAGAAACAGCAATTGTGCGGCGGAAGCGGCCTGCGCTCCCGCATTCAATTGTCGCCCCCGACCCCGCGGTGCCGAAATCACTTGAACTCCGGACGCGCGGGCCAACTCGACGGTGCGGTCCTGGCTGCCGCCGTCGACCACGATGACTTCCTCTGGGTGCTCCTCGAGAACCGGCTTCAAGGTTGCAGCCAGGTGGGCGGCTTCATTGAGCGTGGGAATGATGACCGCCAGGGTCGAGGCCCGCCGGCGCACCCGCTCCCAGACCGGCAGATCGGTGGGCCGGTCCACGTCGTCGAGCGCGGGCAGCAGCGCGTGCCGCAGACCCAGCCTGGCCGCACAACTCAAGGTCGCGGACAACACTTGCTCGGTGCCCCAAGGAATCCCGCCAAATAGTCCCGGCGCGGAGCGATTCAGTCCGATGAGATAATAGCCGCCGTCACGGGCGGGTCCGAGAACCAAGTCCGATTGTTCCAGCGCGCCGAAGGCCTGAGCCAGCAGCGAAGGGTCAAGCTCCGGGCTGTCCGTCCCGATGACGACCACCTGTTGGTTCCCGGAGGCAAAAGCGGTGTCGAAGCCGCGAGCGATGCGTTGCCCAAGGTCGCCCTCACCCTGCGATCGCAATCGCAGTCCTGAGCCGAGCCAGTGACGCATCGCCCTCGTCGAGGCGCCATCGAAGCGGATCTCGACGCGCACGCCCTTCCGCGCCGACAGGCAGCGCGCCACATGGACGGTTTGTTCCGTCATCTTGCGCTGCAAGGAAGCTGCCGGCCCGGCTCCCAGCAGGGGAATGAGGCGCGTCTTGGCCCGTCCGGGCAGCGGGTAACGGGTGAAGACGACCAGTATGCGTCGAGCAGTGGGATTTTCCATTGGCTCAAATCCAAACCAGTTGCTGTCGCCAGCCTTGGGGTTGGTAGTCCGAAGCCGGGTCCTTCGCCTCGGAGAATGGTCCGGTTTCAGTCTCAGGCGCCGGCGAGGGGTTGCAGCCTTTGCCGCGGCTGCGCTCTGCCGCGCGAAAGGCATCGTCCAGGGCCTGCACTGCATCCAGGTCCAGAGCGGCATCCAGGCTTGCCATGGGCCGATCCTCCACCCCCGGCTGTTCAGAAAAAAATGCAGGTCCCGGGCTCCAGGATCCCAGCCACGAAGGGCTGCCGCTCCGAAAAGCGACCTGGAATGCTCCCGCGCTTAGCTGCGTGAACAACAGGTGAACCCATGTGAATAACGTCAACACATTTTCATTTTATGTGCATGGCGTGCGCGCACCGTGCGCATGATCAAACCGTGGCCAACCGTGAGTCTCGCCGACACCTGCGGAGGCCACGCAGCCCAATATCAATTTGGGAAACTTGACGCGATTGAAAGTGGAAATGTAACTTTTGCGGGCGTGACCTGGCGGGCGACCGCAACCGTATGACGAACTCATCCCATATACGGAGCTCGCATGGCGCGGGACCGCATGCGGTTGGCCGCGGCATCGCCCGCAAACTCCGCCTTGAGCAGGTCGAACTTCAAGTTGCGCTTCAACTGTTCGCAAATGTCGGCTGCCAGGCAGATGTTCATCGAGCGCTGCATGACTTCGGCATTCGCCACCGGGAGCCGGCGTGAGCGAACGCAGTCAAAAAAATCGCGCATATGGTTCAAAGGCCGCCGCGTTCTGGCGGTGTAATCGGCCAGCACTTTCCTGGATTCGCGCAACAGTTGCGGCGACGAGACATCGGTGCGTGAATAGCCGTCCGCCGCCGCCGCCCAGCCCTCGGGACCGTCGAAACGCTCGCCACAGGCGCCATGCCAATAGTCGCACGGTTCCCAGACGGAGCCGGCGACCCGGAACAACACCAGCTTCACGCCGTTGGACAAGCGCGTGATCATGGTGGCATCCGGTCCGGCATACTCGAACTCAATAAAGGTGACACCGGTGAGGTCGAGGCCGGCCAGGGCCTGGGCCACAGTGTGCGCCCCCCACATCGCGACATCCGTGGCGAAATCATAGAAGTGATACCACCCGCCGCCATTCACATAACCGGGGTTATAGGGGCGCCAGGGGCACGGCCCAAGCCAGAGATCCCAGTCCAGTTCGTCCTTCGGCGGTTCGGGCTCGGCCGGCAACCAATCGTGGCGCAACCCATCCCGCCAGCGGATGTCCGCATACGCCGTATGGATGGGGCCCAGTCGGCCCGATCGGGCGAGTTCGATGGCAAACACGTGGTTGGGTTCGCTGAGACGTTGGGCGCCCGTCTGGTAAACCCGGGCGTAACGCCGGGCGGTTTCCACCACGAGTTGCCCCTGTGCCATGGTCAGGCAGGCCGGCTTTTCGCAATAGACATCCTTGCCGGCCCGCATGGCCAGGACCGACGCCAGCGCGTGCCAACGGTCGCCGGTGGCGATCAACACGGCATCCACGTCCGCGCGCTCGGCGAGAAGTTCCCGCAGGTCGCCGTATGTCGCGCAATCCCGGGTGCCCTGCTTGTCGTCCACCAACCGTTTGGCCGCGTCGCACCGGCTCTTGAGGGCATCGCAGACGGCAACGCATTGCACGTCGCGCTCGGTCAGGATCCAGCCCAGGTCATAGGCACCGCGGCCGCCGACCCCGATGGCGCCCAAAACGATCCGTTCGCTGGGCGCCACGGCACCGTCGCGTCCAAGCGCCGAAGCGGGAATCAAGTGCGGCAATGCCATGACCCCGGTGGCCAGCGCACCGCGCTTCAGGAATTGTCGTCGGGTAAAACTGGCGTATGCTCCGCGGTTCATCAGATCGTTTCCTTTCCGTTCGGCTTTGTGGTGGGGATAGTGAACCGCTCCGGCGAAAACGAACAGGGAAAACGAAACCGCCCCGCGGCCGCGGCGGTGCAGCGGTTGGAACTCAGTGCTGACGCACCGCCGCTTGCTGGGGTCCGGGCACGCTGACCGGCACCAACATTGGCGAGCGACCCCAGATAGACATACCCGCGTGAACGCCCGGCCTGAGCCACTCGAGAAAATCCGTGGCGGTCCAGAGTATCCGCCTCACCGTGGAACAGATCTGACCCGCGTCCGCTCGGACCGTCCGGAGTCCGCCAGCGCCGCGTTGGCCGCACGGTCCCACTGGCGGATATACGGTGCTCGGCTCGATTCCACGGCTCGTCTTATTCCGCCGCGCGAGGTTGCATCGTTTCGGGCAAATGGACACGATATCGCCGTATGGCGTCCATTCCTCCCAAGCCGCTCATCGAATACCCCTGGCTGCTGCGTTGGTTTTTCCGCCGGCAGGCGCGGAAATATGGCAGGACCCTCTCACCCTCCTGGCTCTGGGGCCGGCTACCCGCTCACTTCGGCGGCATGCTGCTGATGCTGGCTCTTTTTCAACGCAAATCGTTCCCGATCGACACTCCGCTGCGCAGCCTGATGTCGGTGCGCATTGCCCAGATGAACGGCTGCGCGTTTTGTGTGGATCTCAATGCCTACAATTTGCTGAAGGCTTCCGGCTCGGCAGAGAAAGCCGCGGCGGTCGCTCACTGGCGCCACAGCCCCGATTTTACCGATCGAGAGCGAGCGGCGCTTGAATACGCCGAAGCGATGACGGATACCAGCCGCCGGGTCGAACCCGGGCACCTCGAAGCCTTGGGGCAATACTTCGATCACGACGGCATTGTCGCCCTGACTGCCTGGATTGCCTTTCAGAACCTCAGCGCCAAATTCAATGCCGCCTTGGGCGCGGAGGACAACGGCCTGTGTCAGTTGCCGGGGAAGCCGGCGGCTGACTGAAGGTCAGCCGCATGCTGCGAACCGCCACCGCCGCCTTCACGGCGTCCTCCGCCTTGGCCACCCTGATTGCCCCCGGCAAATGGCTGACCGCATACTCCTCCGGATCGCGCACGTCCGGCAACCAGGGCCGATCTTCCTTCGAGCGTTCGAGCATATCCAACTGCCCACGGGTTCGCGGTCCTCGCCCTCTGGCTCGCGCCGAGGGGTGGCCCTTTCCGCTCTGGACGCAGGCCAATGGCCTCGGCTGGCACTTCCGGGGAACCGGCGTGCCCGGATACGACGCACCGCCCGCCACGCCGGAGAAGTAGCAGGTCACCCGCGCGAGGGCCGGCGAGGTCAACGACCAGGGCTGGGTCATCGAGTTGACGGAGCCCCAAGCGCTCGCCCAAAGCCCGGCGTTCGAGATGCCCGCGCGCAATGGACCCTGGCTGCGCTTGAACTGGTGGGCCGAAGGATTGGAACGGGCGAACTGCTACCTCGAGTGGACCACCCAGAAAGAGCCTGAATTCGGGCTGGATCGCCGGTTACTACGCCAAGGACCCAAGCGTGGCACCATGCAAGGCGGGAACGTCCCGGGCGGGCTGGGCCTGGACAAGGAATTCTTCGAGAGCGTCCTCGTGCCGCAGGTGATGCTCTACGGCTTCCTCGGCTTTGAGCCGACACCCGGCGGATTCAAAGTCCATCCGCGCCTTCCCCAAGACTGGCCGGAGCTGAAGATCACCCGGCTGCACCTCCACGACCTGGTGATGGATCTAACCGTGAAAGCGAATGGCACCATCGCGCTGCATACAGACGAACCTTCCACATCGCCGATGGTCGTGGAACTCCCCAAAGGCAGTTGGCAAACCGCGGCGCCGGGAGCGCAGGTGGAGGGGCAGCGAGTGACATTTCAACCACCCGTCGGGAGTTTCGAGATCGCGCCGGTGAAGTGAATGGCCGGCCCGCCCTCGCCGCCTGAAAAGACCCTCCTGAAGCCATCCGAACGCTGGCCAAGGAGCGCGCCGTGCTGGGACGACGACGTGCCGAAGGCCCACGTCGAGGAAGCGTTTTCCTTCATCGTCCCGCTCGCCCCCCATCGTCTCGCCCTGCAGGAACTGGCCGCGGCAACGCCATCGCCGACCTGCGTTTGCGCGTGGCGGACGCAAGCGGTTCAACAGTCTGTCAGTTTGTTGACGGACCCGCCTGACGGTTGCCGACACTGCCCGGTTGCCACGCTTGCTCGAGTTCGCTGAGGGGCATAGCCTGCCTACGCAAGGAGGTCAGGTATATCCTGCGCGTCAGGCCAGTAGTTTTTTTCATTGTTCTCGCTGGCCGACGGAGGATATAGAGTAGACCAACTTCGGTTATGTACAACATTACACTGCGTTATTATGATCCAGCCCGGTGGTTGGCCCTTATCACTGCCGCCACTCTGACAGTTCCGGCGGCTTCGCTCTTCGCCGCCGATCCACAACCTGGTTCCTGGTGGCTTCAACGCTTGAGCGTTGAGCCGTGGGAATTGGATGTGGACGCGGACGGAGACGGCATGACCACCCGCGAAGAGTACCTGGCGGGGACGGACCCCTGGGAGGCTTCTTCGAGTCTGTCGCTAAACATTGGACTTACGAAGACGGGCATCTCCTTGCTTTGGCCCAGCGCGCCCGGTGTCGCTTACGAACTGATGGGTTCGGAGGACTTGCCCGATTTCGAGCCGGTCTTCGACGTGTATTTCGGCACGGGCGAGGTGCTGAAGGTACCCCTCGGCGAGTCGCTCGTCGACCGGGCGTTCTTTCGGGTGCAAGCGGCAACACCAACGGACGCCGACGGTGATGGGTTGTCTTCTGTCGAAGAAGGTCTGTTGGGGACCAATGCCGACAACCCGGACACCGACGGCGACGGATTCAGGGACGGGCGCGAGGTCACGGAGTATCTGACCGACCCGCTCGTATTCAACGCGTCGGGTGGGACCATTGCCGGGGTGGTGCGGACTGACCCGGATCGCGACGGCAATACGGCCGATGGAGAGCCGGTAGCGGGGGCGTTGGTCTGGCTCGATGCGGACTACGATGGGCAAATGGACGAGACCGAGCGGCGGACCCTAACCGACGCATCAGGCGCCTATACTTTTCCGCTATTGGCTCCCGGTTACTATCATGTGCGCCAGTGGTTGGAACCAGGGACCACGCAGACGCTGCCAACCGTGGTCACCCCGCCAGTGCTCGATGGGTGGCCCGACGAAGTTGTCGCCTATGTGCATGCGGACACGGGACTGGCTTTTGCGGGGCCTTACGGCCTGCTGGCCGACCGTGTGTGGCCGGGGGGGCGGTGGGTGATCGTGGGCTATGAATTTAAGCCGGTGGATCCGGCGATTCTGCTCCAGCCGGCGGGAAACCGCCACGAGTTGCCGCCCATCGGGATCTACAACACGACGGAATGCCTGAGCCTGCCCCGTGACGCGAGCGTTACGGTACGGTTTGACGAAGCGATTGTGGACAAGGCCGGTCCGGATCTTGCCGTGATTCGCCCACGTCAAGGCAGCGGCAGCGAGTTGACCGAGGTCTGGATGGGGTCGACTGCGGACGCGCTCACGCTGCATAGCATCGTGGATCAGTCCGTGGGTGACAGTGTCCTGGGGCTCGATCTCGCGGGCAGCCCGGTCCGCGCACCCGTCCACTTCCTCAAGCTGTTGTCCCGGACCAGCGCCGGCACCGATCAGGCGGTTGCCTTCACCGCGCTACAGGCGCTGAACTTTGTTGCGCCCTTGGCCGGTGCGCGCGTGGTAACGATCGTTGGCAACGAATCGGTGGATCACCAGGACTTTGGCCAGGTTTTTTCCGACAATCCGCCGGTGGTTCTGCTTGAAACTGGAGGAGCACAGACGCTCCAGCAGGGGCAGACCGCCTCGCTTCGGGTATCCGCGACGGACGACCTGGGTATCGTGTCGCGCTCGGCGGTGGGCAATGGGACCAGCTTCACCCTCGAACCGGACGGTTCCTTCTCGATCACCCCCGCCGAACCGGGAGTGTTGAATCTGACGGGCTCTGCGACGGATACCGGTGGCCAGACCACCACCGAGTATTGGACCCTCTACATCGCGGATGCGGAAGGAAAGCTGCCTCTTGATCCCGCCTCCCTGGGAGCCGGGGACGGCCAGGAGATTCGGGTTTGGTCTCCCGCCTCCGGGGCGGTGGTCAGCGGACCCACGCCGGTTATTGCCACCATCGGGGGAACTTCAGCCCCGATTTGGGAAGTGGCCTATGCCCTGGTGGATCAAGTGGATCCCTACGATTTGGAGGCCGACGATCCGGATTACCTCGTGATTGCGTCCGGGAGCGACGATCGAGTCAACCAAACGGTGGCCACGTTTCCGGGAGATCAGGTCGCCGACGGCGTCTATTTCCTGCGCCTCAAGTCGATCCCCTCGCTGGGTGGTCCTGTTTCCTACTATGGCCAGGTGATCGCCAAGGGCGTGGATCCCGCCTCGCTCCAACCCGTCATCGATATCATTGCGCCGGGGGACGGGACACCCGTCACGCTCGTGCAGGAAGTGTTCGGCAGCATTAATTCGGGCAGGCCAATTGTGGAGTGGTTCGTGGATGTGGCCCCCCGCGAGCAAGTCGACCTCAGCGATTTGGGCGGTAACCAGTCCCACTGGAAACGGCTCGGGCAGGGGACCGGGGAAGTCCCGCTGCCTTCAAGCCTGGCGCGTCTCGACGCCACGGTGTTGCCCAACGGTTCCTACGTCCTCCGCGTCGTGGCCTGGAACGATCTGCGGCTTGGCCGCGTTGAAGCCCGCCTGGTGGAAATCACCGGCGAAAGCAAGTTGGGCCGACATCGCCGGGAATTCACCGACATCGACATCGAGTTGGCGGGTTTTCCCCTGCGAATCAGCCGCGTCTACGATTCCTTTGATACCGCCAACGTGGGCGACTTCGGCCACGGTTGGTCTTTGACGCTCGTCAACCCTCAGATCGGAGAAACGGTGCCCCGCACCGGGGCAGGTATTTTTGGAGCGACGGCGTTTCGCGACGGCACGCGGCTTTACCTCACCGGCCCGGACGGCAGACGCAACGGTTTCACTTTCCGCCCGGAGTTGGTCAGTCCGGGCCTGTTCGGTCCGAACTATCGTGCGACCTTTGAGGCCGACCCTGGTGTCTATGATCGGCTCGAGGTGCCCGAGGGTCGTCAGCCTTTCCTCACGGTCAGTCCTGAGGGTGACATGATCTACCAGCTGATCTCACTCCCCTGGAATCCGGACACCTACGTGCTCATCCGGCCGGACGGAAGCCGCTACACGTACCACGAGGCGCAAGGTTTTCTGGAGGCGGAAGATCTCCTGGGCAACAGGCTAAGCCACTCGGCGGACGGCTTCGAACATTCCGGCGGCTTGAAGCTTCAGTTTACGCGCGACGGGTTGGGACGCATCACCGCGATCAGTGCTGGCGCCACGCAGATCTGGACTTACGCCTACACGCCGGACGGAGACCTGCTTTCGGTGCAAGATCCCTCCAACCGCACCACCACCTATGGCTATCTCACCAACCCGGCCCATTTTCTGGCCAGCGTCACGGACGCTTACGGACGGGTCGGCAGTGTTTTCGAGTACGACGCCGATGGCCGGCTCGCGGCGATCGTGGACGCCGACGGCAACCGCACCCGGCAATCCTGGGATCCCCTGGGCTTCACCGGGAGCACGACCGATCCGCGGGGTCACGTCACCCAAATCACCTACGATCAACGCGGCAACGTGCTCACCGTCACCGATCCACTGGGCGGGGTGACCACGTATGCCTATGAAGATTCCCGGCATCCGGATAAGCAGACTCGCGAGATCGATCCGCTGGGCCAGGAGACGCGTTACACCTATGATGCCGCGGGAAACACACTCACGATTACGCGTCCGCCAGACACGTTTTCCCCAACCGAGCGGTGGACCTACAACACCCTCAATCAACCACTGACTTTTGACGCAAGTGACGGTCGCAAGGAGCGCTGGGAGTATGACGCGCGCGGAAATCTCACCCGCGAAGGCCAGGCCTTCGTGGACGACCCCGTGATTACTTACAGCTACACGCCGCAAGGGCAGGTGGAGACGGAAACCCTGGATGGGGAGACCACCCGCACCCAATACGACAGCGCCACGGGTCTGTCCCGGGAGATCACGGACACTTCGGGCCTGGAGTTGACTTACACGCGCGACGCCGTCGGGCGCGTCACTGGTGCCACCACCTCCGCCGGAGAGAGCGTGCGCATCGCCTATCACGCCAACGGTCTGCCGGCTTCGATGACCGACGCTGCCAGCGCCTCTGCACAGAGCGTGCTCAACAGCGATGGTTCGGTCACCGTGACCGACTGGAACGGGAGAACCACGCGGTTCTATGTCGACCCCTACGGAGAGCTCGCGGCGATTCGTGGACCCGACGGATTCACCGTCCAGCCTGTCCGGGACGCCAATGGCAATGTCACTTCGCTTGATGACTCGCTGAATAACCGCCATCGAGCGGAGTATGATCCGTTGAACCGTTTGACGCGCTACCTGGACCCCAACGGGAGTCAACTGTCACTCACCTACGATGCGCTCGGCCGGGTGACGGAGCGGATCGACCGCAACGGCCGCAAGAAACGCTGGTCCTGGAACCCGCGCAACCAAGTCACTCAAGAACAGTGGCTGGACCCGAACGATACGGTGGTCAAGACGTGGACCTTCACTTACAGCAACGGCGGCGTGCTCAGCGCCGTGAGCGACGGCGCCTCCGCCTGGGAGTTTCTGGAGACGGTACCGAACCGGCCCTCGCGCGTGCGAGTCGACTACGCGGGGCAGGCGCGCTTCGACCTGCTTTACGAGTGGGTTGAGGACGGGACGGGCGTGCCGTCGAGTGTCCGGCTAAATGATTCGGACGATGTATTGCTCGACGGCGGCATCACCGCCGACCTTCGGTCCGGGGGAACGATTCATAGCCAACAATGGAGCGTGCCGGATTTGCCGGGCGCCAGCCAAACGCGGCATGTGCGGCATTACTATGACACCATGGGCAGTGAGATCCGCCTGGAACGGTTTAAAGGCTCGGTCTCGAGCGACTTCGATCAGGCTCCCTTCGCGATCAGCGAGTACACCCGTGATACCAAAGGCCGCGCCACCGAGATCAGCCATCGCTCTCCGGATCGTTCGCTGCTCTTCCCTGAAGCCTCAATGAGCCTGACCCGCTCCCCTGGCGGCATCATCAACCGCGTGACCGAGCCTGGTAACACCGCCAGCTTCAACTACGATGCGGGCCTCCAACTCACCGGTGTTGTCCATACCGCACGGTCGCCGGAGCGCTATTCCTTCGACGCCGCCGGCAACCGCCTCACTTCCCATTTCCAGGCCGTTCCGGCCACGGTCGGCCCGGGGAATCGCTTGCTCCAGGTCGGTGCGTTGACGCTGGAGTACGATTTCGAGGGCAATCTCACGCGCGAAACCGACACCGGCATTGGCGCCATCCGCGAGTTCTCTTACGACCACAACAATCAGCTCGTACGGGTTCAGACTCGAACGAATCCCACCGCGGACCCGGTGACGGTGGCCGAGTACGGCTACGACTGGATGGGCCGTCTCATCAAACGCGCCGAAGGCGGCAGCACGAGGTGGATCCTCAACGACCGCGAGATGCCCTTCGCCGAATTCCTCGATGGCCAGAACGTGGTTCAACGCATGTTTTTTTACGACCTGGCCAGGGTGGACCGGTTCTTCGCGCTGTGGGACGCCGCGCTCGGCGAGCGCTGGTTCCTGCAGGATCATCGCGGCAGTGTGCGTGGGGTCTTCAGCGTCGATGCCAGCAGTTCCGATCCCAAGGTCGCGGGCGCGGTAAACCCCATGGCCTGGGCCGATTACGATGCCTTTGGGCAACTCGTGGCCGGTGATCCCGCCCAACTCGGCGACCTGCGGTTCGCCGGCCGCTTCTGGAGCGCCGCCGCCGGCCTTTACGAGAACCGGGCGCGGCACTACTCGCCATTCCTGGGACGCTTCGTGCAAGAGGACCCGACGCTGTTCGAGGGCGGCGACCTCAATTTCTACCGTTACGCGGGCAACGATCCACATAACCGCACGGACCCCACCGGCGAAGTCGCCGCCCTGGAATACCAGTCCTTGCTCAGCGAAGTGGCGCAGAAGACGATTGACGACGCCGCGCGCATCGGCAAATGCATCTGCAAGATGTTCGGCGCGGCAACCGTTGGACTCCAGGGCGTCCAGACCTCCGGCGCGGCCGACTGTGCGTTGGATCTCGCGCCGCGGCCGCAGTGGCCGAAGTTCAAGTCGGGCTCGGTCAAGGGTGTCCTCAAGCAATTCGTTAAGAAAGGCCTTTCGACCTGCGAGTGAGTTCGAAGCCGCAAGGTATTGCCATGAAGACCCGGACCCTGATCGCGCTCGTATTCGCGTTGAACCTGGCCGTGCTCGACCAGGTCACCGCGACCACGACGGCCCCGCCCCTGACTTACCAATGGTACGGCAAGGGCCTGCCTTTGTCCGGACAAACCAATGCCCACCGAAGCCTCCACTTGGTGGGACCCTGACGGAGACGACTTCCTGGACGTCTGCGTTCACGTGGTCGCGCCGGCCGGGCCCGGAGTGCCACAATCCTTTTATCGCAACAACCGCGATGGAACCTTCACCAAAGACACCGTCAACGCGATCGCCTTGGACGAGGGACATTGAGCCCAGCCTGGATGCCAGTTTCGTCGATTATGATCGGGATGGGCTCCTCGACATTTTTGTGGTCAACGGACAACAGGAAAGCCCTTGCCTGTACCGCCAAACCTCGGCAGGCCGCTTCGACAAACTGTCCGCCGCCCAGGTCGGATCGATCCTCGTGAACCCCCCGGAAAGCTACAATGCCGCCTGGGCCGACTACGACAATGACGGTTGGATCGACCTCTTCGTAGCCGATTGGCAAGGCCGTCAGCCTGGTGTCCTTTACCGGAACCGAGGCAATCGCACCTTCGAGAGCCTGGACGTCGGCAGTCCGATCCGCGACGGGGGCGATTCGCGGGCCGTGCTGGAGATCCTGGAGAAAACCCTGCGTGAAAACCGCAAGTCAGCCCCGTAAACGCGAGACCGTCTTGCGAGCCCTGCGCCAGCAGAACGAGCGGGCGGAACTGGACCTGATCCGGCGTCGGCTGGCGTTGCCTGTTGAGAAGCGACTGAACTTCCTGCGCGTCCGCCTTCCCGGCGACGGTTCGCGCTTGTAATCGGTTCCGCCTCCTTCCGCGTTGATCCCCGCCTCACGGCCACTCCCAGCGGGAGCTATAGTACCGGTGAGCGCACCCCTTTACCGTCGAGACGTTCGGCAACGACACCGCCAATCCCATCCTGGTGGGCCTGTTTCACAACGTCGCAACGACCACCAACCAGAGCCTCGCGTTGAATGGCCACGCTTGGCCAGCCGCACTCGGGCTGTGGCGACAAAGCAAATGCCTATGAGTCGCCCGGTTTAGGGATTCCAATTATGCATGGAACCTGGTCAAGAAGCGCCGCAGTTCATGGCGGGCTTATCCCGTGATTCTTGCGGTGGGTGACATTCCATGAACTTCGGAAGACATCGAGTTTCTTAAAAGCTATGTGCGGGATGGCGGCACATTGGCCATGAGGTTCCTACCCGGCTTTAGAGCGGTGAGGGCTTCGAGTGGAACTTCGACTTGTCCATGTTCCACGGCGCGCATCCCGGGAAGGCGCCGCTGATTGCCGGACCGGGCCGATGGCACGTGCCTTGCCGGTCGCCGCCCGAACGCAGCGGTCCGGTTCGTCAAAGAGGGTCATGGCTCGTTCGATGCCCCACCAACGCGAACACTCAACAGAAGATTGCTAAAAGTGAAAGCTTGTGTAGAGTCTTCTGCGGAATGCAACCGATGAAGCAATTGGAAAAGGTCCTGGAGTCACTGGCTGACGGTGAACATTACCTGTTCGCCAGCTCCGACTTCGAGGCGGCACTTCCGGGGCGCCGGGAGCTGGCGGTGCTGCTGTGCCGAGCTCAGAAGGCGGGCGTTCTGAAGCGGGTTTGCCGTGGGATTTATCTGTATCCCCGGGTGAATTATCCGCGAGGCATGGTGCTTTTTCATGCGGCGGCCCGATTGCGCGCCAGCGGGTTCAACTACATCAGTTTGGAAACCGCCTTGAGTGACGCTGGGGTCATTTCGCAGGTTCCGATCAATTGGATCACCCTGATGTCATCGGGTCGCAGCCAGGTGGTGGATGGCGGTGATTTTGGGCGAATTGAATTTGTGCATACCGCTCAGTTGCCCGGGGACCTGACTGAGGAGCTGACCTACGACCTGGAACGTCGTCTGTGGCGGGCCTCGGCACGGCTGGCGCTCCGCGACATGCGAGCCACGCGCCGCACTCAAGACCTGGTGAACCCGGAGGTGGCCCATGAGCTTGTTTGACCGGCTAGTGTCGCAGGCTCTACAGGTCAGGCCGGAACTCACTGCGGTCAAGGCGGTGGTGGAAAAGGAATTGTTGCATCACGATATTCTGCGGGAGATGAGCGCCGTGGGATTACTGGGGGGGCTGACCTTCATTGGAGGCACCTGCCTGCGGGCGTGCTACGGGTCGGTCCGCCTGAGCGAAGATCTTGATTTTACCGGCGGCGCGGATTTCACACGCGAAAGGCTGGCCCGGCTTGCGGGTGTGCTGGTAGAGCGTCTGGAGGACCGGTATGGGCTGAAGGTCACAGTGGGCGAGCCGAAGAAGGAAACGCTCGGGGTGGATACGTGGAGACTGAGCGTGATCACACAACCCGAGCGGAAGGACCTGCCCGCACCGAGGATCCACATTGATCTTCGCGCGATTCCAAGTCACGACCGCCGTCCGATGATGTTGCGGAACGTCTATGGGGTGGACCTGGGAACCTCCGGGTTAATTCTACAAGCCCAGAGCCGAGAGGAGATCCTGGCCGACAAGGTCATTGCCCTGGCGTTCCGCCCAAACCGAATCAAGAACCGGGACCTCTGGGATATCGCGTGGCTCAAGCAGCAGGGGATCGAGTTGCCGCTGGCCCTCGTCCCAGCGAAAATCAACGATCACCGCCACACCGTCGCCGAGTTCTGTTCCCAGCTCGAGGCGCGGCTGTCCGCCTTGAAGGCCGACCCCGCCATCCGCGGCGATTTCGTGAAGGAAATGCAGCGTTTTCTGCCCGCGGCAACCGTCAGGGAGACTGTGGAGCAGGAGTCCTACTGGGAGTTTCTAACCGAACTGGTGCGCTCCGAAGGGACGAGGGCAATGACCGTTGGATGAGCTTCTGGCTTCCGGCCGGAGACCGATCATCCCGATCTCAGCTTCAGGTATTTTGGTACCTGCTGTTCAACGCCGCGCACCCCGACCCCAGCGATCCGCGGCACCGGTTCGGCGTGGACGACGAAGAGGGCTTCGTGCAGGACGGCCAACGGTGGCGGTTCATCGGCGCGTGCCTGATCTACGGCCACGGGTGTCGCGGAGGCGGCGTTGTTGAGCGCGTGGAAGGCGCCGGGGCGATCGGATCGAACCTGCTGTTGCCAGAGGATTCGGCCGGCCCGGCGATCGATGGCCAGGGTGAGCAACGCTTGGGGGTCGCCTGAATCCACCGCCGCCGGGAACAGGCGGTCGCCCCAAATAACCGGGGACGAGTGACCTGGGGGAACCGCGATCTTCCACAACACGTTCGATCCCGGCCCGAAATGCAGAGGAATCCGGGCACCGGGCGCCACACCTTGTCTGTTTGGGCCGCGGAATTGATTCCAGTGCGCGGACTCGACGGACCTGTCCGCGGAAGCGAGGCTGTGCTTCTCGATAAAGCGCAGCAGTAGCGGAAACGCGGGTTCAGCCATCTATTGGTTTCGGTGTGGTACGCGGCTGTGCCGTCAGCCCGAGAGTCCTGGCCAAGGGCGAGGAGGTTCCCGCCGCAGAGCAACAGTCCGATCGCCAGCCCAAGGCTCAGCGGTGCAGCGGCTCCTGCGGGACGCCACCCGGAAGGGCAGTCCCTTTGCGAGCCACACCGGCTTCGCGTCCGATGCAGGACCGAAGTGTCCATCGGTTTCGTTGTGTTCCTGATCAACGCCTCACGTTTCATGTCTGCCTCTTGCGTGGTTCGTTTTTCTGCTCTGAACGCTCTTCGAGTTGCCGCAGGTTGGCGCGTGGCAACTCGTAATCGGCCGGCGCCAACGCCACTGCCTGCTCCAGGACGGAACGAGCTTCAGTGTACGACTGCGCTTCCAGCAGCGCCCAACCCAGGTCGTTCAGGCGAACTGCACTCGACGGTTCCAGGGCCAGCGCCCGCCGCGCGGCGGCTACAGCCTCCGCCTTCCTGCCTAGTCGGCCGAGACAGTAACCCACGCCACTCCAGAACGAGGCCGTATCCGCGTGATGGCCGACCGTCGTCTCGTAGAGCTTCAATGCGTTGTCGAAGTCGTTTCGATCGAGCAGGAAATCCCCGGCCTGGTCGATCACTTCCACCAGATCCGGCTCGTCCGCGGGCAACGCGGCAAGTCCGAGGAACAGCTCCATCGCGGCGTCCACGCGGCCAAGTTGATACTCAATAGACCCGACGGTGAGCAACGCCGGGGCAAACCTGGGATCGATCGCCAAGGCGCTTACCCCGGCCTCCAGGCGTCGTTCCGCAGCATCGCTGTGCCCGGCACGAGCCAAGGCTTCCGAGAAAAGTTCTGCGGCCGCAGCTCCGTCGTATTCCCACTCGGCGGCGGCCCGCCGCTCGGCGGGTGACTTGTCAGCATAATGCCGGCGCGCTGCGACCAGGCCGGGATGGCTCCGCACCAGTTGCGCAAACGGCAGATCGCGCAGCGTGAGCCGATCCGATGGCCTCGGGACATTCTGCTGCGCGGTTCGGGATTTGCGGGGGGCTTTCATTCGCGATCGATCACCAGCAAAGGCGGCGGCATCTTCGCGTCTCCCGGCAGCCTGACCTCAATTCGACCCTGCTCGGCTCGCAGGTTCCGCCGCCGGCCCCCGAGGTCGATGACCTCCACTGTTTCGCCGATAACCGGAAGGGCGACAACCGCATCACCGGTGTCCACGGCAGCCCACACGACCCAGACCCGGCCGCTCGCCAACCCGGCGCCGTCCGCATGCCGGAAGGCGTGGGCTTGCCCTTGGATGATCGAGATCTCGTCGGTCGCCGGATGCATGGGGAAAGGGTTGGGCAACGCCTCGAGGTACAACCGGACGGCGGTCTGTTCGAGTGGCTTGGCGTCCATCACCGTCACCTTTCGAATTCCCGCGGCGAAAGCGCGCGTGAAGAACTGCCACCGCCAGGCGGCCCGTCGACTCTCCGACATCAAGCCGACGAAGTCGAAGTTGCCTTCGGTATGCCAGTACTCCTGCTTGCGGGCGTAGGCGAACCCGGGAGCGCGCGTTTCCCAGTCCTCGAAAGTCCGGCGTACTTCCTGGAAGGCTCGCGTCACTGGATAATCCTCACCGGCGAAGAAGGTGTTCAGGCCTTCATAATTGTGGAAGGTGACAACGTCGGTCACGGGACCCATGGAGTATGGCCTTCCCCGTCCCCGGAACACGGTTGAGCCCGCCAGCGCCTGGGCGTTCAACGCACCCTCGAGCCAAGCGGCGGCATGCGCGCCGGAGGCTACGGCCGGTGCCAGAACGAGCGCTTGCGGATCGACCTGCTTGATCGCCGCGCCCGCCAAGGTCACGAACTCGGCGTAATCCGCCGCTTGTCCCTTCCAATTCGTCCGATAGGACTCCGGTTCGTTGTCGAGTTCCCACGCCCGAACCCCATAGGACGCGCCCCAGCCTTCCTTTCGAGCCAGATCGCCGCCCGGGCAATACCGCCGCGCCAGCTTGCCGGCAAACTCCGCGAGTGCGGCCATATCCCGAGGCGCGGATCTACCCGGTTCACGTCGGCCAGCCCATTGCGGGGGTCCACCGGCGTTGCCACCCACCACGGGCGCTTGCATGAGAATGTTGAGTTTGCGCTGGTGGGCGGCCTTGACGAATTCATCCAGCGATCTCCACGCGGGTGGGAGGCTGCCGGTCAGGTCGACCGGTCCGTCGGGTTCCAGGGCCCGCCAGTAGACGCACATGAAGGTCCACCGTAGACCCATCGCCACCTCGGCATCGAGATCCGGCACCTTGGAAGCCCCGAACATCGCCCCACCCTTGCCATCCCAACTCCCGGTGTGACCGATGTAAGGCGAGGCAAACCCGTCGAGTCCCGACCCCAGGTCGGCCCCGCGCTGGGGAGGCGGGATGGGGTCCGGAACGACAGGGAACGATTTGGGCACGGCATTGGCCGCCAGGAGGCACAAGCCCACCGTCAACAACCCCAACAGCGATACCACGCCCAGGCACCCCAATGACGACCACTTCACCCAACGCAGCACACGTCGCCGACGCGGTCTCAGCGAAGCATTCCGCGCTTCCGAGGATTCGACCCTCGGGTTCTTCATGTGTGAGCCAGGTTCACGCGACCGGCCAGGTTGTGGCGTGATTACACGCTCGCTTGAAGTCGAACTGCCGCCGGATCATTCGGTCCTCAGCTGTTCCCCGGCGAATTCGAGAAACCGCAGCCAGTCGAACATTTCGACTGAGTGTCCGCCGGGCCGGTTGTGGTAACCCACGCTGGACTGGAGGATGGCCTGGCCGACGGGCGTCGAGGCCTCGGAATCCAGGCCCGTCTTCCCGAGCAACCGGTAGACCGGGCTGGCGTGGTAGGCGGACAGGTATTTCCCACGCGGATCGGCCCAGAAATCCTCGACACCGCTTGCCACGTAGACCGGGCGCGGGGCGATGCAGGCGATCAACATGTGCTGGTCCACCGGCAGATCGTCCTTCGTGCTCGCGAAGCTGTGGAGCAGAAATGCCGGGGCTGGTCGGTCGGCATTGTTGGGTGTGAACACAAGGATCAGCATCTCCGCCGAGCCCTTGGCGTTCTCGAAGCGGATACGCACGTCCTTGCGCGTGGCTTTGCCCCCCATGAATTCGCGGTCCGTCTTCACCACTTCAATCGTCGTCTTGATAGGCAATTCCGGCGCCGGTACGACGCCGTAGACCAGGTTGCCGAACAACGCCATAATCTGGGGACGCCGGATGTCGAACCACTCCTCCGGCGTGGTGATGGGCTTGCCCTCGGACGACACCAGGAGCGGCGGCAGTTGATAGGGCGGCACCTCGCCTCCTCGCGAATCACGTCGAAATCGTGGTTCTTCGGTTCGTCGGCCGAAATCGATCCGGCGCAGAGCAGCACGGCCGGCACGGCGATCTGAGCCATCAGGTGGCCGGTCATGAGGTTCTTCTTCATCAGGGTTTCAGTGCTGTTGTGGCCTCAATCAAGTAAGACTCTTTCGAACCGAGCGGTCGGATGAAGATGTCCTTGAAGTCGATCCGCAGGCGGTCGTGTTTGTGGAGCTGCAGCGCGATGAACCCTTTCATGCCGGCGTGGTGTTGCTGGTGCGCGGCGTCGTCGAGCACACCGGCGCCGTCGTAGTCGGCAATCACATGGCCATTGATCCGGGTAACGATCCTCGTGCCCTGGCAACGAATGATCACCTCGTTCCAGCCGTCCCGGTGCCATTGCCATTCCCGAGGGCCTTGCGCGGGTTCGATCTGCCAGTCCGGCAGGGATGGGAAGATCCAGCGCTGGTGACCGCGGGTTTCGTCGTAGATCAAGCCGGAGCGCCAGCCGGCAGGCGGATGGAGATCCACCTGCGGGCCGTCGAGCCAGCCGGATGAGTCATCGTAGCGGGAACGAATCTGGATGCCCGAATTGCCGGGGGAATCGGCATGCGAACGCACCTGCAGGCGCAACTCGAAGTCGTCGTATTCCCGTTCCGTCATGAGCCAGACGTAATCGTGGTCGGTGCTGTCCATCGAGTCGCACACGATGGCGCCGTCCCGCACCGTCCAAAAGGTCTTGTCCCGGTCCGCCTCGAGGCCTTTCACCTGCCAGCCAGTCAGCGTCTGGCCATCGAACAAACGGGTCCAGCCCCCGGTGATGTCAGCCAACCGCCCGAAGAAGGCGCGTTTGCGTTCGGAACTGATCCGCCAGTTGACCGGCACGCTCTGAAAACCCTCGTCGAATGACTCGCCCGATTCGCGGAAGTCGAAATAGCCCCAGGAAACATAATTGGTGACACAGGCAACGAAGTTGTTGCCTTCGTGCCCCCAGCCCTGGTGCGCGTCGCGCCACGGGCGGTCGTCCTCGTTGTTGATGATCGGCTGGCCGCGGTATTCCGGCATCTGGCGGACGGTGCGGATCATCTCGACCATGCGGCGTGGATCGCTAACCCCGTTTCCATGCAGAAGGAGGTAATCAGCGGTGCGGACAACGTTGGGGCGAGGGATGGAACCGCCATTGTAACTGACACTGACCGGGAGCGTGTGCCCGTGCTTGGCGGCACGGTCTTGGGCGAGTCGGATCAACTCGTGAACGCGGGGGGCTTTGATGCTGTCGCGGAGATACCCACCGTTGTCACATTCGTTGGCGATCTCGAGGAGGACGTTCGAGTAACGGCGTTCGGCGATCCAGTCCACGGTGTTGACCACCGCCCGTTTCACCGCTTCGTCGTCCTCGAGTCGCTCATCCTGCCCGAAATAAAAGATGCCGAGCATGATCACCATGCCGAGTTCATCCGCGCGATTCAGAATCCGTTCGAGCCGGGCCATGTAGTCGGCCCGCAATGACCCGTCGGCAGCAATGGCGGAATTATGCCACGGCTGGGCACGCGAATAGCCTTCGGGACTGCCGCCCTGAAGGTTGACGACCGCGCAGAGCAGCCCGTGCCGGTGCCAATCAGGCAGGGCGGCGATGAACTCGCTGGTGTTGCGGTCGGCATCCCAGCGCCCGGTATCCGCATAGGCCCAGCGCGTGGCCGTCTCCGGGTTGAGATCGTCGAAGATGCCCTGCACCATCCGGGAATTCATGAGGAGCCCCTCGATCTTATGGCCGCGCCAGGTTCGGCCTGGGTAGGTCGGCTGGCCATTGATCTGGAACGCGTCCCCGACAATGGTGACGGCGGTCTGGCGCGCGGGCGGCTCGCCGGCGTGGCCAAGTTGGGCCGGGAGCAGGAGGGAGAACGTCAGCGCGGAAAGTGCGGTCGCCAGCCATCGGGAGGTCGGACCGCATCCGACAAGGTGTCTCACCGGGCTGAACGCGGTCCTGGCGCTCATGGGATTCTGTGCGTTGGGCATGCGGGCAGCCTGCGGAAAGGGAGCGGATGGCTCAAGCGAAAACGACCATCCCTCCTGTTCTATCCGCCAGCCCACCTGGATGGAGCGCGATGATCCGCGATCACTTCGCGTGGAACACCAGCACCCGCGGGTCGGAGCCGGGACCGCTCATCGCCTGCGCCGGTTGTGTGTCCGGCAATCGTTCTTCGCTCAGGACTTCACCTGTGCGTGGATCAAAAACGCGATAGGCCCGCGGCACGTCGCGCGAAAGGATGGCCACGGGGCCGCCCTCGGGCAGGTAGAGGACGAAGAGCTTGCCGGGCACCGCCAGTCCGCGTCGGCCATAGGTGTAAACCCAGTTAGGTTCCATGCCGGCCAGGGGCAGTCCGTCGAAGATCTTCGCCGCAATGCCCGGATACCGTGAACCCTCGAAATCCAGCGCCTCGCGCCAACCCGCGCCCGGTGCGGTGCACCAGTCGGCGTGATCGGGTTCGCTGGGGTGAAGACGCCACTGCCAGAGACTTGCCGCGCCATAGACCACTCCCATCGATCCACCGGCGGTGAGGTTGAGCCAGGCCTCGTGCCCTTGCCACCAACCGGCGCCGCGCCCGGTGCGGCCGATGTTTTCGTAGGTGGGTTCGCCGTTGGCCACGGCCTTGACCGGCAGGTTGCGCCACATGTCGGCAACGCGCTCGGGAACGTGCTCGCCGTTGTGACCGGTCTGACACCACTGGAAATCGAGCCAGCCCTTGTCCTGATGCGTGCGGTTCAACGCGTGCGGCGAATAGTGAATCCCGATCGGCTGCCGGTAGGGATCCCACTCGCGGATGGTCCGCCCCGCTCGGTCCAGTTGTTCGAGAATGGCCGGCGCGGTGCCTGGACCATCGCCACCCACGAGCCAGATGGCGGGCCGTGCGCCGTAACGCGCCACCAGATATCGGCAATACCGGGCGTAATCCTCCGCGCTCACCACGTTGCCGGCGACAGTCCGCCCTTTCCAGCCGTAGCCATGAAACACCGGCTGGAACACCGGCGCAATGCCCTGCGCGACGAGAATGCCCGTCAGCTTGTCGAACATTTGGAAGTACTCGGGATTCGGCCGCCGCAACGTCCCCTGGGGCAAATCTTCGAAACCGACGTCGAACCCCAGATCCTCCGTGCGGGAGCGCGGTCCGGTGGCCTTCATATCCGGCTGCACGGACATGAGCAGCGCCGCGTTGTAGCCCTTGGCCTTCCGATCGGCGGCGTATACTTCCGCCTGCTCGAGGGTCGCCCGCCACGGCAATGCCCACGGCGTGTCCGCGCAGAGCAGGCGGGGCGTGCCGTCCGCGTGGATCAGGTTGCGACCGCCCGCGGGAATGCTCCAAAAACCATGACGCTCGAAGATCGTGGCTTCCGTCGAGGTCCGGCCGGGAGCGGCGGTCAAGGTGCCGTTGCGGTCGTGCAATCCGGGATCCTGATTGGCGGAAGCCGATTGCCAGCGCCACGCACCCGCCGATCGGTTCGAGGCAAAGCGCACACGAAAAGTCCGATCACCATCCCAGAACATCGGCCGCCGGAGCTTCATCCCATCCTCGTGAATAAAATCCACCCACGCCAGCGTGTCCGTGTAGGGATTCGCGGTGTCGCGTTCGGCCGTGAACACGAGTTCGACCTCCTGCCACTGCGGCGCGGTCTGAACGGATTGCGAGTTGGCGGTTGTGGCGGGCATGAGGAATAGGCTCACCGCCAGCGCGAGCAAGGGAATGGATGTGGATTTCATGTCTTATCGGTTGCTGCCGTAAATCAAAACACACCACCTGCGCCGCTTCAATGCGGTTGGGTCGACGACTCCCTGAGCTCACCGGACGGCGCACGCAACCAAACCGCGTACTGCGTCGCGTCCCATGACCCCGCGTCCAGGAAGGGACGCAATAACCCCCGAAAATGACCGTCCCGGCCCTGGGCGACAGCCGCAAGATCGATCAAGTTGCATTCCCACAACACCTGCTCTGCCCAGGAACGGTTGCCTGTCACGGGCCGGCTGCGGAAGTCCAGGTCTGCTGCCGACACGGAAGCAAGCGCCACCTGCCCGGGCGTGGGGATGTTCCGGTTATCCGCCTGATCGAGCGCCAGCACCAGCGGCCCCGCGGTCACCGCCACCCGCCCTTCATTGGATCCAGTGCCAAGATGCACCGTGGGAACAATTGGAAAAGAAAACTGAACGACATCGCCGCGACGCCATACGCGGCGGATCTCGAGGTAGGTGCCTGGTTGAGCCTCGAAGCTTCGATCCGCAATGGTCACGCGGGGCTCACGGGTCCAGCGCGGGATCCGAATGCCCAGTTCAAATTCCACCTCGCGTTCCGGATCCACCTGGATGCTTCCCAGGCCGTCGCTGGGAAACCGGCTCGCCAGAATCACATCCACTGGCACACCGGCCAGCGTCACATCCCATCGCGCCGGAGAAAACGTGTGAATCCGAAATCCGCCTCCGTGACGCGTGCCGAGAACGGTCGAGGCCAGCCCGAGCGCGCGCGGTCCGGACGAGTTGCAGCAGTCCATGCCGCGTGTGCCCGGTGAATCCGGGCGAAAAGGTTTTTGGCCTTCGAGCGGAATGTAATGGGCAAAATCCAAATAGCGTTGCTCACCCGTCGCTCGGTAAAGCAACACCATCGGCTCGAGCACCGAGGTCGGCGCCATCCCCGCGTGCGTTCCCGCAATCAGGATGCTTCGTTCTCGCGGAAACTGCGAAGCCAGGAGATCCCCCACGCGGCGGCAAGCCAGCAGCGCCGATTCGTCCCCGGAAATCCCGTGATACGAAAGCAGCCCGATCAGCGCGTACTTGTGAACCCACACATCCCAGTCCGAGTCATGCCAGCTCTTGCCATCCCATGCCGCTCCGGGGTACAGCCCGAGTCGTTTCTCCGGCACATAAGTCCCCAGGTAACCATCGGCACCCTGCGTAGCCATCAACCCGGTGCCCACGCGCGTCAGCTTCTCCCGCAATCCCGGTTCGGGAGAATGCAACCACAGCAGGGACGCCGCGTGCAGCCATTTGCCCACATGCTCGCCAATCCATGGGTGCGACCCCGGCCGCCGGCGAAATCCGGCCAGCAACACCTCTTCATCGATGTTGCTGACGCGTCCCGAGGTGTGGGCACGCACCCGTTCCCCCAGCAACCCGCCGATCACCACGTCCCCCGGCGGCAACGGCGGGGTCAGGTCGGCCACCGCGGGCTCGATGGCCGCGCGAACAGGAATCGAACTGCCATGGTCCCATGCATCGCTCGACGCACCGGTGGCCCAGGAAAACAACGCGAGGAAAGCAACGGCACGTTTCATGACCTATAAGAGTGCCGAAACCCTACGCGGATCGCCGCGCCCCTTCAATCTCGAAGCCGCGCTGAAGACCCTGTCGACGACGCGCCGGAGCGTTCTTGTGAATCTGCGGAAGCTGGATTCTGGTCATCGCGTGAACGCCCGGCCCTCATCGCACTGCCGCGTTTGACGGCTGCTCACATGCGTCCCGCCGAGAGGCGACTGTGTCGAGAACCAGATACGAGTCGGAAGCCTGTGTTTCGCACAAAACCATCCAAGGGACTGGTTGAGTCTTCATTCTTTGTCCTTTGAAAACACCGGGGCAAACCCTCCTGGCAACCAACGCGGGTGGTCTGCCCCCTGGTCATCGATGCCGCGCGTGAGCAAGCGTGCGTGCTGTCCATCGGTGTCCATCACCCAGAGTCCGGGCACTTCGCCAGTTTCCGCGCGGCAGAATGCGATCGCCCGGCCATCGTCCGAAGCGCTGGCGCGGAAGTCCCACACGTTCGGGCTTTCCGGTGTCAACGGCGTCGTCTGTCCGGTGCTCGGATTCAGCCGGCAAATCTGCACGCCGCCGCGCGCTGCCCCGGGCATGAAATCGCGATTGAAGTGATCCGTGTCCGGCCGATTCGCCTGAAACTCCCACGGCACTTTGGCGCCGGGAGAACGTCGCGGGAAGAGGACCTGGCCATCCGGCGTCCAGGCAGGGAGGTTCGAACCGCCGCCGCGGTTTTGTGGATTGCCGTAGGTGGCCGCGAACCACATCGCCTGGCCTTCGGTCAATACACGAAAGTCGCTTCCACCCGGGCGCGCGATGCAGACGTCGCTCCAGTCGTGCCCGGGATCAGACTGGAACTGGCAACCCTGAAACAACAACCACTGACCGTCCGGCGACCAGGTCGGTCCGAAGTAGAGTTGATCACGGTGCGCCGCGACGCGAACACGCTCCGTCCCATCGATACTGCTCGTCCAAATCTGGTAGCCCTCCGGACTGGCGAGGTGATACGCCACGCGGCGCCGGTCCGGCCTCAAGCTGAGGCCATAGGGCAAGCCCTCGCCGAGCCCGGTGAACGCGCGCGCATCAGTGCCATCCAGGTTCATGCTGAAGATTTGTCCACCTTCATCGCGCACCACCTGCACCAGGATTCGCTTGTCGGAAACAAGCAGTGCGGGCGTGTAGAACACCGCGAGGCGATCCTTCGTCGCAATCTCCGTCAACGTGTCGCGGTCCAGATCGTAGATCCAAAGACGAGTCGGCGTCTGGTGGTAGAACTTGTCGAAGGGACGCCCGGGGCCATCGCGACGTTCCTCCATGCTGAGGAAAATCACGCGCCGCCCGTCGGAAAGGAACGGCCCTGGTTGCCAAGTCACTTGTTGCGGCACCTTGAAATTGAAGTAGCGCAACCCGGTGCCATCGGCGTTGATGACGCCCGTGCGGCCTTGGGAGGTGAAGAACAGCCGGCCTGGACGCGCATCATCGGCATGCTGCGGAAGGCGGCTGCGACAGCCGTTCCCAGCGACCAGTGCCGTGGCAGCTGATCCCGCGGCAACGAGGAATTGCCGACGCGAAACCAGAACCGGGTGCGGGTGAATCATAGTCGGCAGCCTACCAGCGCCCAAACCCATTGCCCAGGCAAGTGTCGGGGTTTCATGATGACATTCGGATCTGGCGATAGGCGAATCGCCCTATTCAGCGAGTTGCTTCCTGGAAGTATCCGGCGCCCACCAGAAGCGGAAACGCCCGGGCGCCTGGGAAATGTGCGGGCTAGCAGCTGGCCTCCCGGCACCGTCTTTGACAGAATATGCGGGATGACAGCCCTCAACACCATGGTCCATCGAAACCTCCGCGGTTCCGATCGCGCCCGTCGCGGCGTGTCATCTTCCGCCGCGTGCTGTGTTTCCCTCGACCTCGCGGCCGCCGCCAATCATGGTCTTATCAAACCGCAACACCACCATGAAGACACCAGGATCACTCAACCGCCGGCATTTCCTCCGTTCGGCCGCTCTCACCGCCGCCGGCACTCTCCTCGGCGCTTACACCCGCGCTGACACCCACTCCCTCGCCCCGCCCCAAGTCCCCCGCCCGCGCCCCTTCAAGTTCACGCGCGACCTGCGGGACGCTCTGACCCCGCGCCGGGTGACCAACGCCATGTGGGATTTCTCCTGGCTCACCCAGCATTATCCCGGGGGCGCCTTCGCCGACTTCGATCAAGCAGCGGCGGAACTGGCCGAGCGGCGCTTC
>JAHDYP010000019.1:0-20069 GCA_023383055.1 Verrucomicrobiota bacterium | reverse complement strand
GGTCATCGGCGCCCTGCGTTCCGAGAACGAGATCATCACGATCCCCGCCGATCCGCTGGCCAACTGGGGCATGTCCGACCGTGATCGGGAGCACGCGGTGGTTCGGGAATTGATCGAGTTCATGCGCGCGATGAAGCGTGCCGGCATCCATGTGATCCTCTCCTCCTGGGGCAGAGATTGTCACGAGTATCCGGACCGCATTGGCAGGCTGGCCAAGGACCGGGATGGCTTCCGCCAATGCTGGGAGCGCACGCTGGATCTCCTCGCCGACCATGACGTGATCGACCATGTGCTTTACGTGGACCTCGACCAGGAATTCCCCTACTTCAGTCCCTATCAGGCCGGGCTGAATGCACTGGCCGGAACTTCGTCCCCGAGCCGCCCGGCAGGCGATGCCATGGAGCAGGCCGGACAATACACGCCGGGATCAACGCACCTGGCCTGGAACCCGGCTCAGCTCAATTTCGTGCGCGGACTCTTTACTGAGATGCTCCCCCATTTCCAATCGCGCTACCCGCGGTTGCGCTTCACTTACTCACTGACTTCCTTCCACAAGGAAGTGCGGTCCCTCGGGCTCGAACTCTTCGACGTGCTGGAACTGCACTTGTGGATTCATTCGCCGAGGTTCGATAATCGCAGCGGGTTCAACTCCATCACCAAGGACCGCGGGGCACGCAGCTACCGAAACTACGCTGAGCGGCTCGCCGCCACGCTGGACACGGTCGGACCGATGCTGGTTCAAGAGATGGGCAATAAGTGCGCCTTCGCCCAGGACTGGGGACGGGAGATCGGTGCTCCGGTCATCACCACCGAGGCCTGGGGTCCCTGGTGGCACATGGATCATCCGGACCTGGATTGGACCTGGCTACGCGAGTGGTGCGAGCAGTGCATGATACTGGCCGCTGAACATGAGTTCTGGGGCGTCACCCCGTGGAACTACTCACATCCCTACTGGAAGAACTGGTCCGACGCGGCCTGGTATCGAAAGGCAAACCGCCGGTTCCTGCGAAGCTGACCTCACCACGGGGGAGCGGCGAGTTCGAGCCGCACAAATCCGAACTGCGAATCCGCGGGCACCCGAACGGCCTTGGTTTCGTAGTCGGGCGTTACCTCCACGATCCGCCCCGGTTCCAGCACCTCGCGCCAGGTCGCAAGATCGTCCGAAGTCAGCACGCGGAAGCCGGTGCCCACCTCGCGGAGTGAATGGCGATAGTGAAGTTCCACCTGTCGCCCCTGAGCATCATCGAACGGTCCCACCAGCCGGGGAAGGCCGCCGAGGGGCACCGGCCCAACCGGCAACGCCAGGGCGTAGCGGGCGAAGTTGACGATCCCGTCGCCCGCGGCATCGGCGGTCGGCTGACGGAGCGGTTCCGGCAGGCCCGCCGGGAGCACGCGTTCCTGCCAACGCCAGTAAGCTTCCCGGCGGCCGGTGTATTCGCGCAGCAGGTCAAACATGGCACGGTCCAATCGCCGGCCCTGGTAGGTTTCGTAGATCACCTCCGGGCGGCCGCTGTTCACCGGGCCGAAGCTGCCGTCGAGGTTCCACAGCGCCCAACCGAGTCCGACGTTCTCGAAGTTATTCAGCATATCGCGCATCCACGCGAGGGTGACCGCATGCGGAGTGGCGCTGTGACTGCCCCATTCGCCGACCATCACCCCAACGCCCCGCGCCCGCAAGTCGAGCCACGGTTGCAAAGTCTGGCGCCATAACCACGCGGCGTCTTGCGCAGCGGAATAGCTCACCGCGGGATCGGCCTGCGGACGCCAACTGACGGTGATGGATTGACGTACGCCCCAGTCGCGGCTGCCGGCGCTGATGACGGCTTCGGCGCCGCCGGCCGGGGTCAACCCGATCTCCGCAAAGGTCATCCAGTCGCCGTCGGTGTTCTCCAGCGTCACCCATGGTGCGCCGGCGGGAATGGTCATCGTGTAGTCCCGGTCGTAAAGGTTTTGATAGATGTTCCATTGCGGCGCGAAGATCACTTCTTTCCACTCACCCGTTCCGGGACCGGGAACGAACAGCTTGTTGGTGACGGTCATCGTGCCCGCTTTCGCCGTCAGGAGACTGCGGGCGGATACCTGCAGCACGCGAATGCGCAGACTCGTGTCGGTGGGGAACGGACCTTCGATCCGAAGTGCGGAACGGAACTCAGGCTTTTGTGGCCCGTAGAGGTAACCATTGACCAGTGAGCCCGGCCAGGTGGGTGTGGGCCAGGTGTCGCTGCCGGCGACCCAGGAGGCCCGGTAATGCGTCAACCCAAATGGCGTGTAACCGCGCGTCGCCTGCGCCACCTCGAGGGGTATCAGCTCGGGCACCGGCCGCGTGGCATACCCCAACCCATCGCAGATGATCAGGCGCCCGGGATCCTCGGCGCGGATGGCGGCGGCCAGGAGGGCGACCACGTTCGAGTAGGTTGCTGGCGCGATCTCGGGGGGTTCGTTGAGCAGGTTGAAGCTGAGCCGGTCATTGGGAATACCCCGGTAGCGGCTCGCGAACATGCTCCAGTGCCTGGCCGCCACCCGCTGGGCGTCCGGGTCCGTCCAGAGGCTCTTGGGCTCGGCGGGCGTGGCCACCGTCCAACCCGGGATGCGGTGGAGGTTGAGGCAGACATGGACGCCGTGTTGTCCGCCCCAGCTCACCGCCTGGTCAATCTCCGCTAGGGCCGATTCGGAAAACAGCTCCCAGTCTCCGCCCGCAATGTAGGTGCGGTAGTCCATGGGCAGGCGGACGAAGTTGAACCCGTGCGCGGCGATGAATTGGAAGTCGGACTCGCTGAAGGGTCCGTTATTCCAGGGGAGCATGAACTTGTTGAGCAAGTTGAACCCGCGCCATGCCGGCAGATTGGTCCAACCCGCGGCGGGCAGAGGCTCGGCGGAATGGGCCGGGAGAACGGCCAGCGCCAACGCGAACAGCGTGAAACCAGAAAAGAAACGCATCGCCGACAACCCTAATCGAAGCTCGCGTTTCGTCCAACGAACGATTGCCGCTCATTTCACCACGACCGGCAGGCCCTCTTTCCATTCGATGCGGAGTCTGGAGAGATACCAGGTCTTTCCGCCATCGTTGTTGCCCTGATAGAACAGGTGGGTCGTGCCGTCGGCGTCCACGAACACGCCGGGATGACCGGATTCCGACGAGTTCCACGAACCGGGCGGTCCGTTGGGGACAAGCGGTTGATCTGAAACGCGCTTCCAATGAATGCCGTCTTCCGACGAGGCGACGCCGATTTGCTGCGGTTCGTTGTTGTAGCCGCCGGCGTAGAACATCCACAGCTTGCCGTCCCGCTTCATCACCGAGGCAGCCTCGATGCACTTGCGTTCCCATGGCAGCTCGGGTTTAAGGACGGGGCCGTCCACGAGTTGCCGCCATTGTGCGCGTCCGTAATCCGAATCGAGCGGCGCGGCGGCCACGCCCTGCATCTGCACTTTCATGGCCGGATCGCGCGTGGCGAACCAGAGGAACAGGCGGTCACCCACGGGGAAGACCTCGGCGTCGATCGCGCGGCCCGAAGTCCAGGAACCGGTGGGCGCGAACACCGGGTTCTCGGGGTTGCGGGTGAAGTGGAGGCCATCGTCGCTCCAGGCGTGGCAGATCGCGTCTTTCGGGCCGTTTCCGTAGGTTTGGTAGAACAGGTGCACGCGGCCTTGGCGCACCCAGGCGGCGGGAGCCGCGATGCCGCGCGCCTCGCAACCTGCAGTGGGCTGCACGACGCCCACCTTCTCCCAATGCACCAGGTTCGTGCTGCGGGCGATCCCGAGGGTCCATCCTTTCTCAGCCGGGAGGGAATAATACAGAAGGTAGGCCTCGCCGAAGCGGATCACCGAGGGATCTTTGGAGAAGGGCCGCCCGTTCGAGGCATCGGCCCAGAGCATCTCGGGATTGGTCCCTTGGGCAATAGCCGGGACCAGCAAGTAACAGAACGTGGCGAATGCGTAGCCGAGAGAATTCATCGCCGGCCAGCGTGTGCTGGTTCGCCGGGCCGCGCCAGGAGTTTCCGCGCCTGCTCTTCGATGAAGGCGATGTTTCTGGCCATGTCTTCCTGGAGCGCCGGGGTGTCGTGCTCGAAGTCAATGGCCACCACACCCCTATCCTCGAACACCTCGCTCTCATCCTCCAGGGGATGCTCGACGCATTTGATGTCATCGCTGCCCTCGAAGATGGCAAAGAACGGCTCAGGGTCGAAATGATGCCCGTCCGTGACAACGAGGACGTCAATTTGGTCCGGGTTCCCGTAGTGCGGCGAGATGTTCTGACCGTGATTGTGGATGGCGACATTGATGCCGTATTCGCTGGCAAAGCACACGGTCGAGCTGGCGGAGTGGATTCAGAAGGCCGCGGGCTTGCAGTGCCTTAGTCATTACGCCAGCGCGGAGGAGGCGCTCGAGCATCTGCCCCGGGATGATCCCAACATCGTGCTCATGGACAACTGCGGCTGCAGCGGCCGGAACTCGGACAGTGGCAGGGACACTTCCCACGTTTCGCCCACCGGGCCGAACGCGTTCGACAAAGGGGGTAAACAAAGGGGGTCTGAATGGCGGCACGCTTGCAGATGGGCGTGTGGACGCACGTGTCGAACTTGCTGCGGGCAGCGCCAGCGCTCCAAGCGAAGCCCTTCATGACAAAGCTGGAAGACTTGCCGTTGGCCGGGCACATTGTCTCGCATGAGACAACGGTCGTTGCACACCTGGATCATCACCGCGCTCGCCGCCGGCCCATGGCTGGCCACCACCGTGCTCTGCCTCGGCACGCCAACCGCCCCGGTGGAATCCCCCCCGCCCGCCTCCACCTGGCTCGATGACTTGCCCCACGGGTTCATCGCCAACCCCTACGGACCGCCCCAATCCAGACTGTCCTTCGGCAAAACGCCTCTGCGAATTGCCGGACGCTCCTTTGACCGCGGCCTGGGCACGCACGCCCCATCGCGACTGGAGTTGAACCTCGACCGCCGCGCCTCCCGGTTCACCGCGTTCGTCGGCGTCGACCAGGGCGCCAGCTACCGCACCAACCTCGCCACCTGGGACCGCAAGCAGGGTGCGCCACCCTATGTCTACGACGGCAACGACGACGTCTTCGACAAGGCCCAGGGCGCGACCGTCCGCTTCCGCGTGCTGGCCGACGGCCGGGAATTGTTCGACTCCGGTTCCCTGACCGAATCGAGCGAAGCGCGCGAGGTCTCGCTGCCCCTAACCGGCGTCAAACGCCTGGTGCTCCTCGCGGACTCCGGGAGGGACGGTTCATTTGCCGATCACGCCGACTGGGCCGATGCGCGACTCGAACTGGCCGCCGGCGCCACCGGCGAAGGCTTGGTCCTGAGCGCACCGGTGGAGGGCATCATCGTCAACCATGTCGGTTTCACCCCCGCCTCCGCCAAACTGTTTCTCGTGGACGCTGACCAGCCGCGCGACTTCGCCGTGATCTCCGCACGCACGGGCCAGCCGGTGTTCAACGGCCGCACCATGCCCCGCGCGGGCGACTGGGGTGTGATGTTCGAAGGCGATTTCAGCGAACTGCGCGAACCCGGCACGTACTCCATCCGTTGCGCCCACCAGACGTCCGCGCCCTTCAACATCCGCCCCGATCTCGACCAGCATCTGCTCGCCAAACATCTCAACTGGTTCCTCATGCAGCGCTGCGGCGACCCGCGGAACGGCTGGGAACGCGGCCAGCACGCCGACGACGGACGCCGCCGCGACAACGGCCGTCACCAGGACGTGAGCGGCGGCTGGCACGACGCCGCCGACCTCCGCAAATGGTGCATGACCGTCACCGGCCTCTGGGCCTTGACCGAGTGGGCCACCACACTCGAAGGCCCGCCGCGGCCCCGCGTCCTCGATGAAATCCGCTGGGGCAACAAATACTTCCTCGCCATGCAAGAGCCCGACGGTTTCCTCATGAGCCATATCGGCGGCGACGTCGAACGCCACGGCGACAACAACCGTTTCACCGACAACCAGCCCGGCACGGCGGATGACCGCGTGATCGCCACGGATCCTGCCGCACCTGAAATCCAGTGGGTGTTCATCCTCAGCCAGGTCAACGCCGCCCGCGCCTTCGCCACGGAGGACGCGGCTTACGCCCAGCGGTGTCGCCAGGCTGCCGAGCGCGCCTACGCCTGGATGACCCCCCGCCTGAATCCCCACGACGCCTACGCCGTCGGCGGCGCGCTCGCCGCCGCCAGTCGGCTGTTCGCGCTCACCTCGGAACCGCGCCTGCGCGACGACGCCCGCCGTTTCCTTGCCCAGCTCCGCGCGCTCCAGGAAACCAACACGTCGTTACCTTACGGGTTCTTCTACACGGGCGAACCCTCCGTGCCAGCCCATGAGCGCAGTGCGGGCGCGCCTGGCGCGTCACAGCGCCGCATCCCCGCCCACAACCTCTATATGGGCAACCTCCCGCTCTGGGGTCTCTGCGCCTACGCCGAATCGTTCCCCGCCCCCGATCGCGAGGCGGCGCTCGACGCCCTGCGTCGTTATGTGGACGGCTACTGCCTCCCGTTCGATCAGCGCAGCACCTTCGGCATCGTCCCCTACGCGCTCTACCGCGACGACCCGGGCGGCGCACGCCGCTTCGGCGCGTTCTTCTACCGCTGGGCCTACGTGAACCGCGAGGACAACGCATGGTGGAACGGCATCAACCCCCACATCGCCTCCACCGGCGCCGCACTGGCCAAAGCCGGGCGCTTGCTGAACCGCCCGGAGCCGGGACGCATCGCCCAACGTCAGCTCGACTTCATCTATGGCGCCAATCCTTTCGACGCCAGCACAGCCGAGGGCCTCGGGCACAACCAACCGGACTTCTTCAAGACCACCGAGCACGTCCCGCACACGCCCTGGATCTCCGGCGCGATCATGGCCGGCATCGGTTCCTCCAACGGCGATCAGCCCGTGCTCCTCCCGGGCTGGTGGCAAACCACCGAATACTGGATGGAAGCCGTGGCGCATACGCTTCTGCTCATCCGCGAACTCAGCGACTTCGACTGACGTTTTCGCGTGCCGGGCATGTTTCGCGGGTTGAACAGCCCGCACTTTCCACCCGCCTTTGCGGTGAACTGACGATGAATTGATGTGCGCTTCGCCTTGGAGGCGCGGGCGCGACATCAGCCGTTTTCAACTCAACACCATCAACGGCAGAACGGAGTTCACCACAATTCAGCCTGCTTGGTTTCCGCCAACGAGTTCGACCTCGAGGGCTTGATCGTCTCGACCGGCTGCTGCAAGAAGCATCAGAGCCACACGGCCATGCTCGACAGAATCGTCGATGCCTATGGGCAGGCGCTGCCCAACCTTCAAGTTCATTCTGGAAAGTCAGGGCCACGCGCTCCAAGGAAGCGTTCGCCACATTCCTCAACCCAGTGCGGGTGTTCGACGGCCTGAACGATCCCGAGAAGCGTGACCAGGGCGGTTGGGGCGGTCGGTTCAGTCTCGAAAAGCAGGCCGGCATTCGCAGCATGTCGGAAGTCGCCAAGATCAACCAAGAGGCCGAACGGCAGTATGACCCCGACGTTCACGATCTGCCCGGAACCCTGAGCGCTCAGGGTTATGCCGCCGGAACGGGGCCGGCCGCTACCAACCGCTTCTGCCCGCTATCCACGATCAGGTTAAGCCCTTCCAGAGTCCTTGCGCCCAGCGACAGCAGGTCTCCAGGTTCGGCGAACACCACCTCATCGATCGTGAACTGCCTGTCCATCCGAAGAATTGCGAAACCCACGCTCCGGGTGATCACCTCGCCAGCCTCGCCCTTCGCGACTCCGGCCCCACTTCCGCAGCAACTCATAGGAATTCAGAGCTTCAACCAGCGTTTGAGCGCGGCCGCCACCGCGCCCACGACCTGCGCATCGAACTTTCCCGGAGCCGGGCGAACGAATTCGGTGAATTTCACCGGCTGGATGCTCTGGACGTTGATGTAACTCTGCTCGCGCAACCAGGGCACGCGGGGCAACGTGACTTCGTAAGCGGTGTCCTCAAACTGTTTGGTGATCAGCACCACGCTAGCCAGTGCCAGTCGGGCATCGGTCTGCGCCGCTAAAACCAGGGCATGACGGGGTTTGCCAGCCATGCCCAGGTCGACCAACCAAACCTCACCAGGTTGCGGGACCGTTCTCACCTTCAAAACTCATCAGCCAGTTCGTTGCGGCGGGCGGCAGGACTCAACACGTCATCTTCCGGGCTGTCCGCCTGTACGGGGAAAGGGATGGCCCGGCGCTTAACGATCTGGTGGTAGAAAAGCTCCAAGGCCGCCCGTGGTTTGAGTCCGATCTCCGCCAAGACGGCTTCGGCCTGGCGTTTCAGTTCGGGATCGATACGGCTTTTGGCGATTGCGCTCATGGACCCATTGTGACCCAAACGTGGCCGGGTGTCAAACGGACGGGTGCCTTTGGAAAGGTGTCGCATCAGCTGTAGATGACTTTAGCGAGGCGTCGAAGCTCACAAAACGTGCTTGAAGTGAAACGCCTCCGTATGGGTAACACGCCTCGTTGGTCCGAGGCCTGCCCCGCTCAATGCTGGAGACGCGTTGAGGTCGGGCCGGGGGCCAGGCGTTACCTCCTCCGGGGATTCCTTATGGGTCCGAATCCTTGACGATCGGACGTGTGTCTGACACTGTGACGGACATGAAAGTGAATTCGCGCGATTTTCAACGGGACTTCGCCCGCATGAAGGCCAAGGCCGCCGCGGGTGAAACGGTGCACATTGTCTCCGACGGCGAACAATTCATCTTTCAGGCGGTCAAGCCCAAGACCTGGCAGGGCGCTCTCAAAGGCAAAGCCAGGATTACCGGCGATCTCTTTTCCACGGGGCTGGCCTGGGAGACGTCGAAATGACTCACCTGCTGGACACGCACGCCTGGATTCAGCGGGCATTGGGCGAACCGTTGCCGCCGCTCGTGGATCAAACGCTGACGCAACACGCAGACACTCTCGCCCTGGCTGACATCTCGCTGTGGGAAGCGGCCAAGCTCGTGGAATTGGGACGACTTCAACTGTCCGTTCCACTGTGTGAATTCTTCCGACTCGCGATCACTCAGGAACTGACCGTGCTGCCGGTCACGCCGGCCATTGCCGAACGAGTCACGGCGTTGGAGGCTTCGGGTTTCCACAAGGACCCGGCGGATCAACTGATCGTCGCAACGGCGATTGTGCATGGCTTGCGGCTGGTTTCTGACGATACGCGCATCCGTCAGTGGGGCGGCGTGCCGCTGCTCTGGAAAACGGCTCGTTCGTGAGAGTATTCAACCGTCAGAAAGGGGTGACCCCTTTTGCCGGCTTGTGATGATCCGCTTTTCGGGCGCGGGCGAAACCATCCGGCCTTGATGCCTCCCCCTTATTCATCCATCTTCCCAGCATGCGAACAACTGGAGGTCTGTGGTCCTTCGCAGTTCTCGCCCTGGCCGACCTGCAACTCGAGCAAGGCGGGGCTTGATCCGTTGCGGTCAGTAACGCGCACGGCACCGCAGTCAGTCCCGATACCCTGCTCGTGGTGCCACCCATCTCGATCTTGGCATCGCCCGCCAACCAGACCCCTTTCCGTGGTGGATCGGCAACCTTCAGCGTTTCCGCGGTAAGCCCATCCCCCATCCATTACCGGTGGCGGTTCAACGGCGCTGACTTGCCGGGCTCAACCAGCCAAACCCTGCTGCTCAATGAGATTCAACACGCGCATACCGGACTATACTCAGTGACTCTCAGCAACGCGCTCGGCTCCCTGACCAGTCCGGAAGCGCTCCTGACCGTGGTTTCAGTGGCCGTTTGGGGCTCCACCGATCCCGGTCTCACCCGTCCGCCGGCGGATCTGACGAATGTTGTGTCGCTGGCCAGCGGAACATTCTTTTCGACGGCCCTGAAGCGGGATGGCACCGTCACCGCCTGGGGCCTCAATACCGCCGGAGTCCTCGACGTCCCGCCCCTGCTCAAGGATGTGACCGCCATCGCGGCCAATTATTATTCCTGCCTGGCCCACCAATCCGACGGCAAGGTCGTCGCCTGGGGTAACAACGCCAACGGCCAACTCGCCATACCATCGGACCTCTCCAGTGTGGTCGCGATCGCGGCCGGCAGTGGATTTTCACTCGCACTCCGCGGGAATGGGACCGTCGCGAGTTGGGGCGAAGACTCTCCTGGAACGAACCTGCCACCCGGCTTGGGCGACATCATCGCCCTCGCGGCAGGCGCCGGCCACGCACTTGCCCTCCGTGCTGATGGCAGCGTCATCGGTTGGGGCGCCAACCACTACGGCCAGGTCACCGTCCCGCCCGATTTGACCAGCGTCGTGGCGATTTCAGCCGGGGCCAACCATAGCCTCGCCCTCAAGGCTGATGGATCGCTGGTGACGTGGGGAGGCCAGTCTCCCAGCCAAACCGAACTCCCCTCCGGCCTCCGGGACGTGACCGCGATCGCCGCCGGCTACCAACATACGTCCGCTCTGGTGAGCGACGGCCCGCCTTTCCTTCTCACGCCGATTGGATGGCCCGGGCCCGTTCGATTACCAGTGGCGCCGAAACGGGGTCGATCTCCCCGGGGCAAACGGACCCATCCTCGAGTTGTCCGACGCCCAGCCCCATCAATCCGGCGCGTATGCCGTGTTCATCGCCGTATCATCACGCGCTCGCCCTGACCCGGGATGGCGGCGTTGTGCAATGGGGATACGAAACCAGTGTGCCCTCGCGGCTCCGCAATGTGGTGGCGATCTCCGCCGGCTGGCACCACAGCGTGGCGCTGGTCGGCGACGGCCCGCCAACGACCCCCACGCTCCGGCCCAAACCCGTTTGGACTACCGACGCGTTCACGATCGCTCTCCCCTCCCACAGCGGCAAAGTCTATGCCCTCGAATACCTGGATTCCTTGACCGCCCCCGCATGGACCGCGCTTCCCCTCGCGGCGGGTAACGGCAACCTACTGACCCTTACCGATCCGAATGGTCCGCACCTCTCCAACCGCTTCTATCGCGTCGGCCAGTGGTGAACGGGGCATACCCAACCGGATCGCATTCATGGCAGACGCCCCCTGCTGAGGTTAACTCTCACTCCGTGGACCGCCAAACGATCCCTCGCCCCCAGCGACCACCGGTCAACCGGGGCCAGCCCGGCTTGGTCCAATCCACCACTCACCGCTGTGCCGGGTGCTGCGCCCGCTGGAAGCTATCAGCTCGGTGGTTGGCCGGGCTTTGCCCGGCGTCCGTTCAACAGGGTTCCGAGCCACGTGTAGCGGACGGCCCGGTCATAGATGAGCAGGAGGAAGGCGGTGATGACCAGCGTCAGCAGCAGGCACTTCAAAACGGCGGGGCCCGGCCAGCCCTGGATCACCATCTGCGCGCCAAGGATCAATGGCAGGTGGGCGAGGTAAAGCCAATAGGCGGAGTCTGACAGGTACCGGATGGTTCGATTCTCGCGGATCAGCAGGCTCCGGAACAGGCCCAGGCACGCAAAGGTCATGAACCAGGCGTAACCGGTCTGGAAGACGACCGCCGCCGGCGCATGGTATTGCCCGGGAAGCCAGGCATCGCGAAACCCAAGGGTTCCCGTGCCGAACTCGAGGGCCGGAGGGAACACCAGCAGCAGCGTGGCCGGCAGGGTCCACCGCCAACCCCGTCCCAGGCGGTTGTCGACATCGTCGCAATCGTAGTAGAGCACCCCAAAGCCGAAGAATATCGCGTAATACAGCAGCACATGCGGCATCGGGAGAATCCCAATCGACGTGTCGGGTCCGAACCCAGCATTCGAAGCACCCATCAGCCCTTGGGGAATCAGGGTCGCAAGGATCGGCAAGGCAAGCCCGACGGGTGACAGCAGCCACCGGCTCGGCAGCCCCTTCCAGCCGATCCAGCGGGCGATCACCGCATAAAGGGCGAAGCCGCCGACCAGCCAGCACAGAAACCAGAGGAACCAGAGATGCGCAAAGACCGGGGTGAGCATCAACCGATAGGCCAGCCGCAACCAGGGTCCGGACACCGTGTTCTCCCGCTGCTTCCGCACCATCGATCCACCCATTGCCGCCGAGGAGGCGTCCGCCCCCTGCAGTTGGTCCAGGACTTGTCCCCGTCCCGCTTCCACCTGTTCCCGGACCAGTGGTATCTGGAGGAAGTCCGCGATCAACTGGGTGGTGGGCCAATCGACCCGGGCGACGTCCGCCGCGGTTTGGCCGCGACCATTGCGGGCGGCAGCGTTGGCGCCGCGCGCCAGGAGCACCTCCACTGCCTCGGCGCGCCCCAGGAATGCGGCCGCATGCAGTGCCGTTCCGCCGTCGGCATTCAGAGCATTAACCTCGGTCCCGCCATCGAGGAGTGCCGTGACGACACTGGTGTACCCCAGGAGGGCGGCCGCAGTCAGCGGGGTGGATCCGTATTGGGGATGACGAGCGTTGGGATCGGTACCTTCAGCCAGGAGTCGCCTCACAGCGTCCGAGTCGCCTTGAGCCACTCGCGACCAGAGATCGGGTTGCGCGGGCTCAGCGGGACGTTGCGCCTGACGCGCCACGCCGGACTGAATGGCCTTGGTGGAAAGCCACATGGTGACCGGCACCACGGTCACCAGGCCGAGCAGACAGGGCAACAGGATGCGCTGGAATCGCTGCTTGAGCAGGGCGCGCAGGCCGCGCTTGCGCCAAAGCATCGCGGTGAAGAAACCGCTAACCAGGAAGAACAGCGGCATGCGGAAGCCATGGGACGCCGCCTGAAAGAGGTAAAGCCCTCGGCTCTGGCTGATATCCTGCACCAGCCACGGAAAACCCGCGGCAAAGGCCAGGGCGGCGTGATAGGCGATACCCAACAGCATGGCGGCAGCGCGCAGCGCGTCGAGGTCGTTTCGTCGGGAACCAGGGGGCGTGTGCGGGGTCATCGTCAATGGGCGTCGAGCGCAGTCGTCAGCGATTGAGTGGAGAATCCGAAAAGCACAGCCTCGCTTCAAGCCTCATGGTGCGGGCTCCGCCGGCACGGGTTGGATTGCCGAAGCCGACCTCGGCGCGAGCCACTCGTGGAGACGCCTGAAATGCCGGCCGAGGTCAACAGGATGGGCCGGAAACGTCGGGCGCCCGCTTCGAGGGCCGCCTCGCGCAACGTCTTGCCTTCGGCCCGGCGCTGGTTGATGTAATCGACCAGCACAATCGAGTCATTCACGGCCACCCCCGCCAACCCGAGCATGCCGAAGACCGAGAGGTAAGACAGCGTCACACCCATGATGATGTGGCCCGAACCTGGCTGAGGAGGCGAGGTTCGCCGCCAACTCGCCGCCGCAGGTTCGTTCGAGTTCCTCCACCGTCATCCGCGCAGGCTGGAACCGGAAGCCCCGCGCCCGGAGTGATTCGGACAGTCAGCGTTGAGGGTGACCGGCGCGTTCGGACCATTAGGATATGTGTTGACAGGGGCTTGGGATGGGCGTAGCAGCGGTCTCATGAACATCACCAAATCTCACATGGCAAGAGCTTTGTGCTGCGGTGCACTTATGCTTTTTGCCGCGAACCTTCAAGCACAATTGCTCTACAAAACCACATTCTCAGCCGTGGAGGGCTACACGAATGGGTGGGCGATCGGCCAGCCGTCCATCGGTAACAAGTGGATCAACGCCAACGATGACTGGGACTGGGTCCAAACCTATGATCCGGCGTACAACAAACTCAACAACGGTAAGAGTTGGTGGCCTGAGGGAGCGACCGAACCGTTCTATATCGTGACCGCAACAAATTGCACCGCACCGGGAGGTGGCGCGATGATGATTGCTTCGGACGGCAACTTTGGAACCAATGCTCAGACCTACTTTTTCAAGATGGATTTTCCCAAGCAGATGACAGGGCCGATCACCGCCACGTGGGACTGGAAGTTTGTCTGCACCAACACGATCCCGGCCGATTATGATCCAACCAATAACAACTACAGCGCGGAACTGCCCGGTTACGACACCGGTTTCACCTTCTCCGATTACGCCAATAATATCGCGGATCCTGGTTCCCTCGATAATCCGAATTGGGTGTATAGCGAACTCGGCACCCCCGTCCGCCTGGGAACCGTCCAGGACACTCGATATAACTTCCTTGGCGCTTGTGGCGGCGGCGGTAACTGGAACAACTATGGACCTCAATTCAAGGACGGCACAACGCTCCACATGAGACTGATTGCGTATGTCGCCAACGCGCCGGCTGAGTATATGAACACGTTCGAGTGTTTTGCCCAGAGAGACGGCGAAGACGTGTGGCAGACTGCGTTCCGCGAGCCCAGCTTTATTAATGAAGGGTTGCCGGACCAGTTGTTCTTGAATGAATCCGGTTTTCGACGCTGCCCCGGTGAGACCGATCCAGCCAGCGGAGTGAACTGTCTCATGCTCTGGCTGAACGGTAACCAATTCCCCCATTATGTGTTGGTCTCGAACATTCGCGTGGTCGGACCCGATCCCATCGCGGCGCCCGCTGTGGGCTTCGACCCAACAGGCAAGGTGACCTTCGATGGCTGGCTCGAAGCAGCGGACACACCGGAAGGACCGTACGCCCTCGTCGCCGTGCAGAGTCCTTATGCGGTTCCGGCCGGTGCGACCGCGAAGTTCTATCGCGCCAGCAACTGAGCGTCGACATCCCTGCGCCTCCGCATCGAGCGCCTGCGGAAGGCGGCGGAGCAAGCGGAGCCGATTCGGCGGCGGGTGGCGCTCGGACATCATCGAGCCGGGGATGAACACTCGCCAGGTCATCGCCCGGTTTGAGGCCGAACGGCACGCCTTGGCGATGATGGATCACCCCGGCATCGCCCTGGCCACGTGGGAGCTGGTCACCGACAAGACGATCTACTGAAACATGACGTACGTGCATGGCTACTCAGAGCGGGAAACACGGCGGTTGTACGAGCAGGCGGATATTCTGGAGGACATCCTCCACACCGGCACCGCCTATCCTGCAGGGGCGAGGGTGTTGGAGGCCGGGTGCGGGGTGGGAGGTCAGACGCGGCTCTTGGTCAAGCGCAGTCCCGACGCGCTGTTCACGTGTGTCGACATTTCTGAGAAGTCGCTGGCGACGGCCCGGCAGCTCAAAGCTCAGGCGGGATTCAGACAGGTCTCGTTTCATCGGGAGGACATCCACCGCCTCGGCTTTGCGGACCAGTCGTTCGATCATATCTTCGTGTGCTTCGTCCTGGAACATTTGGACGATCCCGTCGGCGCCCTGGTCGGACTGAAGCGGGTGCTGGCTCCCGGCGGAACCATCACCGCCATCGAAGGCGACCACGGATCGTGCTTCTGGCACCCGGAAACCCCGGCCTCCCTCGCGGCGTGGAACGGTCTCATTCACGCCCAACGCAACTTCGGCCACGACCCGAACATCGGACGGCGGTTGACGCCGCTGCTGACCGAAGCCGGTTACGACGTGCAGAGGTGCCAACCGGCGTGGCTCTATGCCGACCGACTGAAACCCGCTCTGCGCGACGGCATGGTGGACCACATCATCGTGCCGATGGTGCAGTCCGCCGAACCGCGGATACTGAGAGACCATCTCGTGGCCGAAGACGTTTTCGAGCAGGGTATTCACGACCTGTCCCGCGTGGACGTGGTGGACGAAGGAACCTTCTTTTACACCTGGTTCAAGGCAGTGGCGATGAAGCGTCAGGGATGACACCTTAGCCGATTGTACTCTTGCCAGAATGGCAGCGCGTCGTACGGTCGAGCCGGAACGTGAATATGACCACGCGTACGTCTTGTCTCTGGACCCTCGTCTGGTTGGCGCCTGTGGCTTGGGCTGGTGCCGCGGACTGGCCGGCCCTTCACGGCAACGCCCGGCACACGGGTTACACCCCGGAGACGCCGCGCCCGCCGTGGCGCCTGGCCTGGGTGCGGCATTTTTCAGGCGAACGGCTGGGCACGGCGATGGAACCGATCGTGGCCGGTCATCGCGTGTTCGCCGCCACCCACAGCGGCAACGTGTATGCCCTGGACGCCACTGAGGGCCGAACACGGTGGCGTTTCCAGACCCACGGGGCCTGTTTGCAGTCTCCCGCGTATGAGGACGGACGCGTGGTGGTCGGCAGCACGGACGGCAACCTCTACGCCCTGGATGCGGAGACCGGGAAACTTGGTTGGAGCCTCTACGCGGGCCGAGGGGGCTTCTCCGCGGCGCCGGTCATTGCCGAGAACACAGTGTTCATAGGGACACGGGCCGGCGATTTCCTGGCCGTCGCCCTCGAGTCGGGCAAGCCGCTCTGGCGTCAGCCTCTGGGTGCGCCCATCCGCCAGACCGCCGCCGTGGCAGGGGGACGGGTCTTCGTCACCTCGGAGGACATGCGTGTTCACTGCCGTGACTCTGCCAGCGGCCGGGCAGGGTGGAGTTCCGATCCGCTGACCGGCCAAACGGTCCGCGACTATTATCCGATCATCGTCGAAACCCAACGCCGCCTGCTCGTCATCGTGCGCAGCAACCCCATCCGAAACATGGGCCAGCACATCGGGCGCGACCGGACGATGCTGTGCCGGAACGCCGGCGTGGACGACAGCGGCTTGCAGAAGGTGGACGCATGGATCAAGAGCCCTGAGGCGCGCGGAACACCGGAGCTTTGGGAGCAGGAGCAACGGGCGATCATTCGTCATCTGGAGGAACGCCGAGACGCGCGGACCTTCTTTGTGCTGGACGCCGCCACCGGCCAGGAAGCTGTTACCGCCCCCGTGCTCTGGGTGGCGGGCTGTCAGGCGGTTGGTGCAATGCCCGCCCAAGCTGCTGACGGTCGCCTGCTGGTTTTCTACCGCAGCGCCTACGGCAATTGGAATCACGGCGTCGCCCCGCTCGTCGCGCTCGGCCTGCTGGACCTTGAGACGAACCGCATCGCTCCGCTCGAACACCCGCGGGGCCGGCAACCGCCCTGGAACACGTTCTGGGGCACCGCCGACGAAAGCCAGAGCTTCACCATGGCGGGCGACACGGTGCTGATCGCGCACCAAGGCACCCTGAGCGGCTTCAGCCTGAAGACCCGCGAGCTGTTCACGATCTGGGGCGAGCGCGACACCTACGGCGGCTTGCGCTCCCCTCCATGGGCGCGCAACGAATGGCATGGGCCCGGACGCGGCAGCGTGGCCGTGAGCGGCAACCGCCTATACTGGATCACCGGCAGCCGCATCCTCTGCCTCGTGGCGGGCGAGCGGGGCGACCCAGCGGAAGACCTTGCCATCGACGGCGCGGCCGTGCCCACCGAGCAGACACCCCCACCGCGGGCGTTGACGCAACGGCGACTGCGCGAGGCCCTGAACACCGGTGTCGCCGAGTTGCTCTCGCAAACCTGGGCGCCGCTGTTCGTGGAGCCGGGCTTGGCCGGACGCGATTTCTCTTTCGACCACAGCGGTGACACCTTCGAGGCCCTGGCTTGGGCCTGGCCGCATTTGGACGATCGCCTGAAGGAACAGGCGAGATCCTTCCTCGCAAGGGAGTGGACCACCCATCCGCCGTTTACGAAGGATGCCTGGTATCCCCTCCAGAGAGGCGCGCGCCGTGAGTTCTTCTGGACGCCGGATGAAGTGTGGGAGCGCGCGGCGCAAGACCAGCCGCATCATCCCTTCGGCAACGTTCACGCCGTCTGGCTCCACGCCGAGCGTTGTGACGAATGGCCGCGGGTCCTCCAGGCCTGGCCACAGATCAAGGAGAGTTACGACGCCTTCGGCAAGACCGGCTGGCGCCTGGACGGCGCCCAGGGCGATCTCTTCGCCAACCGCTACCTGGCGTCGCTGCTGGCCCTGGCGCGCATCGCCGAGAAGGCGGGCGATCCGGAAACCGCCAGACGCGCGACCGCCCACGCCGAGCAAACGGCGGAAGCGCTCGCGGCCTGGTGGAAGCGCGCGGCCACCAGCGGAACCCTCACGACGTTCAAGGGCTCGGGTGAACTCGATCCCTTCCTCGGAAAAGGCGACGGGATTTCCTTCCGCGTCGCGCCGCACCGGCACAAGGTCGCCTTGTTTAGAAACCTGACCCCGGAAGTCGCCGCCTTGATGAGGGGCAAAGCGCCTGGGGCGGTCGCGCAGGTCTGGATGACCTTCGAGACGCTCTATCGCACCTGGCATCTGACCGGCGAAGAGCGGCAGGTGCATTTCGGCGAGAACTTCATCGATCCGCCCGACCTGGCGCTCGGCGGCTTCCAGGCGCTGGCATGGCTGAAAGCCGCTTCGGCGGAGGATCTGGCGCGGCGGTTGGACCTGCCGTTCTGCCGGGCGGACCTGTTTCACCTCGTCAAGCTGGCCCTCTGCCTGGAGACCACGCAAGCCCCCGAAGGTGAAAGAGGTCGCTCATCGAGTTGACGAAAATCCGACGCGGCGTGCTCCAGCGGATCGGATCCCCCAGCTTCTCGGAAACCAGCCGCAGGTCAAAGCCAAACTCGAACGGGTGCCCCTTCACTCCGCGGAACCGTTCGGCGAATGTCTCCGCATGCGCCGGATTCCAGTCCTCCGGTTTCGGCTCGACAGTCAATTCCACAGCGCGAACGACTTCTTCGGCGGGTGGCAGCGACATGCCTACCCTGACAGTCGGCTGGCCAACTGCGCCAAACCGTCGAAGGGCACCACGCCTTCCTCCTCGCTCGCGGAATGGAAAAACTCCGCCCCTGTCGCAGTGAATTCGACCTGAATCGACTTGCCCTCCCGATCTTCCCAGCAAAGCTCGATGCCCCCGCGGTCGGTCAGAAACACGCTCGGGTTTAAGGTCGCGAGCAGATCAAGCTCTATTAAGCCGAAGAACAGGCCCTTGATCGCCTGGTGCGCCTCGCCAAAACGCGCCAAGCCATTGCCGAACAAATCCACCTCAATCGGCCCGAACCAGGCATCCACATCCAAGACGCTCCCCTGCTTGGGGCCATCCTTGGTTGCGACAACCGCGCCGTTGGTGACGTTCAACCGAATCGTGAGCGCGCCTCGCCGTAGCACCGTGGTAAGATCGGTCTGCAATCCCTGCAACGGCTGGCCGTCGACTTGGAGGCCGAGCCGGAGCTTGCTGAACACGTCGCCTTGGAAGAAATCAATGTAGCGCGCGCTCAATCGCTCCGTTTCTCCAACGAACCCCGCGGCTTTCAATCGCACCAACAACCAGCCAAGTTCCCGCTCGATGGCCACCCATCCCGGATAACTGTTCGGCTTCGTGACGAGGCTGACCACCCGCGGCCCTAACTGGATCAAAAACGACTCACTTAGGAATTGAATCAGCGGCAGGTGAATCAAGGCCGGATCCTGGCGCCTTAGCTCCTCGGGCACCTGGGCCACCGGCAAGGTCTTCTACTCGGGATACTTCTCCCGAATTTGGGCAAAGAGCAGGCCGGGCATCGTCGTCCATGGCTCCGGACTGACGAAACGCGTCTCAAAGGTCGCCTCGATGAGTGGGTGAACCATTCGCCCCCGACGCTTGAACGTACCCCTGGAGGCGTTGGGATCGAACCACGACCAGATGCTTTGGTGAAACCCCGGCAGTCAAGTTGGGCGAATGCGTGGAGACGATTACCTGGATACGACCTTCGGGCTGTCCTGAAGGGACCTTCGCGCTGCTGGATTCCCGCGCTTTCTCCAGTAGGAACCCGAGGACGAGCATCTGCAGTTGCGGATGCAAGTGAGCTTCCGGTTCCTCGACGAGAAACAGGGTCAAATCCGCTTCCTTCGCCCCGGGAAGTTCAACGATCACTGTCGCCATGAAGAGAAGGTTCGAGTAGCCCAACCCCGACTGTCGGATTCCCTCGAGTGAAAGACCGGTGTCGGCGAGCTTGAACCTGAGCGCACGGGCAACGTCCAAAACCGTTTCTGTGGCGAAATCGAGTTTTGCGTCTTGCGGCCGCACACCGCTTGTCAACCCGCTGAGCGCTGTGGCGATCTGGGTGTTGATCGTAGTGATGACCGAGGGAAGTTGCGCGCCTCGGATGCGTCGGCGGATGCGATACGGTGGGGCGCTCTCCCTCACGTGGAAACCGATCTGCGGTTTTGGCGGTGCGGGTGGTGGTTCCAGTAGGAGACGGAGTTATTGGTAGATTTCACGAAAGGGCGGAATCATGGATCAGGAGGGTTTTGTCGATTTCAGCGAGGCGCTTAAGGACGGCGGTATTAGAGCGGTTTAAATAATAGTGTAGCCATTTCGCGGTGCCTTTGGTAGCGTTCG
>JAHDYP010000018.1 GCA_023383055.1 Verrucomicrobiota bacterium | reverse complement strand
GAAATACATAATGGCAATCGCAATATGCTGCATTACTTATGACGCTCTGTATAGCGGTTTATCCCACCAATCGGGAGGCAGCCACGGCGGACGAGCGTTTGTTTCTGGCGGCGCTGCGGTTTTCGGCGGGGCGGGTGACGGAAGAGGGCTGGGGGGTGGCGGCGGAGGATGCCGGGCATCCGGCGGCGCTGGCCTTGGGCTGGATGTTGGCGGCCGTGAGAGGCCAATCATGGGCGGGTCCAGTGGTGGCTACCAACGCCAGCCAGTGGTTGGGTTTGTCTTACTACCGTCAATCGCGCCATGACCTCGATGGCGCCCGGGAGGCGGCCCGGCTGGCGGTGGAGATCTCGCAGGATTTCGGTTTCGGCTGGGCGCGGTTGGGCGAATTGGAGTTCAGCTTTGGCCGGGTGTCGGCGGCGGAGCGGGCGATTCAGCGGGCGCTGGAGCTTTCGCCGGGCAACGCGCAGGCCTACGCGCTGTCGGGCTTTCTATGGCTGGCGCGGGATCGAGTCGCGGAGGCGGAGGCGGCATTCGGACGGTCGATCGAGCAGGATCCGATGCTGGGAAACGCGTGGCTGGGTCGTGGGCTCGGCCGGATCCGTCAAGGCCAGGTATCGGCGGGGCGCGCGGATTTGCAGGCGGCAGCGATATTGGAACCGACCCGGTGGTTGTTGCGGAGCTATCTGGGCAAGGCATACGCCCACGAGGCGCTGTTCACGCGCGAACCCGGATTGCGGCGGGAGCTGCAGGAGCTGGCAGTCGCTGAGTTGGAGTTGGCGAAGGGGCGGGATGCGATGGATCCGACGCCCTGGTTGTATGCGGCCTTGTTGATGCACGACCAGTATCGGACGGCGGCAGCCATTCGCGATCTGGAGCAATCAGTGCGGCGCAATGACAACCGGCAGGTATACCGGTCGCAGCTGTTGCTCGACCAGGACCAGGCGGTGCGCAGCGCGAACCTGGCGGCGGTGTTTGCGGACGCCGGAATGACGGACGTGAGTTTGGCGGAGTCCGCGCGGGCGGTGGCCTTCGACTACGGGAATTATTCGGCGCACCTGAATCTAGCGAGCAGCTACGAGGCGTTGCGGGATCCAACGCGATTTCATCTTCGATTTGAGAGCCAGTGGTTCAACGAGCATTTACTGGCCAGTCTGCTGGCGCCGGTGGGGGCGGGGATGCTGTCGCAGCATCTGTCGCAGCAGGAGTACTCGCGGTTGTTTGCCGGCAAACAGTTCGGATTGAACAACAGCACCGAGTATTGGAGTCGTGGCGCGGTTCGGCAGGTGGCTTCACATTTCGGCACCGTCGGGCGCACCAGCTACGCGCTCGATCTGGATTACCAATGCGAGGACGGCGTGCGGCCTAACAACGACCTCGCCCGGTTGGAGTGGTATACACGGTTAAAACACCAATTCGGCCTGCAGGACGCCGCGTTCCTGCTCATTAAATACGAGGATTACGACGCCGGCGACCACTTCCAGTATCACGATCCTGGCGATGCGCGCCCCGATTTCCGCTTTGAAGAACAGCAGGCGCCGATGCTGCTGGGGGGGTGGCACCATCAATGGGGGCCGGGCATACACAGCTTGGGCCTGGTGGGTCGGCTGGCGAACGAACAGCGGTTCCGTGACCGTGCCGCGGACCAACGCATTGCGGTGGTGAATCCCCCGGGGTTTGCCGACCCGACGAACGTGGTTCCTTTCGCGGTGGAGTATCGTTCCGAGTTCGAGACTTACACCGTCGAGTTGCAGCAGATTATCCAGCGAGACCGGCACACCGATCTCTTCGGGGTTCGGTGGCAGGCAGGCGGATTCGACGCTGATGCGGAGTTGGACCAACCGCCGCCGGACCTCGCGCCGTTGTTCGCGTTGCCGGCGGTTTCGGCATCAGATGCGGACTATTGGCGGTTGTCGGTCTACGGTTACCATCATTGGGAAATCGTGGAGGGATTGCTGTTGATGGGGGGATTGGCTTATGACGATCTGAGCTATCCGGCCAATTACCGCCGACCGCCCTTGAGCGAAGAAGAAGCCGACAAGCAGCTGTGGTCCCCCAAAGCGGCCGTCATCTGGAACGTGGTGCCCTGGCTGACGTTCCGCGCGGCGTGCGCCCGTGCGGTTGGCGGTGCCAGCTACGATGAGAGCGTGCGACTTGAGCCGACGCAACTGGCGGGGTTTGCGCAGTCATTCCGGTCGATCGTCTCGGAGTCCGTGGTGGGGTCGGTCGAGGCGCCCGAGTACGAATTGGTGGGTGTGGCCATGGATCTGAAGCTGGGGGAGCGCACCAGGTTGACGCCGCAGGGTGGCCTACGGAGGCAGGAAGTCGAGCGTCAATTCGGTCTGTTTGCCATGGATTTTGCCAATGCGCCGCCCGCGGAGTCGGTACAGAGCATCGAACAATTGCGCTACGATGAGTCCATCGGCCGGATCACGCTCAATCACATTTTGGCGCCGGAATGGTTCGGCGAGTTGCAGTACCAGTTCACCCGCTCGGAACTCGAGCGCCGTCTCCCCACGATTCCCGCGACCACCAACTTCGAGCGCACCACACGGGCGAGGGCCGACTTGCACGAATTCCGGGCTGCCGTAGCCTGGCAAGGTGTTTCCGGCTGGTTCGCCCGGGGCGAGTGTTGGTGGTTCGGCCAGGAACTTGAGGAGCCCGGCGTGCGCTCGTCGGATGAGGCGTTTCCGCAGTTCAATATCTTCGCCGGCTACCGGTTTCCACGTCGGCGGGGCGATGTGACGCTGGGCGTCTTGAATCTGACCGACGAGGATTACCGGCTCAGTCCGCTGAACTATTACGCCGAACTGCCACGCGAACGGACATTCTACGCGCGATTGCGATTCAATTTTTAAGGCATGCACTCCCTGGAACAAGATCCCGAAGCGCGCCGGAACTGCTGGTTATTCAGCGCTGTGAGCATCGTTGCCTTCGGCCTGGCGATGGTGTGGTTTCCGTTGGGAGAAGGTCTGGCCACCTGGAGTTACGATGTGCCATTCTTGTTTCGCAGCCGAGTGCTGGAAACAAACGTGATCGTGGTGATCGAGGACCGTGCGTCCTTGGATGCCCTGGGCGAACGTGATTGGCCACCCGACCGCAGAGTGCATGCCCGGTTGGTGGATCGTCTGCGGGAAGCAGGTGCGCAGGTGGTGGTATTCGACATACTTTTCCGCAACCCGCGTCCCGGGGAAGACGAATTCCTGGCGGCGGCCATGCGACGCCACGGGCGGGTGATTTTGGGCGGGATTCCGGAAATCAGCATGCATCGGGTGGACGATCAAATTCCCGCGCAGCTTGTGCAATGGATGCCGCCCACCCCCCAGCTCGCCACGAACGCGGCGGGCTGGGGATTGCTGCTGGCAGGGCCACTCGATGCCGGCTTTGGCGTGCGGCGGATGTTGACCGCCTGGCGTGGTCATGAGGCCGCGATCTGGCTGGCAGCCCGCCAAAGCGGGCTGCTGTCACCCGGCGCGTCGCCCGCTGCCGAGCGGTGGATTGACTTTTACGGGCCGCCGCCGTCAATCGCGCGGGTGACGCTGGGGGAAGTCCTCGAGGTGGATGGACGCAAACTGACGCCCGATTTACTTCGCGGCAAGACCGTGTTTGTGGGATTCGATCCCGCGGTTACACCGGCCAGCGGAATGCGTGACGTTTTTGCCACGCCTTACACCCGGGTTGGGCACGATTTCGCGCCCGGGGTTGAGGTGCTCGCGAACGCCTATGCGAACCTGGTGCGGGGCGACTGGCTGCGGCGCGTGGACGATCCGCGGCAAGGTTTGTTGGTCACAGGCTTTGGTGTGGGCGTGGTCGCACTGTTCATCCGGGCGGGGCGACGCCATGTCCTCTGGCTGACCCCCGTCGTTTTTCTGCTGCTGGGTGCGAGCAGCCTGATGCTGCAGTGGCACTTCGGATGGTGGTGGAATTGGCTCAGCGCGGGTTTGATCCAACTGCCACTTGCCGCGCTGGCTGCGTGGGTCTGGCCGTACCTGCCGGTGGTGGCATTCATCAGTTACCGCCGGGACCGCGGGAGTGCGTTCGCGTTGGCGGTCCGGAGCGAGTTGCGCGCCCGGGGTTACGCGGTTTACCTGGATGTGACGAGTCTCGAGGCGGGCGAATACCCGGTGCAGTTGCTGCGGCAGATCGAGCGGGTGCCCAACTTCATTCTCATTCTTTCCCCTGGTTCGCTCGACGAGAGAATCACGCTCGACAGCGACTGGTTACGGCGGGAGATTGTGCACGCGTTCGAGTGCAAAAAGAGGATCATTCCGATCGTGATCGAGGGGTTTGAGTTCGGCGAAGCCGCCCGCCTGCCCGTGGGCTTGAACACGCTGCCCGCCTGCCAGGCGGTCACTCATCATCACGATCAACCGCTGGCGACCTTCGAGCTGTTGGAGAAGTTCCTGCGGTAGCGCGAAGAAGCACCGAGGAGGCACAGTCCACCGGCAACCAACCCCGGTGGACCACGATGGCCACGCTTCAACCAAGGACGCCTCCTCACCAGCGGTGAAGCCTGGCCCCTTCGAGCTCAAATGCGCGCACGCGCCCAGCACTACGAAGTCCATGCACGTCGCGCTCGGCGAGCTCAAGCTGCATTATCTCCGCTTGGTCTATCGTATTCAAATTCAATACTCCCTTGCCTGTTTCCGCTTGACGCTCCCCCGGGCTAGGGCATGTTCTCGCCACTCGAAGAGACACGATTCTATAAGCTATCGGCAAATGATGAAATCCTTGGCATTCTTGAGCATCCTTACCGCGGTCGTTTTGTTGAGCGGCTGCGACAATCAGAAAAGTTCACAGCCGATCCCGCCAACCGGCGCACCCACGGCAACGCAGCCGCAAGTTGCTCTTCCGGTGGCAGAAGTGGCGTCTCCCGGCGCACTGGCGCAACCGGCGCCGCCGGCTGATCCCGCCGCGACGGTCGTCACCGTCAATGGCAAGCAGATCACCGAAGGCGAGGTCAGTGAGCAGGTTGAGAAACGCGTTGCCGTCCAAAAACAGCGGATGCCCGAGGGGATGGAAAGTCCCTGGGAACAAAAGCAAATGCTCCGCGCCAGCGTGGTCGACATGCTGGTCGAGATGAAGTTGATTGCGCAAAAGCTGGATGAGAAGAACATAGCCGTGACCGAGGAGCAGGTTGTCCAGGCCATTCAAACAATCGCGGGCCAGCGCAATCAAACCGTGGAAGAACTTGAGAAGGAAACCGCGGAGTACGGCATGACCATGGCCGACTTGAAAGAGCAGGTCGGCCTCAAGCTGCGGGTCGATGCCCTGATGGAAGCGGAAATGGACCCGGCCAAGATCACCGAAGCCGACGCGAAATTGTTCTTCGACCAGAATCCCCAGCACTTCACCCAACCCGAACAGGTCAAAGCCAGTCATATTCTCTGCGGCAAACGCGGCATCACCGAGAGTGACTATCCCGCGGAGCTCGAGAAGATTAAGGCCGCGCAGGCGCGCCTCAACGGCGGCGAGGCCTTTGCCGAAGTCGCCAAGGCCGTTTCGACCTGCCCTTCGAGCGCGGAGGGCGGTGACCTCGGTTTTTTTGGCAAAGGTCAGATGGACCCGGCGTTTGAAGCGGCGGCGTTCGAGTTGGAGGTGGGTCAAACCAGCGACATCGTGAAATCCAGCTTTGGATATCACCTGATCAAAGTCACCGACAAGAAGCCCGCCGGCAGCATGCCCTTTGAAGAGGTCAAGGAAGATATCACCCGGCATCTGACGCAGCAAAAGCAGCGCGAGTTCTGGACGGAATACAACCAGGCGCTCAAAGACCAGGCGACCATCGCCTATTCCGCGGCGGAACAGAGCGCGCGGGAAGCGGTCGAGCAATCCCGCGCGATGCAGCGGCAAATGATGCAGCAACTCCAACCCCAGCAGCCGTAGCCAGCCAACGGCGAAACCGCTGCGGGTTAGCAGCGCTGGATGGGCAGGGTCTGGACTTCGTCCGTTACCCGCATTTCGTTGGCCTGTCCGATCAGACCGTCGCGGATCTGTTCGCAGACGCCATGGGAAATGCGGATCTTGAAATGCCGATTGAAGAACTCCTCCACCGGCACCCAACTCCCACCGTCCTTGAGCTGTTTGCTCCAGGCGCACATGGTCAGCATGCGGCCCCGCCAGTCGCAGTTGCAGCCCGAGGCTGGCGTGGGGTGGGTCGCCGCCCGCACCTGTTGCTTGTGCGCGCCGATGGCATGCCAGCAAAGCCGCACCGCCCCCCACACGACCAATAAGCCAATGCAAGTGTTCGCCAGCACCAGCCACCCCGCGGTGCCATGGGCTTGATCGAACAGCCCGGCCAGGAGGATAAGAAAGGAGCAGCCGACGGCAAGGCGACCGAGAAAGCGCCGATCCCAGGTGGGCAAGGCGGCGAGGATGATGCCACCGTAGAGCGCGTCGAGGGCAGGTCCTGGTGAGACGAAGAGATGCAGGGCGGCGAGGAGGAGGGCCAGAAGCGGGCAGACCACATACAAGCCGCGATGCCGGGGCGTTCGAGCATGATGCCGGTTCGGTTTCATAATCGGTCTTTTGATTAGTTTACGTTAATAAAATGACAAGCCTCGCTTTAGCACCTCCGGTGCCATGGGTCTCATAAGTCTGATAATCATAGACATACGACGTCAGCCGGTTTCAGTTGCCCCAAGTCCGTACACTGTTCCTGTACTTTTATGATGCTAATCCAACCAGCCCGTCTCCTCTTCGGGCGTGGCATCTTCGGAACCTCCGGCACGCCGTTGCCGGCTGACAGCACGAGTGCCCGAAATCGGTGCGGCAAGATCAAGCGGTCCGCAAACACCGCCAGGTCGGACTCGCGTTGGTCGCGCGTTTCAAGTGCCGCGATGTCTTGTTGCCAGCGCCGGCTGGCGGCGGCCTGGAGTTCAGGACCGGGAGCGGCGTCGACTGCGAACGCAGCTCCCGGCACCAGCCGGGGACGGCTTTGGCAAGACCACATCCCCCTTCTTGGAAGGCCATATTTTATGTCGCATATGCGACATAAAATCGGGCCTGCACCGGATGGCGTGACGAGGGGGGCAGAAGTGGGGTGGAGCGGAAGAGGATCGGCTCGGGTGCGTGCGTGCACAAGCGGTGTTGGACGCCCAATTCCGCAGTGGAAGGCGACGTCCGTATGCGGCTCCGACGTGGTCTTACTCTTGGGTATGGGCGTGACCGGAATGCCCCGACGCTACTGGGAACCGGGCCAGGATCCCGGCAGTTGCCTGGGTCATCACCGGTCCGTATCGCTCGGCATCGCGCACCTTGAAGCGTTTGACCGTGGTTGCCGGAAAGTCGGTGGAGGAGCGCAATGCGGCATCAACGCCGAGCGAGAGTTTCACCGTCTCGAATTCGAAGCCGTCGCCGCTCGGTTCATCCGGCACGGTCAGGGCCCGGAAGACCGCGGTGCACCAGAGGTTGCGGGTTTGCCGGAAGAGCTTTTCGCGTCGAGTGGGATCAACCGGTTGACGGAGAAACGCCAGCGGGTCGGTGGTTTCCTTCTCGAGCGCGTAGATGAAGAACCGCACGAGTTCGGGTGGCGCGAGGTGGAGGAGGTCGGCGTGTGTAGCCTGCCAAAAGGAGGCATGCCCGGCGTTGCGCCAGAGGCCGCCATCGAAGCACGGCACCCAGTAAAGATTCAGGCCGGACCGCATCAAGGCGACGTAAGCGTGCGGATCGAGGTTGACGTTGTGCTCGCGAAAGGCCGGGTCTGAGGCCTCGCCGATAAACAGCAGCAGCCGACCCGCCCGTTGGCGGAACAGTTCCGGTTCCCGGTTGAAGGCCGCTGCCAGATCCCGCATGGATCCGACCGCGATGATATCCACGCGCCGCGTGGCCGACCGCAAGGTATCAAGAATCAAACGGACGCCGCCCTGGAATGGTTCCGGCTGATCCAGCCCGGGATCGGTGGGTGACACCAATTTGGAGGCGAGACCGATCGCCGCGGGGATGTTGCGACCGGTCAGCGCATTGAGCTGGGCGACGGGAATCGATCCCGGCCGCGAGATCTGCAGGGCGCCCTGGTCGAGCACAATCCCGCGAACGTCGAACTCGGGGATCGCGTAGAGCGTGGCGATGTCGAAGTGATCGTCGGGATCGTCATGCGGATGGAACAGGTCACTGGAGTAGAGCACGGGGATGCGGGATGAGGGAAGTTGCTCGGCCCGCGTGGCGGCTTGGGTCGAGCAAAACGCGAACAGTAGGGTGATGAGCAGTGGGCGCATGCGACTGGCGAGGGTTGTGGTTCGATGATCAGGAATCATATGAGGGAGCTTCCGTCTTGCTCTTGCTCTGCCGAACTTCACCGGAGATCAAGAGCGAGATCAAGATCAAGAGCAAGAGCAAGAGGCGGCCGCGCGTAGTGTAGCATTCAAGTCCCGACGCCGTGCCGATATTCGAGCATGAGCGGCTTTCCCTAACCAGCCCGATTTAGCGAATGCGCAGACTCTTCTCGAGTCGCCCTTCGCGGACCTTGCCATCGTCGCTGACCACGCGCAGCAGGCGTGGTGTATCATCGAGATTGACGATTTTCCAGCCCCGTCCGACGGGACGGACGCGGACGGTATCGACGCCGAAGGCCAGACTGCGTCGGCGGTCGAGGTAGACATGGCCGTAGCGGTCGAGAATACGGTTGGCAGCTTCGGCGGCGGCGCCATTGCCCCAATCGTAGATGGGGCACACTGCGAACCTGTCACTCTATCTTCGCTGGATTATCCACCAACCGGAATCGGATCCGCAGGGCAAACTAGGTGACAGGTTCGTGGCACTGCCCTCCTCCGTCCACTATGCCGAGGAACCCCGCATGATTACCCTCCCATGATTCTGTCCTCGGCGTTGATCCTGTCCGCAGGGAGACAAAATCATGTGGCGACAAAATCATTCCTGTTCAAGGAGCGCAAAACGCTGAACCTGTCACCCTATTTGTCGAGCGGTAGGTGCTGATTGACAGCGAGATGCGCAATGCGGACGCAGCTATGCCGGGGGGATGCGGGCGGGTCGAGCAGACGGTTCGGCAGGCTGGGCAACCTGCGCTACGGGGTCAGGCACGACCAGACGCACGGGAGGGGGGATAGGGTGACAGGTTTATAGTCGCTAAGATGCTTATTGTTGATCATAAAGATCTTGAGCTGGGTCTGAGTTCGCTACCTTTATCGACGGTTCCAAAGCCGGTCCCCTCACATTCGCGAGAGGTTAAAGCGATCAAGCGATCAAGGTGACGACCAAGGCTGTGGCGAAGGTCTTGCGAGACAGAGAGGGTAGCTGGCGGGCTGCGTCAAGACATGGGAGTGGCGCCGGACAGGGGGACAGGTTCAAAGTGAAGTCTTCCTTTGTCACGCATTCGCAAGGTGTTGCGACGCGCACGCATTGGCTATTGCCGATGCTCTGGTGGTTGATCGCGTTCGGCTCAGCGGGCGGGGCTTCCGAGGTAGCGGGGAACGGCAGGGTGCACGGTTGTGACGTTCAAACCACTCAGCGGCGCGCCATCCGGTTTCGCGATTCGGGCGCAGAAACCCCAGCCGGCGGTCCATTGGGTGATCTTGAGCCGCAGTTCGTTATAGCCTTCGTTCAGGGTGATGGCGGCATGTTCCGCACCGGGAACCACATCACCGCTTCGGTTGGCGGAGATGACGACCTGTTCATTCAGCCACACTTTGATGCCATCGTCGCAACCGATCTCGAGGCGGGCTGGTTGCGCAGTTTCGGAAAGAATCCAGGTGCGCGCGTAGGCGACGCGGTGGTCGCCACCGAACAAGCTGGCGAGGTCAAGCTGCCATGGCCGATCCATCAAGCGCCCGGCTGGCATGATCTGCCATGTGGTGGTCGGCGAGTCCTTTTGTTCCGGTGGAAAAACCACGTCGAACAACGCTTCGCCACTTTTGCCAGTCTCGACGAACGGGCCGGCCACCTGCCAACCCAGGATGAAATCACCGAAATGGCCCATGACCTCGAGCAAATCTGCGGCTGACTTTTTGACGGCGGGCTCGATCGGCAGACTGGCCAGTTTCTGCAGCACGGCTTTGGTGGGCTCGGGGAAAGCCCCGCACAACCGTCGGGAGAGGGTCATCGCGGCCTGCACGGCCTCGGCGCGAACAGCGGGGTTGTCCAGGTGCGGCGCCAACAGTTGCAGCGCGAATCCATGCTGCACGCCGGCGAGGCCGCTGAGGACCAGCTTGGTTTCGTCGTCATTTCGAGCCAAGGTCAAAGCCCTCTGGAACTGGAACTTGATGGCGACGAGTGGCAGGTCAATGGATTGCCGCAGCAATCGCACCGCGCCACGCAAGGCGAGGACACGCTCGTTGTTCTCGGTGGCCTGCTCGGCTTCCGTCAGCAACGCATCGACGGCGGCGGCGTTGGGCCAATCCGCCAGGGCGCGCAAAGCGGCCTCGCGCAGGGACGCATCAGCGCTGGTGCGCTCCACTTTCACGGTGGCCAGCGCCGGCTCATCGCCGCAAGCGGGCAGGAGCGCGATCAGCGAACGTCGTCCCTCCGCGTCTTTCGTCTGAGACAGGGCCTGAATCACGGCGAGGGAACGGCGGTTCGAGTCCGGCTCACGTTCCAACAGTTTCATGGCCGCAGCCTCGGCCTCACCGCGAGCGGCGGGGCTCTTCAAATTCAAAAGGTGCTCGAGCATTGCGGGCAGCGAGGCGGGCTCGGCCAGTTGGCCCAACGCGCGAAAGGCGGCCCGGGCGGTGGCGGCATCGGCGCTTGCCGCCAGTGTCAACAAGGCCGGAACCGCGCTCTTCGAGCCGCGACGCGCCGTGGCGTTGATCAATCCGGGTCGGGCGGCAGCCGGCCCGGTTTCCAGTGCGCGGATTATTTCCTGATCCACCTGAGCTCCACCTTTGAGGCTGGCGAGAGCCATCTCGATTGGTTGCTGCCGTGACGGGGCACTCTTTGCCAGGGCCGCGACCAGGGCTGGGACCACGGTGGCGTCGCCCACCTGGACCAGCGCCACCACGGCCGCTTGGCGTACGGTTTCATCCGGGGCCTGAGTTTGAGCCACGATGGCTTCGCGGGCGGCGGCGTCATTCCGGGCGGCCAGAGAATCGATCAGCAAGACGCGCTCCGTGGGAGACAGCCGGGACAACTCGCCGGCAAAGACTTTGGAAGCCGATTCATCCCGAAGAGTGCGCACGTGAAACAGGGCGGACGGTTTCAGGGCGGTTTCGGTGCCGCGCAGGACGTTGAGGCTGCGTAGCGCGCCGCCGTCGGCATCCATGCGCAGTAAACCTTCGAGGACTGCCCGTCGCACGTAGAGCGGTTGGTCGGAGGCGAGCAGTTCCTCGTAGATCGAGGTGGAAATGTTGTTGGCGTGGTTCAACGCGGCGGTGTCGGCGGCGGCGAGCGAAGCCAGCGCGGCGAGGCGGGCGATTTCGGTATTGGCGTCGCGGCGGAGGGTGGCCAGCAAGGCTAAAGCGTCCGGGCTGGCGATTTTTCCCAACGCGCCAATCGCGGCTTCCCGCGTGTTTCGGTCGGTGTCGCGGGCCAGTGGTCCGAGGAGTGTGACGGCTTGCGCTCCGCGGCGGTCGCCGAGGGTGACGATGATTTGGACGCGGGTATCACCGTGGTGGGCTGTCAGCGCCTGTAACAGCAGGTCGTCGGCTTTGGTGGAGGGATGCGTGCCGAGTGCCAGGCAGGCAATGCCGACGGTTTCGGGTTGTTTCAACAGGTCCGATACCGCCGGCAAGCAAGCGTCGCTTCCCAGAGAGGCCAGTTGCATGCAGGCAAAGCGGCGCGCTTCGAACGTGGCCTCGGGTGCGAGCAATCGGATCAGGGCGGTTTCGAGGGCGGGGCGCTGACTGGGGTTGGCGACCGCGTCGCGGACGGCTTGTTCGATTTGGCGCAGCGGCACGACGTCAAGGCCCGATTCGTAGCGCATGGCGGCGGTTACGGCCTGATTCAGGTCGGCGGCAAGGGCGGGAAAGGGGAGCAGGGCGGCGAGAAGAAATGGGAAAAACGCGGAACGCGGAACACGGAACGCCGAACGCTGAACGTCGAACGTCGAACGTCGAAGGGTGGGGCGTGGAAGGTGGTCGGCGGTGCGGGGTTGAGGGAGCTCCGGCATTTCGGATTTCGGATTTCGGATTTCGGATTTCATGGCTGGCATCTCGTAAAAGTTCAATTATGCGGCCCGCCTCAGACACGCCAAGGGGCGCGGGGTTGGCGATACAACATGCGGTTGGCGGTTTCGTCGTTGAAAAGTTCCTTCACGGGATCCCAGCTTAGCTTCTTGCCGAGCCGGGCGCTGATGGTGGTGGCTTCGCAGATGGTCTGGGCGCGGTGCGCCACTTCGGGATTGCAGAGGGTTGGGCGGCGGCGGCGGATACAATCCAGGAGATTGCGGATGTGGGCGCCGGCGTTGGCCCAGCTCACCCAGCCGGTGGTCTTGGCGTCGAGGATGGATTTGGGCTCGGCGGTGACGATGTCGGTCTCGTCGTCCACTTGGATCCATCCTTCATCGCCGACGTAGCGGATGTAGCGATCGGCAAAGGCGCCGCGCTGATAGAGATAGCCGCGCACGCCATTGGCGTATCGGAATTTGAACGTGCCGGAGATGGCGGTTTCGCTCATGAACTGTTTGGGATCGGGCCAGACGAGGTCGGTGGCTTCGAACTCGACGGGGCCGGTGTCGTCGGTGCCGAGCACCCACTGCATCTGGTCGGTGTAGTGCGTGCCCATGTCGGTGTGCATTCCTTCGCCGGTATCCCAGAAATAGGCCCAGCCATTGACGCGCGCGGGGACGAAAGGCCGCCATTGGACTGGGCCGAGCCACATGTCGTAGTTCCAGCCGTCGGGGATGGGTTTGGGGCTTTCGTGCGGGATGGCGGCGCCGGTCCACATTTGCATATCGACGGTGTGGACTTTGCCGATGCGGCCCTGGCGGACCATTTCGCGGGCGAACTGGTAGGATTGGGTGGAGCGCCGCTGGGTGCCGGCCTGGTAGATGGTGCCGTGTTGGCGGGCCATGGTCACCAACTCGCGTCCCTCGCGGATGGTCAAGCTGATCGGTTTCTCGCAATAGATGTCTTTGCCGGCTTTGGCGGCGAACATGGAGGCGGTCGCATGCCAGCGGTTGCCGGTGGCGATGAAGACCGCATCAATATCCTTCCGCGCGAGCAGATCGCGAAAGTCGGGCAGATCGTCGCAGTCCGAGTTGCCGTAGTGTTGATCAATCGCCGTTTTGGAAATCTGTCGGCGGTCGGCCCGGGCATCGCTGACCGCGGCGAAATGCAGGTCGGGGAAGGCGAGGAAATTGGGGAGGATATGCATGGCGCGGTTGCCCATGCCGATGCCGCCGAAGACGATGCGGTTGCTGGGGGCCACCGCGCCGTTGAGGCCGAGGACCGAGCCGGGGATGATCAGGGGTGAGGTGATCGCGCCGAGGGTGGAGAGGAAACCGCGGCGATTGAGGGCTGAGCCTGGCGAGCGTTTGATGAGGGAAGTCATTTGCATGGGTCCAGATGTTGTGGTGAACGCGCGATGAAAATGCCTTCACTCTGCCTCGCAAGTCAAGATTCGCGGAGCGAAGCGCGGGCCGTGCATCTCCGAGTTGTTGGAGCGCCGGTCTCCGGCACGGCGTCGTTCCAGAGCACGTCCGCACCGCCATCACCCCATTTGGCCGGATGGCCGATGGAGATTCGTCGGGGGTATCGCTCCCGGTGATTTCGAAAACCACCGCAAGGGGGGATCGAGTGACAGGTTCAGGGTCACACCCTCTATCTGAACCGCTCGGTCAGGCTTCCGACGTAGCCGGTGAGCTCGAGGTAGGCGGAACCGATTTCCTGGTCCGAGGCATCGAGCACGCGGCAGGCGCCTTCCCAATACGCCACCCCGCCCAGTTTTCCGGTCAACTCCTGCTCCGGGAGCAGCGGTTCCAGGAGGTACCGGACCGATTGCCCGCTCGCGGGATCAACCGTGGTGAGTTGCACATGCACCGGATAGACACCGCCGGTGTCGGGGCTTTTCCAGGTGCGGAGCGTTGACCACGTGAACTGGGCCGGGCCGAGATGCGTTACCTGGCCTTGCGTATCTACCCAGGCCAGCGTGGAAAACGGGTCCGTGCTGCCGTCCCGCTGGCGCATGCGGTAGGCCATGATCTCGCGCCCGTCGTTGAGATGTAAACTGGCCCAATCCCAACCGGCCTGGTCGTCGTCGAGTTGGCTGCTGCTGATCTCGTGATCCATCCAGGCTTGACCGTGGACAGCCTGCTCCCGGCCATCAAGTGTCAGGCGCCCCGAAACCTGGAGTCGCGGAAAGGTCAGGTAGTAACTCGAGGCCGTTGCCGATGCGCCTTTGCGCGAAATACCGTTCTCGCCGAACAGCACCAACGGTTTGGTCGGGCTCAAGTCGAGCGAGAACGCGGTCTCCCCGCGAATGGATCCCAGGAGAAACAACGGGGGGCTTCCGTTCGTGCCCAGGCGCAAGGACCAATTCCCGTTGCGCACGGCCAGCGTGGTGGTGCTGGACGTGGCGTCCCACCCTGACCGGTTGAGGCGTTCCTCGTAGATGAAGCTTTTCTCCCGCACATCCAACAGCGCCATGTGGGCGAGGTGCAATTCGCCATGGTCGAAGAGTGTGGGAGTGTTGGTGAAGACGTTGTCATTCGGGGATCGGGGGCCGGCGCGCCGGAAGAAAGTGGCCTGGAAACCGAAACGCCGATCCGCTTCGCCGTACAAGTGGCCGGTGAGGTACCACCACTCGATTTTGAACTCCGGATGGCTGCCATGATCGCGCGGGAACTCGAAACGCCGCCCGGGCTGTGGGACCGCGAAGCCGTCGCTCGTGCCGGGGGGCGGGCTGAACTCGCCGGCTAAGAGCGTGGGCAGCAGACTCCACCAGGTCCAGGCCGCAGCCCGCACGCGGATCCGGGCCGGAGTTTTCATAGGTCTCGAGGTCACGCGCGGTTCCATGCTTCATTCCTCCTGGTCGGCCGGGAGATGCGCTCCCCAACGGCCCACTCCGAAGGCAACGGCCGTGCCGGTTCCGATCACCAACAGGCCCAGTCCGACCAACTGCCGCCATGGCACGTCGAAACCCAGCGTCCAGCCAAAGGTCTGCTTGTTGATCACGTAAATGAGCATCCAACCGAGTGCGACGCTCACGGCCAGACCCACGGCCACCCCCGCGACGGCGAGGATGAGTCCTTCAGCGGCTGTGGCCTGGGCGATTTCGGCGCGATTCAGTCCCAACGCCCGCAGCGTGGTCAATTCCGCCCGGCGCTCGAGCAGGACGCTGCCGAGGGTGAGGCCCAGTCCGATCACGGCGACCAGCACGCCGATGACTTCGAGGGCGTAGGTGATCGCGAAGGTTTGGCGGAAGATGCGGAGAATTTCCGCACGCAGATGGGCATTGCTGAAGATCCGCAGACCCGGATGTTGCTCCAGCCATTCCGCCCGCAAGGCCACCGCGGAGAACCCGGGTCGGACGAACACCATCAAACCGGTGGCCTGTTCGTGATCGAACCAGGCCGCGAAATGGCGCCGTTCCACCAGGATGGAGCCGCGCTCGTTTCCGTAATCCGAAAAGACGCCGGCGATGGTCAATGACTTTGGCCCACGGGGTGTGGGCACCGCGAGCGGGTCGCCACGCCGAAGCTGAAACCGTTCGCTGAAACTTTCGCTGACGAGCGCGAGGGCCTCATTGCGTTCGGGATCGAAGACGTCTTCGGCGAGCGGTGGTTGCATCCATGCCATTCGGGTACGCCGATTCATCAACCCCAGGTCTCCCCCGGAAAGGATCGTTTTCCCTTCGGACAATTGCACTTCCGAGGCCTGAACGATGTTCATGTCCGCGACCGCCGGATGCGCGGCCATACCTTTCCAGGTTCCCGGTGAAATCCGGTTTTCGGTGGAGGCGCTGTGGGCGCCGCTGCTGGAAATGTAGAGATCGGCCTGGAAGGTCCGTTCGATCCAGCCTCGCATGGTGGTATCAAAGCTCGCGACCAGGATGCCCATGCCGGCCGTCATCGCGATGGCGCAGACCAACCCGGCCACGGCCAGGCGATGTCGTCCTGACGGCTGGACCAGGTGGCCGGCGGCGAGCTTGATGGGAACCAGCCAGCGTCCCAGTGGCCGGGCCCACCGCCCCAGGGTTCGCAACGTCCAACCACTCACCACCCCGCCGCCGATAATCCAGCAGAGCCCGGCGAGATAGCCCGCCAGGGGGAATCGCACGCCGTCCGGAAGACGCACCGGCGGCAGCAGCGCAAAGCCGAAACCCACCAGGACCAGGACGAGGCCGAGCCATTCCTTGTGCCAGAACTGCATGCCTGGTGGCGCCAGGGCATGCCGGACGAGAATCTGGGCGGGTGGCGTGCGTGCCGCCGTTCGTGCGGGAATCCAACCGGCCAGGAGACTGGCCACCACCGCCAGGAGCAGTGCCGCAGCCAGTTCACTCCAGTCCAGGCGCGCGTACTGCAGGCTGGTCGAGTAGTAGAGGGCGTTGACCGTGCGGCCGACGAGGCGCACCGAGAATTGGGCGGCCGCCCAGCCCAGCAAGGCGCCCAGGCTGCCACCCAGCACTCCCAGACAAGCCGCTTCGAGCAACCAAACCCGACGGATGGATCGCTCTTCCACGCCCAGCGACCTCAGGATGCCGATCTCTTCGCGTCGGCGGACCACCGCCCCATCCAGAGCCTGAAAGATGAGATAGAGTCCCACCAGCAGGGCGAGCAGCGATAGGATTGTGAGATTAAGGCGAAAGGCGCGGGTCATGGTGGCGGCGCTATCCCGTCGGTCCGTCGGCGAGAAGACCATCCAACGGCCCTGGCTCCAATGTTCCAATTGCCCCTTCAGTGCGTCGCGCCGGGCTTCCGCGTTCGGGCCGTCGTCCACGATGAACTCGATGCGGCTGAGCGATCCGGGGCGGCCAGTGAGACGCTGGACGGCGGGCAGGTCCATCACCAGGAGCGTGGCGGGAACTTGCGGGCCGTCCGCGGTCGACCGAATGATGCCCGACACTTCCAGGGTCACGATCTGCTCATTGACGACCAGGGTGAGCGCGTTGCCCGGCCGCAGTGGTTCGCGCGCTGCCAGGGCGGCGCTGATGAAGACCGCGTTCGGATTGCTGAAGATGTTCCAGAACCTGGCCGGGTCGTTGGCTGAAGCATCGGAAGCAGTGGTTTGCCCAAACCAGGAACGGTCTTGCGGCTGTCTGACCGCGAGGTTCTGGATGCCGATCAAATCCACTCCCAGCAATTGAAAGGTTTCCTGGGAACCGATCGCCTCATCCGGGTCGGTCTGGGGCCGGGCCGCGGTTGTTTCGAGGACGGGGATGATATGAACCGGATGCGGGTTCAGGCGTTCGCGTAACTCGAGCAACAGCGAATCCGGTAACGGCCCGGCTGGCGCCTCGATCAGCCAGTCGCTTTCCTGGGTGATGAGGTCGGTGAAATTCTGAAAGCTGGCCAGCGCCGCCCGATTGGCCAGGCGAATGGAGAAGAAGACCGCGATCCCCAGAGCCAGGATCGCCACCAGCAGGGCGGACTGTCGGGGGGCGGACCGCCAATGTCGCAGCGCGAACTTTCGCAGCAACAGGGTGGTCAATCCACTGGCCGTTCTGGCACCGATCGGTTCAGGCATGCTCCGTCTCCGATACCACCGCGCCGTCGCGCAAATGGATGGTGCGATGGCAAATCCGGGTCGCTTCCAGGCTGTGAGTCACGAGCACCAGTGCGGTGGCGGTCTCCTCGGTGAGATCGTGGAGCAGGGCGAGGATGTTCTCGCCGTTGGCCGAGTCCAAGTTGCCGGTCGGCTCATCGGCAAGGATCAAGTCGGGTTGATGCACGAGCGCCCGGGCGATGGCCACCCGCTGCATTTCACCGCCGGAAAGTTGCGCGGGAAAGGCGCGCGCGCGCGCCCCCAGGTTGACCCGTTCCAGGAGCGACTGGACGCGTCCCTGGCGCTGGTCAGCGGGGACGCCGTTCAATTGCAGGGGAAATTCGACGTTCTCAAACGCTGTCAACGTGGGCAGCAGATGAAAGAACTGAAAGACGGTGCCCACTCGACGGCGGCGCACCCGGGCGAGCGCGTCGCTGGAAAGTCTTTCCAGCGGCTGGCCGCGGAGAAGGATCGAGCCGGAGTCGGGCCGGTCCACTCCGCCGAGGCAGTTCAGCAACGTCGTCTTGCCGCTGCCGGAAGGGCCGGTGAGTGCGAGCCGTTGGCCGGCATGCAGCCGGAAGGAAACCGCGCGGAGGACCGGTCGGTGACCGTAAGCTTTCGACACCTCGAGCGCATGCAACACGAGTTCACCGTTCGTGCGCGCGCTCACGTGGTCCGCTCGGGCATGGGGTGGGGCATTCATGGACAACGCATTCCGTGCTCAATCCGCGCCCGCAATCTGTACCCGTATGGCGCGGCTGTCGAATCGGAGCGTTACGGTTTTGGCTCGAGTTCGGGCGGCGGGGCGCGGAAACCGATCGATCGGATGACGATCTGCCCGCCGGGTAGTGGTTTGGCGACTGGAAACCAATGGAACATTCCTTTTATTGGAGGATGGGCGCGACTGGATCGCCCCGGGCCTGGGCGGCCAGATCGTGATAGACCCCGTGGAAGTTGCTGTTGAGATCGAGCCAGAGGGTCAGGCGATACCAGTCCGCGGCGTCCAAGGTGAGCTCATGGTGACCCGCCTCGAGCAGGCGCAACAGGGCGGAGCCGCGCGCGCCGACCTGGCCGGGGACGGAGTAGCTGGTGAGGTTTTTGGCGAGCCACCCGTTGCCGCCGTGTTTGGCCCAGGCATGCGGGGCGACGGTATGATAGGCTTCGGACCAACCATAACGGCCAGGCGTGGCCGCGAGGCTGGGCGCTTTGGGCTCGCGCTCGTGGCAACCGACGCAATTCCGATCAAGGACGGGTTGCACGAGTCTGGGGAAGGTGAGCGGCCACGAACCTTCGACTTCGGGAACCAGGGGGGATGGGGGGCGTTGCAGGGCGAGAGCGGCTGGTCGGGAATTGGGCGTGGTGGCGACGTCGTGGCGGGATTCGTGGCAGCCCTGGCAGAAGAGGCGTTCGCCCCGGTGAACATAAGTGACCGAACGCATGGTTTGAACGGCCCGGCCCTGTTCGTCGAGCGCCTGGAAGTAGACGGGCAGACCGGGAGGGAGTTCGAAGTGGGCGGAGCCGTCGGCTTCGACCGGCACGGTGCCGAGGACGCCGCGGCCGAGGGACTGGTTGCCGATGCCGATGTTGGGGTCGTTGGCGATGCGGGTAGTTTTGGGGAAGAGCTGGACGATGCGCAGCGCTTTGATGACCGTGCCATTGGGCCAGGGCAGGGTGGCGTCGTAGACGTTCATCACGGCGGCGGTGGCGGTGGCGGCGTTGTCGCCCGGCGTTCGATCGGCCTGTGCCTGCGTCGTTTGGATGGGGATCACCGGCGGGCGGGGGCGCGGTTTGAGCGGGATCGGATCGAGACACGGCACTTCCGGGTCGGTGTAGAGATGGATCCGGTTGCCGAAGCTGTCGAGGAGGTACAGGCCGTAGTGTTGTTCGTCCGGGTCGTACACGACGAGGTAGAAGTCTTCGCTCAGTGGCCAGGGCTGGCCGTAGACCTGGCCGTGGCGGTTGCCGCCGCGGTGGATGGGACCGGGAATGCCTGGGGCCAGTTCGGATTCCGGGAAATGGACCTCAGGGGTGACCCGTTTCAACTGGCGACAGGCGCCGTCGTCCTCGAGGCGCGGGTCCACCAGCACGATCGATCCGTAGTTTTCGCCGTGATGGGCGGCGGCCACCGCGACCAACCGGGAGGAGCCGGGCACCGCGCGGATCGAGAGTTCCATCCAGGGGCGATGCTCGCGGGCGTGGGGGTAGTTGCCGTGCAGGGCGCGGGGATCGCGTCCGTCCGGGTAACAGCTCCAGGGATGATGGGCGATGTCGCTGTCGCGGTCGACGTAGTCCCAGCGGGTGTAGACGATCATGCCGTCGTGGGTGACGCTGGGATGCCACTCGTGGGTTTCGTGCGCGCTCAGGGGGATGATGTCGGTGCCGTCGGGCATCATGGCGTGCAGGGTGAAGGTGGGGTTGGGGCGGGCGCCGCACCGCAGGAAGCCGCCGCGGCGTTCGGAGATGAAGGCGATGCGGCCGTTGGGCAGGAGGCAGGGATCAAAATCGTTCCACGGGCCGTCGGTCAGTTGGACCAACTCACCCCCATCCAGGCGTGCCCGGTACAGGTGGTAGCAGGTCTCGGGGCTCCAGTAGTAGTGGGGTTTGCCATCCGCCACGGCTTCCTCCCTGGTCCAGAACTGGCCGGCCCAGGAGGCGTCCGCCGGCATATCCTTGGCCTCGGTCCAGGCGAAGTAAACGAGTTCGGCGTCGTAATCCAATTCGAGCGAGATGAAAGAACCGTGTTCGAGGCGCTGCCCTTGCAGCCGGCCGTTTTGCACCTTTGATGGCGCGAGCACATTCACCGCGGAAGGGGTGTCTGAGAAGGCGTCGCGCAGAATGTACAGCCCGCCGCCGGGTCGGGCGGTGTGGCCTTCGTATTGATCCACCATGTGGACCTCGCCGCGGCCCTGTTTGTGGTGGGTGAGGAAAACCAGGTCGGTGAAATCGAGCAACGGATTGCGGAACGCGATGCGGCGGCGGAGGCGCTGCGACTCGGCAAACAGATCGCGACGATCTTGTGATCGGTCCGGGCCCAAGGCATCGGCGCGATGCGCGAGTTCGGTCACGGAAGCGCGTTCGTTTGCCCAATCCAATTCCGGGTGGGCGCTTTCAAAATGCGCGAGCAACGCCCGGGTGCGCCGCAGCACGAGGTCGAGCGGATCGCGGTCGTCCGGCCAGATCAGGGCTTCCGGCCGCAAGGCTTCCTGCCGGAGCCGATCCGGCATCGGGTTGGTGCGGCAAAAGGCAATCTGGCGGGCGAGGTTCGACCATTCGGCGGTGACGTCGTCTCCGGTGCGGGCGCCGACTGCGGCGGGAACGATCAGCGACATTGCCAGCAAGAAGGGCGTGAACCCGCACAGAATAGCCCGGATTGCGGCGAGAGGGCGACTTTTCATGGAACCGGGGATTGTTTGGGTTAGGGGTAGAACTGCTGGCGGTGTTGTTCGGCGAAGGACTGGAGGCGGGTGGCGACGTCGGGGAAACGCGCGATGACGTTGATGGTTTCGAGGGGATCGTCGACGAGATCGAAGAGCGAGAGGCCGATGTGGGCGGTTTGGTATTTGCCGGCCTGGCCGTCGTGTCCGGGTGTGGCCAGGGTGCGGTAGGGATGAGGGAGATGGAGTTTCCAACGGCCGTCGCCGGAGATCACACCTTCGAGGGTGCGGTCGGTGGAGAACGCGTAGAACGGATGGGGATGGGTGGCGCCGGGCTTGCCGGCGAGCAGATCCCAGACGTTGCGGCCGTCAATCGGGTTCCGGGGGAGATCGGCCCCGGCGAGATGAGCGAAGGTGGGGAGCACGTCGATGGAGGAGAAGGCGTTGGTGGAGCGGGTGCCGGGTTGGATTTGACCCGGGAAGCGGATGAGGCATGGGCTGCGAATGCCGCCGTCGAACCCGGTGCCTTTGGCTTCGCGGAAGGGGGTTTTGCCGGCGTGATTGCCGTACGAAATCCAGGGGCCGTTGTCGGAGGTGAAGAGGACGAGAGTCTGGTCGGCAATTTGGGCGGCGTCCAGGGCCTGGAGGATTTCGCCGACCGACCAATCGATTTCCATCATGACATCGCCGTAGAGGCCGGCGCCGGATTTGCCTTTAAACCTCGGGCTGCAGAAGAGCGGGACGTGCGGCATGGAGTGGGGGAGATAGAGGAGGAAAGGTTGGTGGCGGTGGCGGTGGATGAAATCGACGGCGCTTTCGGTGTACCAGGTGGTGAGCATGGGTTGGTGCTCGGGCGTGACGCGTTCGATGGTGACCTTGCCATTGACCCAGTATTGGAGAGGAAACTGTCCCCAATACGCCGGGTTTTCCGGGTGGAACTCCCACATGTCGTTCGAATACATGAGGCCGCAGGATTCGGCGAAGCCGCGGGCGGGCGGGCGGGTGTCGGGTTGGTCGCCGATATGCCATTTGCCGAAGACGGCGGTGGCATAGCCGCGGGCCTGGAGCATTTCGCCGAGCGTGGCGAAGTTGGGTTCGAGGCCGCGAGCCCGGGGGGGATGGGCGCCGAAGACGCGGGTGCGACCAGGGTAACAACCGGTGAGGAGGGAGGCGCGCGAAGCGGAGCAGACGGCCTGGGGGACGTAGAAGTTGTCGAACCGACAACCCTCGTCGGCGAGGCGTTGGACATGGGGGGTTGGATAGGGCGTGGGAGCGAACGGCTGGAAATCGGCCCAGCCGGCGTCATCGAGGAAGATGAGGACGAAGTTGGGAGGGCGCGACGGTTTCTGGGCGAGGGTTTGAATGCTGGTGAAGCCGAGGATGCAACCCGCGGCGAGGAGCCAGCGGCTGAGCACGAGATGCGAAGCGGCGGTCATAAGGCGAATGTGTGCGTGGCAGTAGATCAGAGCGCGAGCCGGCAGGGCAAGCGCGGAGCGTGGGCGCGGCCCAACTTGCGTTTTGGGCGGATGGATGGTGTGATGCCGGGCAATGAACGCTTCGGGATCCAATTCTCTGAAACTGCCGTTGCGCGGGATCGTTCCGCCGATGGCCACGCCCTTGCTTGATCGCGACACGCTGGACCGCGCCGGGTTGGAACGGTTGCTCGAGCACATCCTGGCGGGAGGGGTGCATGGGTTGTTCATTCTGGGCACCACAGGCGAAGGGCCGAGCCTGAGCTACCGGTTGCGGCGGGAATTGATTGACCAGGTGTGCCGGCAGGTGGCGGGGCGGGTGCCGGTGCTGGTCGGGATCACGGACACGGCGTACGTCGAGTCGCTGAGCGTGGCGCGCCACGCAGCCGAGGCGGGGGTGGCGGCGGTCGTATTGGCGCCGCCCTATTACATGCCGGAAGGCCAACCGGAGCTGCGGGAGTATTTGAGTCATCTGGTGCCGGAGTTGCCCCTGCCGCTCTACCTCTACAACATGCCGCCGTTGACGAAGGTGCCGTTCGCGCTCGACACGGTGGAATGGGCGATGGAGCAGGGCGGCATTGTGGGGATGAAGGATAGTTCGGGTGACATGGGGTATTTTCATGCCGTGCTGCAGCGGTTGCCGCGGCGTCCGGACTGGTCGCTTTTGATTGGGCCGGAAGAGATGATGGTGGAGAGCGTGCTGCTTGGAGGCTATGGAGGCGTGAACGGGGGCGCGAACATCTTTCCGCGGCTCTACGTGCGGACGTATGAAGCGGCGGCGGCGGGCGACCTGGCGCGGGCGCGCGAGGGACATCGACGGATTCTGCGCGTGTCCGGGGGACTCTATCGCATCGGGAAACATCCATCGACGATCATCAAGGGGATTAAATGCGCGCTGGCTTGTCTGGGGGTGTGCGACGATTTCATGGCGGAGCCGTTTTCGCGGTTCCGGGCGCCGGAACGCGAGCGAATTGAGTCGGCGTTGCAGGATTTGGAAGGGATTGAGGATTTGAAATGAACCACGGATTACACGGATACCACGGATAACCGAGTTGCGAGATTTGGAAGGGATAGAGGATTTGAAATAGGAGGAATGCATGATGAATCGAATGCGGGGTGAGCCTTGCGGTCGCCTGGCACTCCGGGCGGTCCCGAGTACGACTGGACCCTGCGGATTTTCAATCGTTTCAGAGCGTTCGGCGTGGAGGCGGTGCATGGGCTGGATGATCGCACTGCTGGTAGGCGCGGGGTCGCTTCAGGCCGACCTGCGGCCGGTCGCGCTGCGGTGCGAGTATCATGCGGATCCGCAAGGGTTGGACGAGCGGCGGCCGCGGTTAAGTTGGCGGGTGGAGTCCGACCGGCGCGGTGACGTGCAGACGGCATATCAAATTCAGGTGGCGCGTTCGCTCGCCGAGCTGGAGTCGGGTGTGCCCGGCCTGTGGGACACGGGCAAGGTCCCGGATGGCGAGACGATAGGTCATGCTTACGGAGGGGCGGGGCTCGCATCGCGTCAGGAATGTCACTGGCGGGTGCGGGTGTGGGATCGGGATGGAGCGGCATCGGGGTGGAGCGAACCGGCGAGGTGGAGCATGGGGTTGTTGGAGCCGGAGGATTGGACGGCGGAATGGATCAGTTTTCAGGACACGACGCCGCTGCACACCAGCCGGAGTGGACTGTATTTGCCGCCGGCGCAGTATTATCGGAAGGAGTTCGAGGCGTCGCGGCAGGTGCGGCGGGCGGTGATCCATGCGACGGCGCTGGGAATATACGAGTTGCACGTGAACGGTCGGCGGGTGGGGGATGCGTATTTCACGCCCGGCTGGTCGGATTACCGGTTGCGGGCTTACCACAACACGTTTGAGGTGACCGGGTTGATCCGGTCGGGGGCGAACGCGCTTGGGGCGACGGTGGCGGAGGGGTGGTATTGCGGGTATGTGGGGTATGGGCTGCTGGTGGGATACGGGCCCAATCGGGCGGGGCGTTATTTCTACGGCAAGACCCCTGCCGTTCGGCTGCAGCTCGAGCTCGAGTATGACGACGGATCGCGCGCGGTGATTGGGACCGACCCGAGCTGGCAAACGACCGGGGACGGTCCGATCCGGGAGGCGGACTTGATCATGGGGGAGACGTACGACGCGCGGATGGAGTTGGCGGGTTGGTCGGAGCCGGGTTATGCCGGCGGCGGTTGGGCGCGGGCCATCAGGGCGTCGGGGTCGGACCGTTGTCCCGCGATATTCTCGGACACGATGGGCGATCGGGAGGTGGAGCTGGGATTCGTGGCGCCGGGTCGCTTGCAGGCCTACCCGGGACCGCCGATCCGGATCACCGAAGCGTTACCGGCGCGCGAGCTGACCGAGCCGGAGCCGGGGGTGTACATCTTCAATCTGGGCCAGAACTTTGCCGGGGTGATTCGTCTGCGGGTGCGGGGGCCGCGGGGGACACGGCTGCAGATCCGGTATGGTGAGATGCTGCATCCGGACGGGCGATTGATGACCGAGAATCTGCGTCGGGCGCGGGCGACGGACACTTATATCCTGCGTGGGGATGCGGGGGGAGAAGAGTGGACCCCGCGGTTCACGTATCACGGCTTTCAGTATGTCGAGTTGAGGGGTTTGACGGATCGCCCCGGGTTGGAGGCGGTGACGGGGTTGGCGTTGCATTCGGATACGCCGCTGGCCAGCCGGTTCGAATGTTCCGATCCGATGGTGAACCAGCTTTACCGGAACGTGGTCTGGACGCAGCGGGCCAATTTTGTCGAGATCCCGACGGATTGTCCGCAGCGGGACGAGCGGCTCGGGTGGATGGGCGACGCGCAGATCTACGCGCGGGCGGCGACGTTCAACGCGGATGTGGCGTCGTTTTTCACCAAGTGGCTGGACGACGTCGAGGAGGCGCAGCGATCGTTTGGGGCGTATCCGGATTATGCGCCGTATCCGATGGCGCACGGGGAGCCGCGGAAGACGTTTGGGACGGCCTGGATGGACGCGGGGATTATCTGTCCCTGGACGATGTATCAGGTGTATGGGGACCGGCGAATGATCGAGCGGCACTATGATTCGATGCGGCGGTTCATGGAATTCCGGATGGCGGCGAGCCCGGGGTATTTGGGGGTGTCGATTGGGAACCCGTGGGGGGATTGGCTGGCGCTGGGAGAAACCACGCCGGTGGAGTATGTGGATGTTTGTTACTATGCCTACACGGCAAGCCTGATGGCCGAGATGGCGGCCGTGATCGGACGCGAGGTCGATGCCCGGAATTACCGGCAGTTGTTCGAGGCGATTCAGGGTGCGTTTGCGAAGAAGTATCTGGTCGGCGACGGCCGGTTGTCGGTCGACACACAGACCGCCTATGCCCTGGCATTGTATGTGGGGCTGTTGCCGGAGGAGGCCAGGGGTCCGGCGGCGGCACGGCTGGCCGGCAAGATCGACGCCAACGGCGGGCGGATGGCCACGGGATTCCTCGGAACGCGGCCGCTGTTGCCGGTATTGAGCGCGCATGGACATCACGATCTGGCTTTGCGCCTGTTGCAGAGCCGCGAGTTTCCCTCGTGGGGCTACGAGATCGTGAATGGGGCAACCACGATTTGGGAACGTTGGGACAGCTACACGAAGGAAGATGCCTTCGGCCGGCACAATGCCGCGATGAACTCCTTCAGCCATTACGCGTTCGGGGCGGTCTGTGAATGGCTGTTCCAGGGCCTGGCGGGGATTGACACGGACGGACCCGGTTACCGGAGAATCTGGATCCGGCCGGGACCGCCCCGACGTGCGGGGGAAGGCGGGAAGCCGGTGTTGGATTGGGTGCGGGCGGAGTATGACTCGATCCGGGGCGGGATCAGGAGCGAATGGCGGCAGGGCGACGGATTCGAACTGGCGGTGCGGATCCCGGCGAACACGACGGCGACCGTGTTGTTGCCGGCGCGGAATCCCGATCAAGTCCGAGTGGATGGGGCGGCGGTAAGCAGCGTGCCGGAGGTGCGCTGGCTGGGTGTGCGGGGGGATCGCGCGGCATTGGAGGTCGGTTCGGGGGAGTATCGCTTCACGGTGAAATGATCGGCGGATGGAGCCAAAGCGCCGACGCGGCCGAGCCCTTGCCGGCGCGGTCCAGTGGGGCCGCGGGCGGAAATCGCCTCTGGTCAGGGTCGGGGAAGATGGTATGTTCCGGCGCGTGCGATGGCTTGGGATCATGCTCTGCGTCGGTTTTCTGGGTGCCACAGCGGCGGCCCGGACGGAAGGCTTGGTGTCGCGTGATGCCACGTCCCGCGGGGCGGATGGAACGGTGGAGGGCGGGTGGCTGGGTTGGCTGCGGGGATTCGGGGAGTTCCAGGAGGAACAGTTGACGACGGTGTTGGGGCAGGTCCGGGAACGGTTGCAGGGTGATTACGAGGTTGACCTGGCGCCGGTGAAGCAAACGGCCAGATTGCTGGCGGCGATTCTGCGGGGCGCGCCGGAGACCCAACCGTACGCGGCCTGGCTCCAGGCACGCTGTCGGGATTGGCCCAACCAGGTTGAGTTCCGGGTTGGGTCGACGGAGGTCGTATGGATCGAGGCCAGCATTCCGGGTGTGGAGTTGGAGGGGGGGTTACCGGGGTTGGTTGAGCCGCGGGGGGCGGCCCATTTCGTGCCGAGGTTGAAGCCGATCTTTGAGTCGATGCGATTGCCGCCGGAATTGGTCTGGGTGGCGGAGGTGGAATCGGCGTTCAATCCGCAGGCGGTCAGTCCGGTGGGAGCGGCGGGTTTGTATCAATTGATGCCCGCGACCGCGCGGCAATATGGCCTGGTGCTGGAGCCGGAGGACGACCGGTTTCATCCGGAGAAGAATGCGCGGGCGGCGGCGAGGCACATGTTGTATTTGAGTGGGGTATTCGATGATTGGCCGTTGGCGATGGCGGCGTACAACGCGGGCCACAACCGCGTGCGCGGGCTGCTGGCGAAACACAACGCGCGCAGCTTCGAGGAGATCGCCCTCTATCTGCCGCTCGAGACCCAGTTGTTTGTTCCGAAGGTGGACGCCACGTTGGTGCGGCGCGAAGGGGTGTCGCTGGCGCGATTGTCGTCGCCGGTTCCTTGAAGCGGGTGGGAGAATTTGTGGATTCCGCCGCCGCACGCCTGCCGATTTACGAGATCGAAGCCGAGTTCGTGGCCCGGTTTACCGCGGAACGCCGCCTGATAGTTCAGGCGCCTACCGGCTCCGGCAAATCGACCCAGATCCCCCAGATGCTCCTGGACCGCGGATTGGCGGGCCGCGGGCAGATTGCGATCCTGCAGCCCCGGCGGCTGGCGGCGCGATTGTTGGCCGCGCGGGTGGCGCAGGAGCGCGGGTGCGAGCTGGGCGGGGAGGTCGGGTATCAGATCCGGTTCGAGCAATGCGCCGGGCCGGCCACCCGCATCAAGTATGTCACCGAGGGGATTCTGTTGCGCCAGATGTTGCAGGATCCAACCCTGACTGGCGTGGGGGTGCTGATCTTCGACGAATTCCACGAGCGGCATTTGTACGGGGATCTGACTTTGGCGCAGGCGCTCGAGCTTCAGGAGCGGAAACGGCCGGACCTGGGACTGGTGGTGATGTCGGCCACGTTGGACGCGGGATTGCTCGAAGATTATCTCCGGCCGTGCGCGGTGTTGCGATCGGCAGGGCGAATGTTTCCGGTGGAGATGGAGTTTGCGGCGCATCGGAGCGGGCCGCAATCGGCGCCGGTGTGGGAGCGGGCGGTGGATGCCTTCGAACGGCATGCGCAGGGCGGTGGAACGGGAGATGTCCTGATCTTCATGCCGGGCAGTTACGAGATTCAGCAAACGCTCGGGGCGCTCCGGCATCGCCGGGCGGCGGACGATTACGTGCTGCTGCCGTTGCACGGCGAACTGTCCCCGCGGGAACAGGACGCGGCGGTGGCGCGCCACGATCGGCCCAAGGTCGTCGTGTCAACGAATGTGGCGGAAACCTCGGTGACCATCGACGGGGTGAGGTTGGTGATCGACAGTGGTCAGGCGCGGATCCCGCGTTACGATCCGCATCGCGGGATCAACACGCTCTGGGTGGAGAAGATCAGCCAGGCGTCGGCGGATCAACGGGCCGGTCGGGCCGGGCGAACCGCGCCGGGCCGGTGCGTGCGGCTGTGGACGACTTCGGAACACGGTGAACGGGCGGTGCAGGAGGCGCCCGAGATCAAGCGACTCGATCTGTCGGAGGCCGTGTTGACGCTGAAGGCGGCGGGAATCATCGATCTGCGGCGGTACCGTTGGCTGGAGTCGCCGGCCGAGGCCAGTCTGGCCAGTGCGGAGACGTTGCTGACCGACTTGGGGGCCTTGGATCATGAGGGACGAATCAGCCCGCTGGGGGAGCGGATGCTCGCGTTCCCGGTGCATCCCCGCTATGCGCGGATGCTGGTGGCGGCGGCAGAGCGGGGCTGCGTTTACCAGGCGGCCTTGATCGCGGCCTTGACCCAGGGACGCGACCTGCTGATTCGGAATCCGGGCAAAGCGGTGGAGAACCTGCGCGAAGACATGTTCGGACACGAGGCGGCGTCTGACTTCTGGGTTTTGATGCGGGCCTGGACCTATGCGGCCAAGCACGATTTCCGGCTCGAAGCCTGCCGGCAGTTGGGGATCCATGCCCAGACCGCGCGCCAGGTGAGGCCGTTGCTCGAGCATTTTCTGCGGATTGCGGAACGTCAGGGGCTGGAGACCAGGCCGGGCCAGGTGGCGGATGCCGAGTTGCGAAAGTGCGTGCTGAGCGGTTTTCCCGATCGAGTGGCACGGCGGTTGGACGCCGGCACGTTGCGGTGCGAACTGGTCCGCCACCGTCGGGGATTGTTGGCGCGCGAAAGCGTGGCGCAGCAGAGCGAGTTGCTGGTGGCCGCCGAGATCCGGGAAGTGGAAGGGGCGGATCGATCGGTGAGCACGCGCTTAACGCTGGCTACGGCCATCGAGGCGGACTGGCTCCGGGAGCTTTATCCGGAAGATTTCGCCACCGCCACGCGGGTTGCGTACGACCCCGCGGTGAAACGCGTGTATGCCGAGGAACAGGTCTGTTTCCGGGGTCTGACCTTGTCGGCCCGGCGGATGGAACCGCCTCCCGCGGAGGCGGCGGCCCGGATTCTGGCGGAGGAAGTCATCGCGGGCCGGTTGACCCTGAAAGGCTGGGATCACGCGGTTGACCAATGGATTTTGCGGTTGAATGGGTTGAGCCGGGCCTGTCCGGAGTTCGAGTTGCCCGTGGTGGACGACGAAGCGCGCCGGCATCTGATGGAGCAGATCTGCACCGGAGCGGTGTCGTACAAGGAAATCAAGGACCGCGAGGTCAGGTCCGTGGTGCGGTCGTGGTTATCGCCGGCACAGCGGTCGCTGGTGGACCAGCATATGCCCGAGCGCGTGGCCTTGTCCAACGGCCGGCCCGTGAAGGTGAATTACGGGACGGAAGGCGCCCCTTATGTGGCGGTGCGGATCCAGGATTTGTATGGGGTGACCGCGACGCCGCGATTGGCGCTTGGTCGGGTGCCGTTGGTCGTGCAGGTGCTGGCGCCCAACATGCGTCCGGTGCAGATCACGCAGGATCTGGCGGGATTCTGGAGCGAGCAATACCCCCGGGTGAAACAGGAGTTACAGCGGAAATACCCAAAGCACGAGTGGCGTTAGCCCGCGCGTTTCATGACTCGCTTTGCCTCCAGAAGTGTTTGCGCCTGCTGCATGTGTACGGTCTTTCTCCTGGTTGACGCTTGCACGAGTTATTCGCCCGAAGTAACTAACCTGATCGCCGACCTGTGACGAACGTCCGAGCTGCAGTGGAATGCTCGCGATGGAGAGTTGCCGACCTTGGCATGCAGCGGACCGTCGAAGATGAACCTGAGCCGCGGGAACCCCGGGATCCGGGTGTCCTGCGACAAGTGTGGGCTCGCATCGTGGGGCAGGTGTCCGATGCCGGGGCTTTGATCGATGAAGTCACGCGGAAGGGCATCCGTTTCCTGCGCTCGTCGATCGGGCGATTGCCGTTGTTCACCTCGACATGGGCAGACGTGGGAGACCGGTCATTGGAGGTGGATGAGTCCCATTATTTCCTGGTCCCATATCGGAAATGTGCGTGCGGATATGCGCTGTATGCCGTGCGCGCGCTGCCGCCTGGAGTGGGGCCCAGCAATGACCTCCCGAAGGCTCGGATCTTTCATCTGCACCATCCCGGTGCGGTCGAGGTTCTGGAGGGATTGATCATCGAGGAAAGGAAGGAGTGGGCGTTGACGGCCGAGCGCGGTGGAAGTGACCTGGCGGAAAGTCTGGAGCGTTTGGGTGACGACATCGATCGCGAGAGCAGCAAGGCGAGCTGTGGTCTTCTCATAGTCGGCGGAGTCGTTGCGCTCATTAATCCGCTCGTGGGGGCCGGCATCGCTGCGAACAGCCTCGTTCCAGCTTTGGGCGCGAAGGCCTCGAAGCTCGGCCTTCATTACGCCGGGCGGAAGATCAGGAGCCGCGCGGAAGCACTGCGCGCGCGGCGCGCGGTGCGGACGGCGAAGGCGGAGGTGAGGAAGCTGAAACCGCGGATTCTGGTCAACCCGTTGCTGGTGCTGCTTGAAGAAGCGGTTTCCACATTGGACCCGGGGCACGAGCCGTTGCTGAGCACGAAAGCGTCGGTGAATGAGTTCGCCTCTGTTCGCCATCTGCGGGTTAGCATTCAGGCCGTCCTTGCGGTGTATGACGAGGCAATGCGGGAACGCTCGGCGTTCGAGTCGTGGGGACTGCATGAGGCGGATCGCCTTTGGCTGCAGCACCTGCGCGACCTTTCGGCCACGATTGGCGGCTATCCATCGGCGTTGGGGTAGAGTCTCGTGAGCTCTGACGGTCTCGACTCTCTGTTTCACTCTGTTGGTTTTCGATCCCCGCTGGCCTCGGCCCATTGACTCAAGGGTCACACCCAGGTTTCGCGTCGGGGTCTGGTGGGAGAGGTTGGAAATCAGATGCGCATGGGAGAAGCGTGAAAGACAGGAAGGACGGGGCGGTGTCTGCGGAAAGCGTCGAAGTTGGGCGGTTTGACTTTGCGTGGAGGAATTAGTAGGATAGCCGACAACAAAGCACGCTAATATCGCTCAACCCATTGGAAGGGAAACGTTAAGGTGCGTTTTTGGACTTTCTGCATCAGGTGAAAACCGGAGATGTAGTGCATCGGGTGAAAACCCCCCACTGAATAGTCATGCCGTTTTTGGCCGTTCGACCACATGAGTAGAGCATTCGCCATTGTGCTTGGAATTTCCTTCGTGGCTGCCGGACTCGCCAAGACCTTTCTTGCTTCCACCCCCCGAGATCCCACCGACATCATCTTCGCGCCGTTGTTCCTTGTGACTGGGATCGCATGCTTCTATCACCGCAATTCTGCAAGCCGCAGGCAGTCCAGATGAACCGGCATGACAGCTATCAAGACGCGTCAGGCAACGCCGGGAGGCTGTCTCCGTGTGGAGCGGACACCCTCGGCCGGGCGTGCCTGCGTTGGGCGACCACAATGGTCTAAGAATATCGGGCGCCCGGTGTCTATTCAGGCGATGCATGCCCACAGCTCCCAACTACGAGGCGGCTGGAGATGGTTCTTAGTAGCCTTAGCAGCGAGCGGCACAGCGGCAGCACCATCGGATCCCAGCCTGCGAACCCCGACCGTCGTCACAATCCAAGAGCAACAGCTTGCGGTCTATCCCAGCCCCCTGCCTTCCGGGCTCGCTCCGCCGTCGCCAGGCACAACCAGAGAGGGGCATGAATATCTGGTGGTCCGCACCGCTGCGGGAGCCAGATCCGTGGTGCTCGTGACTGTGGAAAATGGACCTCTTAACCTGCAGTATGGTGTTGAGAAGATCGGCAAGGGCGAACAGGTGAAGGTCAATGCCGACGATTTCCCGACGCTGGCGGCCACCGGGCTGCACTCTCCTGCGGAGTTGGAGCATACCGCGGCTATCACGGGGAAACCGGTCGGGGAGATTACTCGCCTGGGACGGCCCGGAATGGCATCCGGGATCGGTTTCCTGGCTGAGGATGAGGATATCCTCTCGGTGCTGCGGGGTGACAACGAGTTGGTCAGTCGGTTGGGCTTGAAGCACCCAGATCTGGCTCGCCCCCTGTTTCATGTCTGGAACCTGCTGCTTCGCGAGTACGAGCTCGGGAAGTTGGGGCGGTTCAAGGACGACGTCGGGAGTTTCTGGTATCATGGACGGGAGATTCACCTGCGGTCGCAGAGAACCAAAGGTTTCCAGGAGTCCATCTTCAACGACGAGATCAAAGGTGCGTTTGACATCGAACTCTGGCGGGAATTGGACGAAGGTGAGCGGAGCGTTCTGAACGAGGCCTACGCGCATTTGATCACCGCCGACCGGGCGGCCATCATTGGCCGGCTGACTCGACTGCGCACAGGGGAAATGCAGCCGTACTACATCATGCGTTACGGCTTTTATGAAGGGCACACAGAATATCGTGTGGATCCGATTGCGATAGCGGTGACCTTCGGGTTGAAACCATTGTCGGAAATCGAGAAGGCCTTTCCCGCGGAAGTGGATCGGGCACTCACCAACCATTTCACCACAAAGGCCAAGATGCAGGGCGAGATCGAAGCAAAGCCCCAGCAATGGCCTGCACACGAACCGCCGCCCCGCACTTCGGTTTCGACGCGCCGGGTTACTCGGACGCCGGATTCGCAGCCAGTGCCTGTATCCGGCGGCGGTCAGTGATCCGTGACGTTGGACTGAAACGATGGTATCGCATCTGCGTGCCGCGGCTTGCTGGATCGAAGGCGCGGCACGACGCGGACCGAGGTCACCTGAACATGAGTGTTCCCGGAGCAGCCACCGATATCTGTGGTTGGGCGAAGTCAGTGGAGAAGCTGTGACCGCGAGAGGAATTGAGGACAAGGAGTGATGAGAAGCATATTGATGACGCTGTGTTTATTGGCTGCGTGGGGGTGTGTGACTCACGAGCTGTCAGGCGGGACCATGGTCAGTGGGACGAGGGACGCTGGAGACGGCGTCTCGTTTCACGATGTGCGCGTGGCCTTCCACGTGGAGCAACTTCGTCGCGTCCGCCAGTTGGATCGCCTCGCCGGTGAACATGCTTGGACTCTCCCGGTGCCACAGGTGGTGTTGCCCCTTAGCCGGTTCGAAACCCACGACCCAGATTCCCATCCCGCGCCGATGGCGCGTCCACTGTAGAATCCGAACGGCGGCGTTGGCCGTGCGACACGCAATCCCCGGTGCCCCGATGATCAGGGCAAGACCCAGGAGTGCACGCCACGTGAGTTGGATCCAGTGAGGGCGGGGCCGCCGAAAAAGCGGAGCGTGACGGAAACCGGTGTGGGCACGTCGCATGATTTTAACAGTTGACCCCAAGCGCTCTGGGAACTTGGGACATCAACTACCGGCCTGCCGGGACGCATGCCTGACCAAGCCCTTTTCATCCTTGTCGAGCGCTGGCCATACCTGCAATCCGGCTGCGGCGGCAAGGGGACGTTGGCGCGAGTTGCGGTCGAAAGACAGAAACCACGTTGCCCCCATCGCTACAGCGGCGGCAACGAGCACCAGGTCGTGACCGCCGGGCTTCAGTGTGCGCGAGAACCGCCGAGCAAGGCTCTCGGCATGCTGGAAAGCGTCAGCCCAGTCCAGTGTCTCCGTCCGGAGACGCAAGCCCTCCGCCAAATCTTCCTCGAACTTTCTCGCGGCGCCGGTTTCAGGCTTGCGAAGCAAAACGTTCAGGACCTCCACACGGCACAATTCCGAGAGTGTGACCACCTTCCCGTCATCGGCCAAATAGTCGCCGATGGTCGCAAGCTCAGCTTGATTGGTCAAAGGGTCGTAGAGTCGGACGACGAAGCTGGAATCGGCGCAGAATCTCATGCCGACTCCACCATGGCCGCTTCGCGAGCGCGCTGCCGACGCCGGTCTTCGTTCAACTCTTCCACGAAATTTCCACCCTTGACCTTCTGTTTCTTGAGCCAGTCAAAATGCGACCTCCAGTCCGGCCTTCGCTCTGGCTCAGGCGCCGTGTGCGTCAAGTAGCCCACCGCCTTGCCATTGCGCCGCAACTCGAAAGTCTCCCCGCGCTCCAAGGCATCCAGCACGGTGGCCGTCTTCCGGCTCAAATCACGCACCGTTAGTGTCTTCATGTCAGACACCATGCGCCTGACGGCAACACCCTGCAAGCCAGAACCCCGGTGTCGTCCTGAATTCCTGGTCATGTCTCGTGATGCGCGGCAGTTCGAACGCGGACCAGCATTTGAGGACTCACAGTGCAGACACGTGCGGGCGCCCAAATCGCCTTCCCCCCGGGTGCCATTCTAGACGGGCTGTTGATTAGTCGCTCGTGATGACCCGGTAATAGCGCGTGTCGGTGCCGGGGAGAAGCTCGGCGAATTCGAAGAGGGGCGGCGGTGCAGGAATCACCTGGAGATCGATCCAGAGCGGATCGTCGAGGTGGTTCTTGGCCTGGATGAGGTAAGTTTTGCCGGGGTGGGCGGCGAAGGTGAACCGGAACTGGCCGTCGCGCACTTCGACGCCCGAGACGGTGACGGGTCGTGGCGGTTCGATGACCGTGATCGTGATCGTTTCGGCATCGGACAGGGGTGGAGTTCCGTCGTCGGTGACACGAATGGTGATCGGGTAAACGCCGGGTCCTTGAGCTTCACTGGGCGTCCAGGTGAAACCTCCGGTGAATGGATCGATCGACGCGCCATCCGGGGCACCCGGATCCAAGCTGAAATCCAGGGTTTGCAACGGAATGTCCGGGTCGCTTGCCTTCACGGCCACGGACAGCAATTCTCCCTCGTTGATCGTCAGGTCCGGAATCGGCATCAGCATCGAGACGAGGTTCCGGTAGCTGCGGAACTGAAAGTGGGCGTTGATTTCGGTATGGCCCGAACTCACCGCGAAGCCCACGTGGATCTCTCGCGGATAAGGGGGCATCGCGGTGTGCTGGCCGATCTGCGTCCAGCCCACGCCGTCATCGCTCAAATACGCGCTGAACGACTGGTCCTGGCGCCGGAGGCGCATCCAGGCTTGCGGGAGCGAAACGGTCCCGCCGCCGTAGCCGCTATCCCAGCGATCGGTCGGTGCTCCAGCCACCGAACGCTGATACGTTGCGAAGGAACCTGATCCCACTCGGCCGTCTTGCGTGACGCCCGCGGGGTGCGCCAGCACGTGAAGTTGGCGGCTGAAGTCGTCAATAGTCTCCCGCACCATCAGTCCCGCACTCGTCTCGGGTCGGAGCGCTTCCATGGCGGCCAACCGCACGCTGACATCGAAGTCGCCGCTGATCAATTGCGATGCGAACGCGCCGTCGTCGTATACCTGGAATTGGTTGCCGCCGGCAAACAGATTGTAATCGCCGTTGCCCAACAAGTCCCACGACGGGGGTAGCCGCGCGGGGTGCGGGGGCGCGGTCGTGACGTTTGCGAGGTCATCTAAAACCATATTCGTCACGACTCCGACCACGCCGAGTGTGGACGGGAGGTTGGATTCAAGCACGGTGATGGTGAGGGTATTGGTCGCGAACAACCGGGGCGAGCCATCGTCTCCAACGATGATTTGGACAGTGGTCACGCTGGGGCCGTCCGATTCGATGGGCGTCCAAGCCAGCACTCCGTTGGTGGGATTGAGATTCATGCCCGAGGGCGCTCCGGGCCCCAAGGTGAAAGTGAAGACGTCAAAAGGCAGATCTGGATCGGTGACCTGGTTCGTCACGGTGAGCGGGTTGCCCTCAGCGACCGCGAACTCGGTGGGCATGGGAACGAGTTGGGGCGCGGCATTGGTGCCGGTTAGCCTGATCCCGACTCGGCACGCTTCGACGCCGACCCCGTAGATTCGCACATCGGTCACGCCGCCCGGCAGCGGAACGAGCCGCCGCGGGGTTTCGGTCCGGAGTTGGGAGAGCATCTGGCGCAAGAAAACCGGACTACCATCACCAACGTTGGGAATCTGGGTGCCGCTCGAATCGGACATCAATTGCTCGACATGCGCATGGGGCGATTGGTTGTCCAAATACGTCTGGCCGTTTGTGGCGCCGAGGACATTCAATCCAGCGCATCCGAGCAGCAGAACGTCCGTGGCTGTCCCATTGCCGCTGACCACGGTTCGCGTGTGATTGAAGGTTGTGTTGAGGAAGGCGGCTTGGCCGTGAAAATCATCGATTTCGACCACGCCGACACCGCCGCCGCCGTGATTCGGGTCGCCCGCCGCGATCATCGCGTTGTTCAGCGTGAACGTGCCGGAGTCCGTAAGGCGCATAAACCTCGGTTCCGGTCCCTCGAACCAACAATCCTGAACCATCAAGCGTCCGCCGTGTTCGACCTGGTAGGACAGATTGCCGCCGCCATTTCCGCCGCCGAAAAGATCGACGCGTCCGGCAGTGAGCTGTCCGGCCGCTTGCGCAGCGCCGCCAATCACCCGCAAGCTCACCCCGGCGGCGGTTCCGTGAGTCAGGTCTTGCAGGCTCACGTCTGTGTGGTCGAGCCGGTCCACCAGCAGATTATTGACCCCCGCACCGGCAGCCCACATGTGCTCCATGAAAATGCGCGCCTGAGGCTGGTCGCAATTCTCAACCGCGATTCCTGTCCCTTGGCTCACCCCGACGAGGTGGAAATCCCGCAGCGTTGCCCGCGACGGTCCCACCAATCGAATGGCGGCCCCGAGGATCGCGCTGTTACCGTGCAACGTCGTGGCACTGCCGATCAACCCATCGCCGACCAATTGCAGGTCGCAGTTCGCCGGGATGACCAGGGTGTGGTCCAAGAAGTAGTCTCCGGCCGGCAAGTGAACGATGGGGCGCAAGCCATTCATTGCTGCCGCCGTGTCAATCGCCTGTTGAATGGCGGTCGCGTTTGCCCCCGCCGGAACCTCAATTGTCGGGCTGGTCGATTTTGGCAGGAAGCGCGGGATCATGACAGGCGCCAGGCCCACGGAATCACGGCTGACGACCCGGTCTTCCATCGTGATGGCGCGTCCGCCCACGGCGATGGGGTTCGGCACGGTGAACGTGTTCCCCGCGGAGGTGAGATTGTCGCCGACCTGCACCGCGGGACCGTTGGTGACGTTGGCCCGGCTCACGATGGTGTTGTCGAGCAGGATCATCGATCCGCCCGCCGGCCAATGGATGGGCGTCGGGTCCAGCGAATCGATGATCGTGTTGCCCTGAATCGTTACCTGATAGTTGATGTAGTGGTCGGTGAAAGACTTCGAGCCGATAGAAGTGTTACCGCGGATGCCCGTGTATCCGGTCCCACAAAAGACGTCCATTTCCGTGGATCGCAAGAACAGGGAGCGATAAACATGGAAGTTCCCCACGAAGGAAATCAGCCCATACCTGCAGTCCTCGAACACCGAGTCCCAGATGTGCCAGTCAATGGCGTTGTAGCTGGAGGTTGCGATGCCCTCGAGCGAACAGCGCAGGAAGTGACAGCGGATGATGGTGTGGCTGTCGCCGCCGTTGACCGGGTCCACGAGCAGGCCGGCCCCGACGTCTCTGAAGATCTCGTCGGTGTGCAGATTACCGGTTACTTGCCAGCCACCGGTATAGCCGTGATGAACCGCGACGCGCGCCCTCCCGGAGCCATCCCAAGTGAGGCGCATCCAACGGGACGCGACCACTCCGTCGGCGAACATCAGATCCTCGTCGGCGGCACCGTCCCACTGGATGATCGTGGTGAGCGGGTCTTCGCCCGCCAGGGTGGCACTTCGGCGGCCGAAGAAATGCAGGGTCCGGGTAATCCGATAGGTGCCCGCCGGAAAATAGAGCACGGCGGCATGGCCGGGGGTGGCGACTTCGTCCACCGCTCGTTGCAGTGGGGCCGTGTCATCGGCCACACCGTCTCCGACTGCTCCGTAAACCTCTTTCACGTTAGCCCAGCTTGGGAACGGTCCTACGAATTCTTCGTCCACCCAGCCGAAGAACGGCGCTGGCGTGCCAGCCACCATGCTATTGCCGGCAGTCGCGCGATCCCGGATGCCGGAAACCTGAACGGTGTAATTCGAGCCGGGGGCCTGTTGGCTGGTGGTCAACACGACCGTGCGCCGATCGGCCAGCAGCACCGCGTGGGAAACCGTCAGCCCACCACTCAACTGGTAATTCGCGGTGTTCGTGGCATCGCCGGCATGGACCGGCTCGGAGAAGACCAGCGTGAGGTGGCTCGAGGAAATCGTTCCTTCCGCTGAAAGGAGCGTGGGCGGTGTGGAGTCGTTGGTGACGGTGAGGACGGCCGTTTGGCTGGTGGCGACGGCGCCAAGAACGGTGAGTACGCAATCGTAAATGGTGCCGTCATCGCCCAACTGCGTCTCGGGGATGAGGAGGCTCGGTCCGTGTTCGCCGGGCAGATCCGAACCATTCTTGCGCCATTGATAGAAGAGGTTCGAGGATGATGCCGCGGCCGTGACGCTGAACGACACGGTTTCCCCCTCGGCCACGGAAGCGCTCTGCGGTTGCTGGTCAATGCTTAGCGTGGCGGCTTGTGGGTTGCCTGGAACGGCCAGATAAGATCCCGGGATGGGTAGGTCAAAGTTGCTGGGAACGGGTTCACCGGGCAGCTGCCAGGCAAGTCCGAGAACGTCCGTTGCGCTGCTGCTCGCCAGGACTTCCAAATAGTAAGCCTTGCCCGCTTCCAGGTGGACAGGCAGGGAAACATTCGGAAGCGGGGTCCCGTTCCAGCCCGGCACCGGATGATTCCAAAATCGCGGTCCGCTCCCGCCAGAACCGAAGCCCGTAGGTTCAAAAGCGATCTGGGCTTTGTTGAGCGGGCTTTGATTCCGGCTCAAGTAGAGCGCCGCCTGCGAGGCGTTGCAGAGATAGAATGTGTATTCGCCCGTTACTGGCGGCAGCAACCAACTGCTCAGCCTCACCCCGTCCTGATAGTATGCGCCCGCCAGGATCTCAGCTTGATGGATGTCCATGACGCTGTCCGGATGCTCGGGGAACTTTGCATTGTTTGTCAGCTCGGCCAGACTGCCGGTCAGACCCACCCCCTCGTAAATCTCCTGGCGCAGGAAACCCCGATAAAGTCCCAGGGCGGTAATACTCACCTGCGTATCGGACACGATGGCATTAGGCACCGGAGCTCGATCGAGCACGCCGTTGACCGTCAGGTTGTAGGTGGTTCCCAGAACCATGCCGGAAGTCAGCAGCCTGACCGATCGTGAGTGGATGCCCATGCTCACAGATTCGACCGCCACGCCCTGGTCCATTTCGTAGTTCGCGGCGTTGGTTGCCGAGGCGAAGTCGAGTGATTCCGAGAAGTCGATGATCACGATGTTTGAGTCGCCGTAATTGCCGACGGCAAGCACGACGGGCGGCATCACATCCGGGTCGCTGATCTTCAGAACAAAGGCATCCGCGATGCCGCCGAACAGCCCTTGAACCGCGTTCGTTGCGGGGAACGAAGCCGAGGCGGTCTGTCCTACCGCGTAGAGATTGCCGTGACCGTCCGTGGCGATATCGAGGGCGGACTCACCGTCAGCGCCGCCGTAGTAACTCGAGAACTGCAAGTGGTCGCCATCGGGCGCCACCTTGAGGATGAAGGCATCGGTGCCACCACCGCCGAACGCCGCTTGAATGGGATCTATGGATGGGAAAACCACATTGCCGTTCTGCGCCCCTGTGTCTCCGGCAACCCACGCACTGCCGGCGGGATCGACGGCAATCCCATAACAATGCTGGCCAGGGAGGCGCGTCGAATAGACCAGACTCGAGCCATCACTCGACAGTTTCGACACAAACAGCTCCCCGAACGTGGTGAACAAGGCCGGATACTGTGGTGAGATTGAGAAAGGCCCCGGGGTGAGTGGGAAGTCTGGTGACCCGGAGTCGCCGGCCACGTAAGCCGATCCTTGCTGGTCCACGCGAGGACTCAGATGCGCCCCGTCATACGAGCTGCCGCCGAGGTAAGTTGAGTATACCAGCGCTGAACCAGCCGGATTAAGCTTGGCCACAAACGCGTCGCTGCTCCCGCCACCGTAATGAGTTTGCAGAGCCCCTGCCGTCGTGGGGAAGTTCGTCGAAGTGGTAGTGCCGACCACATAGGCGCTGCCTGACGGATCCACCGCGACGGTTGGACTGAAGTAACTGAATTCGTCGCCGCTGCCGCCGAGGTAGGTCGAATAGACGATCGCGGATCCTCCCGGGTTGAACTTGGTTACGAACGCGTCCCAGTCACCGCTGCGGTTCGTTTGAAAGGCTCCGCTGGTCGTCGGGAAGTCGTCCGAAGTCGTGATGCCCGTCACATAGGCATTGTCGTTTGCATCCACGGTGATGCGTCGGGCTCCTTCGCTGCCGCTACCGCCGAGGAACGTGGAATAGAGGATGGCGTTGCCGGCCGGGTTCAGCTTGGCCACGAAAGCGTCCGGGCCTCCGTGTTTGTGATCGGGTTGGAGGGGGTTGACAAGGGGAAAATCACCGGACCAGGTATCGCCCATGATGCAGGCATTCCCGGCTGAATCGACGGCGATTCCGGTGGCTTGGGCCCCCGTCGAGCCGCCCAGGTAAACCGCATAGACGACCCCTGAACCATCCCCTTTCAGTTTGACCACGAAGGCATCGCCACTGACCGTGTGCGGCGGTTCGGGGCTGATCGGATTCAAACCCGGGAAGCCCGCATCGGTCCGGCCGGCGACATAGATGTCGCCAACGGAATCGACCGCAACCGCGGATCCAGTCTCAGCTCCAGTGCCGCCAAGGAACGAGGAAAAGCTCAACACCGGATCGATGACCAGCGGCAGGGAGGGATCGTAGGTCGCAACTTCGAAAGCGACCTGGACTCGATCTCTGACGTCTGATGTCTGATTTCCGATTTCCGATTTCTCCTCCCGCAACACATAGCCGCCCGCAATGCTCTGGCGGGTGCCGTTCACGGTCTGGTAGATCACCGGCCGGTGCAGGCGCATCCGGCCGCCCGACGCCTCGACCACCAGATCGCCTTGCGAATCCGCCTGCACCCGGTCGGCACCCTCGACCTCCAGGGCGAGCAAGCCCGGATCGGCGCCCGGTGCCACGATGAAGTCATATTCCAACTGCTCCTGGCTCGTGCCGTAATAGACCAGGTCGATGCCGGGATAGACCGCTTCGCACGACACCTTGGCGAACGTGGGCACATTCCTTCGCCACTTCGTCGGATCGTTTCCTCGGAAGTAATTTACCTTGCCCGGGAGTTGCCCAGTTCCGGCGAGGCGGGCGGCGGGATTCGCGCCGACCAGGTTCAAACGCAGACTGGAGCCGCTGACATTCAGAGGAGACGCCAGGAGCCGATCCCCGAGGGTTGCGGTCTCCGCCGGCCCCGGTTTTGCCTGCAACTGGAGTCTCACGCCCGTGGGCGTGACCAGCACAGCGTATCCCGGCCCGCGGGCGAGAAACTCGGCGGACGCATCGGGTCGTTCCGCCTTCGGCTCAAAGCGCAGGGGCAGCTTCAGGAAGTCAACTCCCACGCCGGCGGCGTGCGCCGGTGCCATCACCAGCAACCCAACCATGACCACACCACGCTGGAATGTCTTTCGCATATGCTCCTCAGGTTCCTTCTTGATGTTATCCCTGGCGATGGGTTCACGGCTCCAGCCGGGCCCGGTAATAGCGGCCGCTGACTCCTGGAGCCACCTGTTCGGTCACCACCATCCATCCCACCGCATCCACCGTGTTCGTCTGCTGCGGAGTCCAATGCGCCAGATCCTCCGACATCTCGATCACATAGGGCCGGCCCGGCTCGCCCATAAGCCGGAACCGGAACGTTCCGTCCTCGAGGACCTCAGCCGACCCCAGCGCCGCCAGCACGGACACCGTCAGTTCCCCGGAGAGCGTCTCGCCTCCTTCGTTGTCGGTTGCCCTGGCAGTCAAGACGAGGTTGCCCGCCACTACGTCCATCCAGGAGAGGCGGAACGGTGCCACGGAGGCTTCGCCGAGCAAGGTGGTCCCGGCGTAGAACTCCACCTTGGCGACGGTGCCATCGAGGTCGCTGGCCTGTGCCTCCAACTCGATGGTCGCTGGCGCCATGAACTGGGCGCCAGGCGTTGGCCGGGTCAGGGTGACGGAGGGCGAATCGTTCACGGATCGCACGGTGATCGACACGGCGGCTTCCGTCGAGTTCAGCGTCCCGTCGGTCGCCTTGAACCCGAACTGGTCTGCCCCGTAAAAGTCCGCGGCTGGCAAATAGGTCAGATTCGGCGTTGTTCCGGTCAGTGTCCCATGGGTCGGACTGGTCGTAACCGTGAAACTTAGCGGATCGTTCTCCGGATCCGTGGCGGACAAGGCAAGTGCCAACGGGGTGTCTTCGTCCGTCGTCAGCGCCGCCGCGTGCGCCACCGGCGGATCGTTAACCTCGTTGACCGTGACGGTGAATGCCAAGGCATCGCTCAAGGGCGGTTCGCCATTGTCGGTCACGCGCACGGCGATTGGGTAAATGCCGGGGCCCTGGGATTCGCTGGGGGTCCAGGTGAAGACGCCAGTGGCCGGATCCATCGAGGTCGATTCGGGCGCGCCGGGATCCAAGCTCCAGTTCAAGGACTGCGGCGGCAGGTCCCCATCGCTCGCCTTGGGCGTGAAGCTCAGGGAAGCACCTTCGTCGAGAACCCGGTCGCCGACGGGCACGTACCGTCCGTGGACGTTGCGGTAGTTGGCCAGGTGCGCCACGGTCGCCCAGCCCGGACCATTGTTCGCGGAAGTTGCCCACGCGCCCACGTAAACATGATCCGGATACGGGCTCGCGTTCGTGGTGTGCGCATATGGGATCCAGTTCACACCGTTGGTGCCGCGATAGGCAGTGAAGGTCCCGCCCTGGCGGCGCAAACGGAGCCAGGCGTTCGGGTAAGGCACTCCGTAGATGAATCCAGGGTTCGTCCAATGCAGCAAGGGCCCGTCGGTCGTCTCACGGCGATAGGCTCCATACTGATCGATGCCCTGTTGGCTCCCGACCCCATCCAAGGTGGGCCCAGCGACCACGACAACCGCAAACAACTGCCGACTCCCTGGGCCAAGGTTCTCCCGAACCATCAGCCCCGAGGACGTGCCTTGGTCCACCGGTTTCATGGACACCACCTGCATTCGCACGTCGAAGTCGCCGACCACCTCCTGATAGGCAAAGTGAACGGAATCTGGTGCATTCCAAATCCCTACCCCCCCTGCGGTGATCTCGATCGTACCATCCGGGTTCACGGTCGTGGAACCGGGCTCGAGTGGATTGCCCGGCACCCCGACATCGAGGGCGCCGTCGAACGTTGAGTTCGTTACGGTGCCGATGACGCCCAGCAGCAGCGGCGGTGTGTTCGCCTCGGTCACCGTGATCTGAAAGGTCTTTGTGTCGCTGAGCGCAGGCGAGCCATCGTCGGTCACCATCACCGTGATCTCATTCGTGCTGGGGCCTTGAGCCTCGGCTGGCGTCCAAGTAAGCACACCATTCGTCGGATTCAGTTCGAGGCCATCGGGCCCTCCCGGGCCGAGCGTGAACGTCAGGAGATTGAACGGCAGGTCCGCGTCGGCCGCGGTAATTGCGATTTCCAGTGGTACGCCCTCGGTCGCCAGTTGATCGGGAATCTCGGTCAGGCCGGGCGGCGCGTTGGTTCCGGACAGGACGATACCATTCAACGAGCGATCCACCGCCACGCGGTAGAGCCGGAAATCCGTGACTTCCGTCGGCTTCGGGGTAAGCAGCAGCGGCTTAGCCTCGCGGGTCTGAGCCAGCATCCTGAAAATGAAGGCGGGGTCGGCGATGCCCCAGTCAGCCGAGGCCGACTCGCGAATGCCGGGTATGGATCGGAGGCTGGAGAGCCATTCGAGTTGGGTATGGGGGGAGTCGACCTGCAGGTAGGTGCTGTCGATCCCGTCCTGGGGGCCCGGGTACCCATACGTTCCCAGGAGCAACACACTGGTGTCCCGTCCCTCCCCATGCACTTTCAAGGTGGTGGCGGCAAATCCGGTGTTCAGGAAGGTCACGTCGCCGCGGAAATCGTCGATTTCCAAGCGCCCGCTGAAGTCCGGCCCGGCCGAGCCGGTCATCGCCAGGAATGCCCCATGCAAGGTAAAGCTGCCGGAGTCGGTCAGCCTCAGGAAAGTGCTGTCGCTCCCTCCTTCATGCCAGACATCCTGCGCCATTAACCGGCCGCCATTCAGGACGTCGAAGGCGAGCGCGTGACTCCCACTGCCCCCCGCGCTTCCAATCACCGTCACGCGGCCGCCGAGCGGTTCGCCCCGGGACTGCCTCGCGCCACCCACCACGCGCAGGTTGGCCGCGCGAGCGCCTCCCATGCCTTGATCGTGCAGGGTGACCTCGGTGTGATCCAACCGATCGACCAGCAGGAGCACGTTGCAGTGCTCCGCGCCAACCAGGTATGGATGTCCTATGAACACCCTCGCGCCGGGTTGATCGGCGTTGTCCACAACGATCGCAGTCGCTCGGTCGCCTCCGTGGACACCGAACTCGCGCGCGGTCGCGTGGGTCGGCCCTTCGAAACGCAGCACCGGTCCGGGACCCGGGCCGGTCCAATGCAGCAGTGACGATCCATACAGGCCATCCCCGATTAGCTGGACATCGCTGCCTGCCAAGACGACCAAGGTGCGATCGATGGCATAGACGCCTGTGGGAAGGTGCACCACGGGCCGGCTCCCGCGGAGTTGGTGGGCGGTGTCCAGGGCGGCCTGGATCGCGGACGCATCGGCCCCCACGGGAACCTCGATGATCGTGCGGTGGAAGTTGGGGAATGGCTCCGGCAATTCTGGGAGGGTCAGATTCAGAGCGGCTGGACTGACTGTGCGATCATCGAGCGCGAACACGCTCCCGCCCTGCGACTCGACCGTCTTCGCAGTCGTATACGTGTTGCCGATCGACACGGCCTTCGCCCCCTCAAGAAACAGCAGGACCGCCGGTCCTGACGAATTCTCCGGCCGACTCCGGATCACGTTGTCGAGCAGCACCACAGGTCCGGCGTCGCCCACGATGATCGGCGTGGCATCCAGTGGATCGATGACGGTGTTTCTCTGCAGGGTGATATTGCCGGCACACCCCGCGGGACCTGTGGCGACGAAGAAAGCCCGCGAGTCGATGGACGTGTTGCCTCGGAAGGAAAAGTAACCGTCGCAGTTCCCGACCTTGATATCCGCATCGGTCGAACGCTCGAACACGCTATCATAGACATGGCAGGCGCCGGCATAGGGCACGTTGCCCACGCCGATGACGCAATCCTCGAAGCTGGATTGGCGCACAGACCAAATCAGGGCGTTGTAGCTCTCCATGCTGATTCCCATTTGTGAACAACGAAGAAAACGACACCTGAGAACCGTCCCGACGTCGTCGTTGGATGCGAATCCGATGCGCATCCCGAAAGCCACGTCGCGGAAAACCATGTCGGCGTATTCGTTCAACGTGGGGACGTGAGGCCCTGCGTGGTCGTACTTCTGCGCGATCGCAGTCAGCGCCCGCTGAACTCCGTCGAAGGTGAGGCGGCCAATCCGCGAGAATCCCACTCCGTTCCAGTGCAGCATGAGACCGTCCGGGAGACCGTCCCAGCGGATAGTGGTGGTATCCGGATTTTCCCCGAGAATCCCGACGCCGACTCGATCCGCAAACATCAGCGTCTGGGTGATCCGGTAGGTGCCCGCCGGGAGATAGAGCACATGGGCGTGCTGGTCCTTGCCCAGATCATTGAGCGCGAGTTGCAGTGCCGCAGTGTCATCCGCAACCCCGTCGCCCACGGCCCTGTAGTCGCGTTTGAGATCCGCCCAACTCGGGAACGGACCGACAAACTCCTCGGGCACCCAGGCAATGAATTGGATCTGACTGGCAGTCGCGACGGGGTTGGCTGCCGACGAGATGTCACGAATGGCGTTCACCGTGAGCGTGTATTCCGCCCCGGAAGCCTGGGGACTCGTTTCCAGGAGCACGGTGCGTTGGTCGTTCTGTAGGGTGGCCGAGTGGACGCTGACGCCTCCACTGAGCTGGTAATTTGCCGTGTTGACCGCGTCGGCCGGATCAATCGATTCGGAAAAAACCAACGAAACCCGGTGCAGACTGGGATCGCCTTCAGCGCTAACCAGCCCTGGTGGGGCTGCGTCGACCGCGACGGTGAGCGTTGCATCGTCGCTGGCAACTGTCGCCCCGGGCACGGTGACCACACAACGGAACCGGGCTCCGCTGTCCCCAAAGGTCACGTTCTCGACGGCGTATTCGGAGCCGGTTGCACCGGGGATGTCCAGCTCGTCGCGCTGCCATTGATAGAGCAGATCGTACGACGAACTGGCCGCCCGGACACTAAAGCGCGCCGGCTGATGATCACCCACAGTAAGGCTCTGCGGCTGGCGCAGGATCGTCAAAGATGCCGTCCCGGCGTCCGCTCCAATAGCGAGGTAGGGGCCCGAGATCGGCGGGTCGCCGTTCGCAGGCGGAGGCATGCCGGGGAGTTGCCAGGCCACGCCGAGGTTGTCGTTACCGGATTGGTTTTTCATCAGCGCTTCCACGTAGTAGCGATGGCCGGCGTCCAGATGGATCGGCAGCGAAATACTCCCCGATCCGCCACTCCCCCAGTAGCGGCTCGCGGTCGGGTAAGGCACCCATGCGATCAGGACTCGCCTGGCGGGATCATCGTCGGGACTCAAGAAGAGTGCGCCCTGACTGTTGGGGCAGAGGTAGAAGACATAGTTCCCCGTCACCGGCGGCAGCAGGTAACCGTGCAGGCGGGCCCCGTAGAAATCGGCAAAGCTCACCGGCGCCTCAAACTGGTTGAGGAAACTCACGCTGTCGGGTTCGTCCGGGAACCGAAAGTCGTTGGTCAGGTCGGCCACATTGTCCCCGGGCAGGTTGAAGAAGAGCTCGTGCCGCAGATAACCGGTCGAGAGGACAAAGGCGGCAAACGTCGCCGGGCTGTTGGGAGCGATCTCGTTAGGTGTCGCGGCGCGATCGTGGACGCCGTTGACGGTGACGGTGTATGGGCTTCCGGGTGTCTGGAGGGCAGTCTGAAGGACCACCGTCAATCCGTCGCTCAGCAAACGCGCAGCATGGATCGGCAAGTTGTCGCTCAAAGCGTAGTGCGAGGCATCGGCCGCCTCGGCTGGATCGATCGGCTCCGAAAAACGGACGGTGACGCGGTCGAAGGTGGCGCTGCCGGTGGCACCAAGGAGTGTGGGGGCGACGGTGTCCGGGACTACCGTCAGTGTCGCGTCGGAGCTGACGACGTTTCCCAGGGCGTTGCCCACGATCACGCCGAAGGTGGCGCCGTGGTCGGCGAAGGCGGCGGCGGAAATCGTGAAGCTGGGGCCGGCTGCCTGCGGGATGGGAACTCCGTTCTTCAGCCACTGATAGGTGATCACCGGCGTGCCGGTAACTGCGACGCTGAATGTCACCGGCTCAAACTCAACGACGGTCTCGTCGGACGGTGGTTGGACAATGGCTACGGCGAGGGCCGACGGGTGCCGGGGAGCCGCCAGGAATTCCCCCGGAATCGGCGGCGCACCGTTGGTGGGCTCCACCCCGCCGGGTATCCTCCAGGTCACGGCCAGGTTGTCTCCTCCGCTCGCCTCTTTCATCAGCGCCTCGATGTAGTAGGCAGTGCCCGATTCCAGATGGATGGGCGCCGAGATGTTCTCCCGGTTCGGCCGGTTGGCTGTCCCGATCCAATCGCGTGAGGCATTCCAACCGGGTTCCAGGGCGATCTGCAGCTTATTGCTGGGGTCCTCATCGGTGCTGAGGAATAGGGCGCCTTGATCGTCCGACGCCATGTAGAAAACATAGTCTCCGGTCAGCGGGGGCACGACGTAGCCGGAAAGTCGCACACCGTAGTTGTCGCCGACATTAACGGGCGTCTCGAACGAATCGATATAGGCGATCGCGTCGGGCTGGTCCGGGAACCCCGGGTGGCTGGTGAGGTTAGTGAGTTCGACCCCGGCGATTCCGGAATACACTTCACGCAATAGGAATCCAGGCAACCGCTCCGCAGCGCCGGTTTGCACCGGGTGTGCCGCCAGCGAGATCGACGCCAGCAGAACGAGCCAATGCCGGACCGCTATGGAGCATCCTGGAATCTGCCCCGGTTTTTGGCTCGAGTCAGGTGCCGGAAGCGGCGACGTGAAAGTGCTGACGCGCGGAACGAGGGTGCTCAGGTCGCGATGCATGGATGTAGGTGGGGTTCACGAGTTTGGTGGAACATTGCGGCGGCCGTTACAACGCCCAGGTCGTCGATAGATGGGGAGCTTAAGTAGGTTGGGACTCGCACAACTGTGGCTTGCCGGCCCCCTACTCGGTCGTGATTACGCGGTAATAGCGCGTGCCGGTGCCGGGGATAGGCTCGGCGAATTCGACGGTCGACTGGCTGGCCGGGATTTCCAGCACCTCGACCCAAACCGGATCGTCGAGGTGGTTCTTGGCCTGGATGAGGTAAGTCTTGCCGGGTTGGGCGGCGAAGGTGAAACGGAACTGGCCGTCGCGCACTTCGACGCCCGAGACTGTAACGGGTCGTGGCGGTTCGACCACGGTGATGGTGACGGTTTCGGAGTCGGAGAGCGGCGGGACGCCGTCGTCGGTGGCGGTGAAGGTGAGGGTGACCGTGCCGGACTGGGCTTCGGTGGGGGTCCAGGTGAAATTGCCAGTGAGCGGATCGAAGGTGGCTCCGGAGGGGAGGGGATCGAGGCTGAAGGTCAGGGCGTTTGGCGGGGTATCGTTCGGGTCGGAGGCCATGGCCACGATGGTAAGGGGTTGCCGCGCATCGACGGTTCGGTTGCCGATAGGCGCCAGGAAGGGCGCGGCATTCACTTCGGAGACGTTGACGGTGATCGTTCGTTGGTCGTTGAGTGAGGGCAAGCCGTTGTCGGCGACCCGGAAGGTGATCGGGTACGCGCCTGGTCCCTGGGCTTCGGTGGGCGTCCAACGAAAGACACCGGTCGCGGGGTCGATGAGGGCACCTGCCGGAGCGCCGGCTCCGAGGGTGAAGGCCAGCGACTGTGGCGGCAGATCGGGGTCCGATGCACTCAGGACGAAGGTGATCAATGTTCCTTCGTCAACGGCTTTGTCATCGATGGGGTCCAGGACCGGGGTTGAGTTCACCTCCCGTACCGTGACCGTGAACGTCACCGCATCGCTCAAAGGCGGTTCATCGGAGTCGGTGACGCGAATGGTGATGGGATAGACGCCTGGACCCTGGGCTTCGGTGGGCGTCCAGGTGAAGAGGCCAGTGCCGGGATCGATCAACGCTCCTTCGGGCGCACCCGGGTCGAGGGAATAGTGCAGGGTTTGCGCCGGCTGGCTGCTGTCGGTCGCGGAGCAGGCAAGTTCGAGAGGTTGGCTTTCGGAGACAATCGCGTTGGCGATGGCATCGAGCCGGGGCGGGTTGATGCCGAGGATGACTTCGTCGCTGAGCACCGTGCCGAGGGCGTTGCTGACGCGGACGCGGTAGCGGACGCCATGATTATGAACGCCCGTGTCCCACGCGGGCAGGGTGAGGATCGGTCCGTATCGGTCATCGCCCGGGGTGTTGCCCCACATCGGTTCGTCGTTGCGATACCACTGGTAGGTGAAAGGCGGGGTGCCGGCCGCCACGACTTCGAATCGCGCTTCCTGTCCGGCATCGATCAGCGAATCCACCGGTTGAACCGCGATCGAGGCCGGCACGATGACGCCGGGTTCGAGCGCGGAAAGATAAGCGCCCGGGATCGGTGAATCGCGGTCGGCGATGGGAGGAGCGTCCGGGCGTTGCCAGGCGACGGCGAAATGATCGGCGCCGCCGCCTTCCTTGAAACGGGCTTCGAGGTAATAGCGCTGGTGCGCTTCGAGCGGGATGGGGTCGGAGAGATTGACCGGGTTGAGGAAGCCAAGATCGGGATCGGCGGCGGCGGCCGGTTTGAAGATCAGATAATCGATATCGAGGTTGCCGGGCAGAACCGTGAAGCGGAGCGTGCGCAAGCCGCCGAGGCTGACCCGCGCGAGGCCACCTTGCGCGTCGCGCAAGGGAACCGGCGCGAAGGCTTCCCAGCCGCCGAACCAGGGGCCGGTGGGCGGGGCGTTGAACGTGCCGAGGAGGGAGGTGGTTTGCGCGGGGGTGCCATGGCCGTCGACGACTTCGTCGAGTTGCGCGGCGATGTCGGCCCCGCCGGAGCTGAACCAGGCGAAGACATGGTAGTCGACCGCCGGTTCCGGGAAGGCGCGGGTGTAGTTGTACCAATCCCCGGCGTCATTAACCACGACCCGGTGGTTCTGCGACACCTGGAAGGTTCCCCGGGCGCGGTTGGCGGCATGATACAGGTCCATGAGTTCAACCGCGGTTTGGGCGCGATAACCCCAGCCGAAGCCTGCGCCGCTGACCTCGAACCAATCGATCCCGGCATCGGCGGCAGTGCCGAGTCCGGCGTAAGCGCCGCCGGCGTAGGGCCCGGTCATGCCGATCGGAGTGGTGCTGACCCATTGGCCGCCACCGAAATCGAAATCCTCCGCTTCGATGAACCGCGCATCCGCGAGAAAACCATCGGGGAACAGGAAGCGGGCGGCGTGGTTCTGGCCGCTGCGGAACATGCGTTCCTCGCTCCATTCCGGCTGTTGGGCGACGAGTGCGAGGTGGGCGGGGTCGGCATCTGAACTCAGGAACAACTGGCTTTGCTCGTCCGAGGCGAGGGCGAACCGGTAGTCGCCGGTCGCGGGCGGGGTGAGATAGCCCTGGAGCAGGACGCCGTAATTGTCGCCGAAAGAGGTTGGAGTGGCTGCATGACCGGTGAAGAACGTGTCGTCGGGTTGATCGGGGAAACGGGTGTGATTCGTGAGGTCGGCGACGAGCGGGCCGGAGATGTTGCGAAACACTTTATAGGTCAGGCCACCGTCACCATGGGTGAAGGATTGGGCGGTATGGGCGGCCAGGCCCGTGGTGTTCCCGCGCCCGCGCACGCCGCTGACCGTCACGGTATAATCCATTCCGGGAGTAAGGCTCGAAGTGTTCAATCGGACTCGGTCCGCACGTAGGAAAGTCACGCTCTGCACGATGATGCCGCCGGAGACGGCGTAGTTGAGCGGGTCAAGGGCGGAGGCGTCATCGACAGGGTCCGAGAAGGTGACGATGATGCCGTTGGGATTGCCGTAGGCGCCGGCCTCGATGACCTGGATCAGGTCGCGCTGGGCTTCAACGACGGTGACGGCGAACGTGTGCGCGACGCTCCCGCCGGGATGATCGAGGTCGGTCAGGCGGACGGTGAAGCTGTGAGATCTGCCGGCATCGGCCGCGGTTGGGATCCAAGCAAGCTGGCCGGTCTGGGGGTGGATGGTGGCACCGTCGGGAGCTCCGGGATCGAGAGTGAACTCGAACTGTTGGCCGGGGCCGGCGATGTCGACTGGCGAACGGAAAGGTTCAGCGGGTGTGAAGCGCCAGGCCGGGATCGGGGTTTCAATCGAGCCATCGGGCAACTGCCACCGAACACTGAAGTGGACACCGCCAACGCTCTGCACTCGCAGCAACTCGAGCACGTAGGCCACGCCGGCTTCGAGTCGAACCGGGGCCGAGCGCTGGCTGGCGTGACGATCCCATTGACGGTATCCCGACCAGTCCGGCACGTGAGCGAGCGCGGTGGCTTGGTGAGGTTGATCCGCGGGCCAGAGTCGCAGCGCCGAGGGTTCGTCGCTCGAGAGCCAGAACGAGTAATCGCCGGAGAGCGGGGCGATGAACCGGCCACGCAAACGTTTGGCGCCGTAATCAGGTTCCTGCGAGAACTCGGGGATCTCGAGATCCCGCACCCAGGTGTCGGAGAATTCCGGATGATTGGGGTAGCGGGTGTTGATGATTCGGTTGGTGAGCGAATCGAGGGTGTCGGCGGCCGGCCAGCCGAACTGTTGGCGGAGGAATCCCTGCCCGAGTCGAAAATCCAGGCTGAACGGGGTGTTCTCGGCGACGGTTTGATCGGCGACAGCCGGCAACGCCGGGGCGGGCTGCCAAAGTTGATCCGGCGCAGGCAGTGTGGCCGGGAACTCAAAGCGTCCCCAGAGCTGGGGGGTGAGGAGGGTGTCGCCGGCGAGATCAAGGACGACGTCGGTGGCTTTATTGTGCCAGTAATTGCGATGGTAGAAATGACCGTTCCGACCGAACAGATAACCAATGTCGCCCAGGATCACCTGGCCGGGTGCGGGCTCGAGCGACAGCGCGGAGAGCGGGATGGAGATTTCCACCGTGATCCGGTCGCGCTCGGGTTCCCAGACGATCCAGTCCTCGAGTTCGACGAGATGACTGATGTCCTCGACGCTTGCTACCGTGTTCGTGCGCCAGTCCGACGCGAAATCAACCGGCGTGCCCGGTTGCTCCGAAACCGGCCGGATGAGGAGCGCGCGGATCAGCCCTTCGCGGCGGGTGATCAATACGCGGAGGTCGCCGGCGACGGGCGTGGTTCGGGCGGGATCGGCGGTCGGGTCGGTGCCGAGCATGAGATCGATTCCGCCGCCGGAATGGAACCACGGCACGGGATCGGCCGCGTCGTTGTAGAGCAGGTCGGTCATGGGCATGACGAGCGCGGCGTAGAGCCGGCCCTCGGCGACGGCGAGAGCGGTGCGCGTGGTTACGGGGACGGTTCGGGCGTCAACGTCCACCCAGTGAGCGTCCGCCCATTCGTTGGTCTGGCCGTCGATGAATGGAGCGGACGACGGCGCGGAGATCGTCAGAGTGTCGCGTCCGCGCCAGGCGATGGGGAGGGCGTGTTTCTCGAGCTGATACGCGTGAGCCTGGGCGAGCAATGCGGGTGTGACCTCGAGATCGGGGGCGGTGAATCGGCGGATGGTCTCGAGGCCATCGAGCTTGACCAGGCTCGAGTGATTATGTCCGGCGGTGACGTAGATGTCGCCGTTCGCGGTCTGGTTCAGCGCGGTGTGAAAAGCTTCTTCGCCGAGCGTGATGTCGTTCAATCGCATCCCGCGCTCCTGGATCGGCATCTGCCAGAATGGGGCGACGCGCGAATCCTGGAAGAGCGTGCCCACCATCAGGCCGTCGGTGGTGAGGAGATAGACGTTTCCGTAGTTGCCGTTGATGGCGACGATCTCGCCGGCATCGGAACCGAGCGGGTTGATGGGCAGCCCGAGCAGTCGGGTGGTGCCGAACAGTTGGCCCGGGGCGGATGGCAAGTGGGGTCTGGGCGACCGTTGGAGGGCGTGGAGGCTGGGCCATGGGCTGGGGTAGTTCCATATGACCTGGCCGTTCTTAAGGCCACGGATGGGGCCGCCGATGATCAGCGACCAATCGTTGGTGGTGCTGAAGATGCCGCCGGTGTCGGCGTTATATTGGAAGAACCCGGGCAACAGCGATTCACCGGCCTCGAGATCGTAAACCGGCACGCCCTCGCCGGTGAACGACACGGGTCGGTAGCGATACGCCTCCGAAGTGGTCAGCTCGAGTTGGGCGTTGACCGAAAACGTGACCGCGCGTTCATAACGGAACTGCAATTCCGCGGGCTGCACCTGCCGGTCGCCGTTGAGGTCACTCCAGACTACGAAGTGCGGATTGTAAGGATCATAGACAGGCAGGACTTCCTTCAGCGGCGAATGGGCCAGGATCGGCCAGACGTCGCCCAGGCAACAGGCGGCAACCGGTTCGGCGATCCCATCCCGCATGAGCCAGATGCCGAGCCCCGGAAGCGCACCGACACTGCCACGAAACGCGTCCGTGAAGTATCGGCGGCCTTGATGATCGATGGGTGTATCCGGACCCGCCCACGGATCGCGAGCCCAGGCCTGGATCGGCAGTTTCAGGTCGTCCGCACCGGGCCGATAATAAACGTGTTTCAGTCGGCTGGTCGCATTGTCCCAATCGAGCTCGAACTCCATGCCGCCTCCATTCTCGAACAGGTGGAAACGCGTCCGATCCGCGCGGTCGAGTTCACCGCCGCCGCCATATTTGGTTGGACCGTAGAAAGCCCGGACGAATGTGCCGTCCAGTTGCCAGAGGCTGATGCGTTTGGGCGCGTAATCGAACTCGGCGACCCAGAGATGGCCGTCGGGCGTGATCGTCATGCCTTCGGGATGTTGCATGTGCTGTTCATCGTAAGGGCCGGGAAGAATCGGTCCCGGCGTGCCGATCTCGGTCAGGAACGAGCCATCGGGGGCAAAGACCTTGATGTTATGCCGATCACCGTGCTGGCTAACATAGAGGTTCCCGTTCGAGTCCCGCTCGACATCGCGAGGCTCCTCGACCTGGTCGGTGATGAGTTCTTCGTCGGCGAGGGCTGGCAGTCCCGGCGTCACGCTGAATCTCATGAGTCGGTTGCCTGAGAGCACCAGCAGATGGCCGGTGGCATCGAAGGTTAGCCCGCGGGGATCGGCGACGACGACGGCGCCTTCATACTGACCCGTTTTGGCGTCGATGAACCAGACTTCATCGCGCGGGTTGACACTTACGGCCAAGCGCCCGTTCCAGGCCGCGATCCCGAGGATATCGGCGTCGGCCGGGTCATCCCATGGACGAAGGATCAAACGTTCGAGGCAGCGGTCCGGGCTGAGGGTGTGGATCCGCAGGCCATCCGCGAACGCCACCGCCAGGTACGCCGCCACGTCGGGCAACGCGCCGGGACCGTCGTCGCGCGCCAGATGCGAAGCGCTCGTCCAGTCATCCTCGATGTAAGCCCAATCACAGGTGAACCCCTGGACACCGCGACGTCCCGCCAACTTGTGGCCCTCGAGATCGACCCAAACCATGCCATCGCCCGATTCCGCCACTGGACTGGCGACAAACACCTGGTTGGTCGGGCCTGGCAGGAACACGACGTCGCGCGGCGGATAATGATCCGAGAGCCAGTGGCCGGTGGTCTCCCAGATGGGATGGGGTCCGTCCGGGACCGGCCACGGCGGGGTGCCCGAATTGTAAACGGTGAACTCGTAGTTCAGGTCGAACGGTCCACGGGTCAATCCGCGGACGCGATAAGTGCCCGGCGCCACCAACGTTCCCTGAGGTCGGTTGTTGCCGCCGCCGAGGTTTAGGGTGCCGGTGGAATCGAAGTGGGTCACCCGTCCTTGGGAATCGAAACTGAGCACGCCCTGGTCATCAAACCCGTCCCACCCGACCGTGTGGTTGCCGGCTGGGAACGGTGTTTCGCTGAGGAGGTTCCGGACTCGACGGCCGTTCGAGTCTTCGATCACCACAGTCACGATCCCCGGTTCCGCCAGACTAAAGGTGACCGGAATGGGCGGGTCGCCCGGGCCAGGTGCCGGCACCACCGCCGACTCGAGTGGATTGTCCGCCAGCGCGCGGAGGGCCAGCCAGTCACCCAACCACACGCGCTTACCGTCACGGGTTTGACCTCCATACGGCTGCCAATCCGGCGCCTCAACGAGCGCCGCGGTGATCCGCAGCCGAAGCGCCCGGGTGGTCACGGGTCCGCCGAAATCAAGCCAGGTCAGGAAGTTCTCCGAATACCCGTTCGGTGGGTTGTATCCCGACAAGTTTGCGACCGTGGCCCAATCTCCGTCCTCCGCGTCGCGAGGATTACGAGTCTCGGGGCCCGTGTAGGCTTGCAGCTCAGCCTCGGAGAACCCCGCCCAGAACAGGGCGATGCCCCCCAAAGTGACCGGCTCCGGCCAAATGAGCAGCAGATGCTCCGGGTTGGCGGAGGAAACCACCGCCGCGCCGCCGGTTCCGCGCGGGTGTCCCGTCGGGGTGTTGTCCCAGTAAAAGCCGCCGTCGGCTACCTGGCTGTTGTTCAAGTTGGGCGTGGCTGGAGTGTTGACGTCGCTGTGAGCATGGGCGAACGCGGCAAGGTTGGCGAATCGCTCTTCCAGGACATACACCCCACCCACGGCACCTGCGTAGGCGGGATCGTGTGGCGCGGCGTCGTGCGTGAAGCGGATGGCCCGCGTGCTCGTGCCCGGAGGCAGCACCCAGACGGCGAACCCGAACGAGGAGCCGTAACGCTGTTGTTGGGGGGAATTCGCATCCGAAACCGCCGTGACTTCCTTCAATCGGACGCCCGAAACCCAGTGCTCCTCGTTGGTCAAGTCGCCGGGGTAAGGCGCCCCGGGTTTCAGCACGCTCAACCTTCCTCCAGCCTGCACCAGGACCGCTTCGGCAGGCACGGCGGTGTGGTAACCGATCCGCAAATGGCGAGGGCCGGGCTCCGGCGATCGGCCGAAGGCCAGGAGGCCTTCTGTGGGCGCCCCGCCGTCCCGTGTCCAGGTGACCGCTTCAGGACCGGTCGCCCCGGTCGGGACCGACTCGGCGCCATCGACCCAAACTCGAAAAGCGGTTGGATCGAGGTTGGCCAGACTTACGGGAGTCTCGAAAACGCCCTGACTTAGCAGCCTGAGCGACACCGAGAGGAATAAGATCCAGGAAATGGCCGGGAATCGGGGCAGTGACCGAGGGAGCAACGATTTAGGCATGATTACCCTCTCAATCGCAGAATCGTGCTGGTGTTATGCGGTCGATTTCCGTCAGAGGCTGCGAGATCGCCCTCAAGTTGCTTATTCAGATCATGATACGTATGTAAAAACAGCGATACTGTGAGCCTGTCACTCTATCTTTGAGAGGATAGAGCAACACCGTGAACCTGTCCCCCTATCCCCCTGACTGATACCATGAACCTGTCCCCCTATGCCCCTGACTGCAATCCACCCCGTAGCCCGGCCTCCGGCGGCAAGACCGTCGCAGGATAGAGTGACAGGTTCATAGCGTGCATTGATGGCCGCGAAGCACAGGAACCGTCCTCCCCCGGACGAGCCGATCCTTCCTGGACCAGGCATGATTTTGTCAGCGCATAATTTTGTCTCCCGTCGCACAGCACCAACGCCGAGGACAAAATCATGGGGGGTAAAATCATGCGGCCAGGACTGCCACATTCCAGGGAAAAGACAGGGTGGCAGGTTCAGAGTTCTGTGCTGGGAACTGCGTCGAGATTCAATGTTGTTGAAGGTTAGCAATTTCGTTAACGATACAAGTTCTGGTTCGGGTTATAAACGTCCGCGCCCGTAGGCCAATCGCCGCCAGAGAATCTCGAGCGGGCCGGCTTTGAACCGGGCCAACCAGCAGTGACTGAACCCCACCAGCAGCAGCCAAATCCCCACCGCCATCAGGAACTGCCCGGCTGGATCGACCCGGCCAAACAGGCCCAGACCCCAGTGATAAGCCAAGGCCGTCGCCAGCACCGTCTCCAGCAAGTAAACCGTCAACGACAACCGCCCGGTCCGCGCCACGGGCTCAAGCAACCGTTCAGGCAGGCGTTCGGCGAGTTCCGCGAAGGCGGCCAGGTAGCCGAACGGCAGGAACCAGAGAGCGATCGTGTGCAGCACCTGGGCGGCTGCCCAGGTCCAACTCTCTGGCGCTGGCGCCATCCAGAACAGAGCACCCGCGGCCGCCTCGATACCCAGACCTCCCGTCAATCCGATCACCAACGTCCAGCGGCGCAAAGGGGCTTGTTCGGGCGCAAAGAACCGCAGCCGCCAGAGCAGTCCACCGGCGAACATCATGCCGAGGATCGACCAACCGAACGTCAAGGGGGACACCACCAGCATGAGCAGCCAATGCGCGGTTCGAAACATTTGGGCATCCAGCCATGGGCCGTCCCGAAACGCCGTGACTTCCGCCTCGATCCACACCGGAGCGGACGGATCGAACCCGGCGCGCCCCATGGCGCGCAGGGCGGCCGGCCAACCCTCTGAAATCAGGATTCCGGCATCACCGTCGAAGGACGACGCAAACACGGTCAGAGCCGCGAAAGCCGCGTTCAAGACCAGGCCGACCAGCAGCAGGAGGCACGCGGTGACGAGCAGTGCGCGCCATGAGGCACCCCGCGCCAGCAGGAGCCACCCGCCCATCAGTGCGTAGAGAAACAGGATGTCGCCGTACCAGAAAACCAGGGCATGGATCAACCCGAAGACCGCCAGCACGCCGAGCCGCCGGAAGGCGAACGCCGTGGCGGACCAGCCGCTGGCGTGGGCCCTCTCAATTTGTCCCAGCAGGCCGTAGCCAAACAACAGGCTGAACACCGAGACGAACTTGCCTTGGAACAACACCAGGACTAAAAACGCCACCCACCAGTTCACGCCCGTGCTGCCCTCGGCGGACAGGGGGCGGATCAACGTATCCAGCGGGCCGAACAAAATGGCCGTGTTCACGACCAGGATGCCGAACAACGCCATGCCCCGGGCGAAATCCATATTGACCAGCCGCCGACTGCTGGTGGTTGGCGCGAAAACGGGCGCGGTGGTCGGCGCCGGCAGCAACGGGGGCGGTGACGGGTGTGAATCCATTCCATTCATGGGGGTGGCGGGTGCACGCGGCGAACCGGGGCAGTATGATCGAAACCCGTCAATCCGTCGATGGCGCACCTTCGGCGATTAACCTCGTCCTGCGCCGGCATATCCCGCATCGCGGGAGTCGACGGCGTTTTCACTGGGAGCTGAAGCAAACGGTGAGGAGAAACGCATTAGGAACCGTATTGGCACTTGATTCAGCCAGCATTGAGTGGATCCAGTTGTCGCCGTGCCAGGGACCAATCGGTTCATCCTTCCGTGGTTGGTCACCGGACAGGGTGACAGGTTCAGGGTTGTCTGGTCGCAGGTGGTTTGCGCTCAACGACATGTGTCTGGTGATCTGGGAGCTGTTCCGCCGGGTGGTTCAATCCATCCAGCGGATTCGGTAGTAGCGGTGTGGAACGTCGGTGACGGAAGGATCGGTGAAGCTGCCCAGGCCGTTGCCGTCGGTGGTCACCGAATCGAGCTCCGTCCAGTGGACGAGGTCATCCGAAGCCTCGATGGCGAAGCGGAGACCGGGCTCGGCCTGGAAGGTGAAATGGAAGCCTTCGGCGGTCATGGCAGCGCTTGCGGCGGGCAACTCGGGTTGGACCTGGCGCACGCGCACCTGGAAACTGGTTTCGGCGCGAAGCGGGATCAGGGCATCGTCCCGGACTTCCACGCGGATCTCGAAGGACTGACCGGAGGCGTGCAGCGGCGGGGTCCAGGTCCAGAGGCCGAGGAACGGATCGAGGTCGGCGCCCTCCGGAGCGGCCAGCAAGAGGTAACGGAGGACGTTGGCGGGCAGGTCGGGGTCGCTGGCCTGTAACTGGACTTCAAGACGCTGGCCGGGATTGATCACCTGGTCGGGGACGGCGTCGAGCGTTGGGGGGAGGTTCACCTCGAGCACGGTGAAGGTAACGTTGTGGGTGACGCTGAGGGGTGGGGAGCCGTCGTCAGTGGCGGTAAAGCTGACCTGGTAGGTGGCGGGGCCCTGGGCTTCGGTGGGGGTCCAGGTGAAGAGGCCGGAGGCGGGGTCGAAGGCGGCGCCATCGGGCAGGCCGTTGGCCGAGAGGGCGACTGAGTTGGGAGGGATGTCGTTGGGGTCGGTGGCGATGAGGGTGAAGGCGAAGGGGGTTTCTTCGTCGAGAGTGGGATCGTTGATCGAGTCGAGCACCGGCGCGGCATTGATTTCATGAACTGTGACCGTGAAAGCGAGCGCGTCGCTGAGCGGTGGCTCGCCGTGGTCGGTGACGCGGACGGTGATGGGATAGACGCCCGGGCCCTGGGCCTCGCTCGGGGTCCAGGTGAAGAGGCCGGAGGCGGGGTCGATCGTGGCGCCATCGGGGGCGCCGGGATCGAGGGAGAAGGTGAGGACGGAGGGCACATCGGGATCGCGGGCGAGGGCCTGGAAGACGATGGGTTCGCCTTCGTCGACGGTGCGATCGACGAGCGCGTGCGAGTATTCGACGGGGAAGCTTCGATAGTCGCGGTAGGTCGCCAGGACTTGGGCCGGTGGGTTACCTGAGTCATGGCCGGCGGCCCAGGACCAGGTGCAGAGGCCGAGGTAAAGGCGATCAGGGAACGGGCTGGGTAGGGTCAGTTCATCCACTTGATACCAATCGGTGTCTTCGTACTTCACCAGAGCCCGGAACGTTTGGCCCTGGCGTTGGAGGCGGAGCCAGGTGGGGTATCGCCCGCCACCGCCGGCGGAGCCGTGCCAAAGCGTGGGAGGTTCGCCGGGCAAGAGGCGATAGGCTGGCACCCAGGCGTAGCCGCCGGGTGGATTCATGGTGAATTGGATGAAGGGACTATCGAAGTCCAATGACACGCGGGCCATGAGGCCGGCGGCGGCGCCGGTGGTGCCGCCTTCCATGTTGGAGATCTCGACACCGATGTTGAAATCACCCTCGACCTGCTCATGACTGAAATGGAAATCGTCGCCCCAATAGGTGCCGGGGCCGCTGGCCGTGACCTCGATCGAACCATCCGGATCGGCGGCAGTCCAGCCGGGGTAGGGCGGATGGCCAATATCCGTGCCCACGAACTCGCGATCGGGTTGAAGTTCCGGCGATTGGTTGGTTTCGCGGATGACGATGGTCACGACGTTGGTGGCCTTGAGCAGGGGCGAGGAATGGGCGGTGACGACGACCGGGATTTCGTGGGTGCTGGGTCCTTGGGCTTCGGTGGGTGTCCATTGAATCACGCCGGAGTCGGGGTCCATGGTCATGCCGGCCGGGGTAGCGGCCCCGAAAGTGAAAGCGTAGAGGCCGCAGGGCGCGTCCGGTCCGGTGACGACGTTGGTCACCAGCAGGAGCGATTCTTCATCGGCGTATTGCGTGGGCTTGGGCGGCAGTTCCGGCGGGGCGTTCGAGCCGCTCAGAATCATGCTGTATTTGCAGGACTCGATGCTAACGCGATAAATGCGGACGTCGGTGACGCCGCTGGGCAGGGGGACAAGCCGGCGGGGTGTTTCGGTGCGCACCTGCTCCAACATTTTGCGGAGGAAAACTGGATCGGGTTCGGTGGCATGCGGAATTTGAACACCCTTGGATTCAGAGAACCAGTGTTCGACCCGGGCGTTGGGAGATTCGTTGACGAGGTAGGTGGGAGGAACCGGCTGAGTGAGATTGGGTTCACCGTACGATCCCAGCACCAGGAGCTTAGTGTCTGAACCGTCCCCGGAGATCCTGGTGGAGGTTTGCCAATACCAGTTGTTGATCAGGGAAATCGAGCCGCGGAAGTCATTGATCTCGAGAATTCCGTCGCCCGCGCCGCCGTGGCCACCAACATCCGCGGCGGCGATTCGGGCGTTGTTGAGGGTGAAGGTGCCGAAGTCCGAGAGGCGCACGAAACTCGTACCCTCGCCTTCGTACCAACAATCCTGGACCAGCAATCGACCGCCACGCTCCACGGAATAGACCGACTGACCTCCGCCGGTGCCCCCGCCGAACATGGCCACACGGCCGGGCGTGCGTTGCCCGGCGGCCTGATCAGCCCCGCCGATGACTCGGAGGCTGACACCGCTTGCCGCGCCGTGATTGAAGTCATGTCCGCTGACGTCGGTGTGGTCGAGTCGGTTGACGACGAGATTGTTGGTGAGGCTGAAGGAGCCGATAACCTGTTCCAAGAACACACGTGCGCCCGGCTGGTCGCAGTTCTCAACCACAATTCCACTCCCCAAGGCCCTCGGCCAACCCGCGCCTGTGCCGAGCACGTGAAGATCGCGCAGGGTGGCGCGCGACGGTCCCGTCAGGAAGACGACGGGCACGCCGGGAAGGTTGGGGCCGACCAGGGTTGTCGCGTAGTTGGCGAAACCATCGCCGACGAGTTGCAGATCGGTGTTCGACGGGATGACCAGTGTTCGATCGAGTTCGTAACGTCCGGCCGGGAGGTGAACGATGGGCCGCTGGCCGTTGAGGGCGACGGCGTCGTCGATGGCCTGCTGAATGGTGACGGCGTTGGCACCGACTGGCACTTCGATCACCGGACTGATCGATTTCGGAGCGAATCGCGGGATCATGACTGGCGGGGGATTGAACGAATCGGGGCTGACGATGCGATCCTCCATTTGCACGTTCCGTCCACCGGTCGCGATGGGATTGTGGGCCGTGTAGGTGTTGCCCATGGAGAGAAGGTTGTTTGCGACATTCACCACCGGCGACCCCGGTGACGCGGCGTCGGTGACGAAAGTGTTGTCGAGCAGCAGCACACCATTGCCAGGCACCCAGCGAACGACGGTGGGTTCAAGGGCGTCCAGGACGGTGTTGCCTTGGAGAATGCCCGGCTGGCCGAGATGCAGGTTTTCCACAAACACTCTCGAGCCGATCGAGAGGTTGTCACGGATGCCGGTGTAATACAGCCCGGCCCGAATATCGGCCTCCGTTGAGCGCAGAAACAGCGAGCGATAAACGTGGAAATTGCCCACATAAGATCGCAAACCGTATCTACAGTCTTCAAAGACTGAATCCCAGATATGCCAGTCGATCGCGTTGTAGCTCGAGACGGCGATGCCCTGAATCGAGCAGCGGAGGAAATGGCAGCGCAGGATGAGGTGGGTGTCACCGCCGTTGACCGGGTCGACGACGAGACCAGCGCCGAGGTCGCGGAAGATTTCATCCGTGTGCTGGTTTTGGGTGACTTGCGGGCCCACTCCGGCGTAACCGTGCCGAACAGCAGTAGAAGCCGTGCCAGCTCCATCCCAAGTCAGCCGGCTCCACCGCGAATAAGCCACACCGTTGGCGACCATCATCTCGCCGTCTGCCGGCCCGTCCCACTTGATGATCGTGCTGATTGGGTCTTCGCCGATCAGGCTGGCGCTCAAGCGGGCGACGAAGTCCAGCGTGCGGCTAATCCGATAGGTGCCGGCGGGGAAATAGACGATGGCGGCATGGCCAGGCGTGGCGACTTCGTTGAGCGCCTGCTGGAGGGCATCGGTGTCGTCGGCAATACCGTCGCCTACCGCACCGTAAACTTCTTTCACGTTGGCCCAACTGGGGAACGGCCCGACGAA
>JAHDYP010000017.1:869-63386 GCA_023383055.1 Verrucomicrobiota bacterium | reverse complement strand
TGGCTGGCCGGGGCGCATCCTGAAGTGGGCGGCGATCGTCTCGGCGCAGATGTTCGGGGTGGCCTTCAACCTGGGAGCGCTGGCCGCGGCACTCTACCTGGTGACATTCTCGGACCTGGCGTTTTCGTGGAGCACGACGCTTGATCCGGACATGGACCGCGGTCACCGGATCACGAGCCTGTTGTCGGCGCCATGGAGCGGTTGGTTGCCCGAGGCGGTTCCCTCGCGAGAGTTGATTGAATCGACCCTGTATTACCGTCAGACGGGAGTTCCGCCGGGGCCAAGCCCGGGGCGTTGGGGTGGATGGTGGCCATTTCTGGTCGCCAGCATGGCGGTCTACGGATTGATGCCTCGAGTGCTGCTGCTCGGCTTGGGTTGGTGGCGTTTCAGCTGCCTGCTCCGGGCGGCGATGTCCGGCGCGGCCGGTGCGGGCGGGGTGGTGGACCGGTTGACGACCGAAGCGATTTCGACCCAGGCGATGCAAGCCGAAGAGGGAGCAGGGGATGCGCTCGAGGCCAGGCAAAGGTTGGACGCCGCCGTGCCGGCGGGGCGGTATTGGGCGGTCAACTGGAGCGGGGCGGCGGTGGATCCGGCGCGGGTCAGACGGGAGTTTGAACGATCCTGGGGTTGCGCCGTAGTGGAGGTGCTGGCGGCCGGCGGGGCAAGCGGAACGGCGGCGGACGCGGCCACGATCAAACGGATAGCGGATTCACCGCGGGGAGACGGCGTGCTGGTCCTGGTCAAGGCCTGGGAACCGCCGATGTTGGAGGTTCTGGATTTTCTGGGTGAACTGCGGAAAGGCGTGGGGAGCGGGCGGCGTCTGGTGGTGGTATTGCTGGGGTTGGAGGGGGCGGGCGGAATGGGATCGCCGGAGGCTGGCGATGGGGAGCATTGGCGCCGGCGGTTGGGGACACTCGACGACCGGGAGTTGGCGGTGGTGGCCTGGGAGGGGGAAAGGCATTGATGGAAGCGCCGATTTTCGCGGTGGTGGGGCATCCGAACAAGGGCAAGTCCAGCATGGTGGCCACCCTGGCGGCGGATGATTCGGTGCGGATCGGGCCGGAGGCGGGGACCACCCGGCATTGCCGGGCTTATCCGATGACGGTGGATGGGCAGGTGTTGTATACGCTGGTGGATACCCCGGGATTTCAGCGCTCTCGGCGGGCGTGGGAATGGATGCGCGCGCACGAGACCACCGCTGACCGGCATGTGGACGTGGTGCGCGCCTTCGTTGAGGTGCATCGGCATCAGTCGCTGTTTGCCGCCGAGTGCGAGTTGCTGGAGCCGATTCTGCGGGGGGCGGGAATCCTCTACGTGGTGGACGGATCGGTGCCTTACGGTGAGGAGTATGAGCCGGAGATGGAGATCCTGCGGTGGACAGGCCAGCCGAGCATGGCGTTGATCAACCCGATCGGGCCGGCGGATTACCTTGAGTCGTGGCGGCGCGCCTTGGGCCAGTACTTCAAAGTCGTGCGGGTCTTCAACGCCGTCATGGCCGAGTTTCACAAACGGACGGAATTGCTCCGCGGCTTTGGGCAGCTGAAGGAGGAATGGCGGGAACCGTTGGAGCATGCCGCCGCCAGCCTGGAACGGGACCAGCAGGCCAAGCGCGCGCGGGCAGCCCGGGAGGTGGCGGATACCCTGGTGGCCATGTTGACCCATCGGATCGAGACCCGGACCGGGCCGGAGCCCAGGCTGGCCATCCTGCGCCCCGAGTTGGAGGAGCGTTTTCGCGCAGATCTGCGCCGGCTGGAGCAGCGTTGCCGGGACCGGGTCGAAGCCATCTATGCCCATCGCCGCGTGGCCCGGCGCGAGCCGACGCTGGAGTTGGGCGAGGAAGACCTGTTTGCGGAAAGAACGTGGCTGGCCTTTGGGCTGAGTCGGAGGGATCTGGCGGCGACCGGCGCGATGGGCGGGGCGGCGACCGGCGCGTTGGTCGACGCGCATCTTGGGGGAGCGTCGCTCCTGGCGGGGGCGGTGTTGGGCGCCGGCATTGGAGCGTCGCTGGCTTGGTGGGCGGTGGGGAGACTAGTCACGATCCGCATCCTGAATCTGCCGTTGGGCGGCAAGGCGCTGGTCGCGGGGCCGACGCGGAATCCGAATTTCCCGTATGTGGTCATTAATCGGGCTCGGTACCATCGGCTGCGGATCTCGTTGCGGACCCATGCGATACAAGGGGAGTTGGCGCTGACGGCGGACTCGCACGAGACGATGGAATCGCTCACCAGTGAGGTCCGTCGCGAGTTCGAGGCGGTCTTTGCGAAACTCAGGAAGGGTCGGGAGGCGGTGGATGGGGCGCTGAGACTGGCGGCGACGATCGAGCGCGTGTTCGCCGATGACGAGCGGTCAGGGGGCGCGGGGCGCCTCGGCGAGCCGTCCCGATGAGCCGGGGCCCGTGGGCAGCGCGGAGAGTCCTGGTTCGCATCCGGTTCCGGGTTGCCACTGGCAAAGTGCGCTTCGCCCGTGTATGTTCTGGCGCCACACTGGACAGGAACAGAGCAGCGAAGACGAGGATTTGAGTATGATACGCCGAGTTGTGATGATGGGGTTGATGCTGGTGTTTACGCCTTGGATGCGGGGTGCCGAGGCCCCGGTGATTGGGGCGGGAGACATGTTTAATGAGGTGGGGCTGTATTACCGGGCTTACATCAACAATGGCAATTACCCCGTCTCGAACCGCATGGGATCGGCCGGGGCCGACCAGTTTTGGGATTTCTCGCAAGGACCCACGGATCAGATACTGCGATTCGATTATGTGAGTTCGGTTGGTCTCGCCCAGTCCGCCGATTTTCCGCTGGCGCAGCTGGCCGAACACAAGACCGTCGAAGGTGTAGGCAAGGATGAGTGGATCTTTTTCGAGCAGGTGCCGGGGGTGGGGCGCAAGGTTTATGGGTTTTATTCGGACTCGTTTAGCCCGGGCATGCCGTCGATTCCGTTTTCGCAACCGATAATCGATTTCCCCGCCACGATTGCCTATGGAGCGACCTGGCAGACCAGTTTCGTGACCGAGTCGATGTTCCCCCTGTCGGATCCGGAGGGGGAACTGCTGCCGGACATCCCGATACAGACGACTTGGAACAGCACCTTCAAGGCGGATGCCTGGGGCGTCGCGTTGCTGCCCAATCTCGGTATCGTGGATGTGCTGCGGATCAACGAGGATCAGGTCGTCGATATCGCGGCGGACCTGGGCGACGGCGTCTGGCTGCACATCGAGACCGATTATGTGCGCAGCTATTATTGGTTGAGCCCGGGACGCGGAATTGTGGCGCAAATGACCTCGCTGCAGTCGTCGAGTCCTCCGCCGGCGACCTTCGATATGGCGACGGCGTTTGTGCGGATGTTCGAAACCAACAAGGCGGGCAGTTCCGGCGGCACCGATCCGCAGCCGGTGGACAACCTGCGGGTCACCGTGAGCAACGGCCGGGTGTTGATCCAGTGGAACAAGGCGGCGAACGCCACGAGTTACGAGGTCGAATACTCGACCGGAGGTTTGGGGCCCGAGAATTGGCAGCCGGTGGGCACCACCGCGGGCGAATACCTCTTTGACAATGACGGTTTTGGGCACCAGACCCGCTTTTACCGGGTGAAATCGGTGCGTTAGCCTGCTCCTTTCCACGCGCGACGGAACCGCCGCCAAATCCGAAAGCCCAAATCCGAAAGCCGAATCTCGAAATCCGAAGGAAATCCGAATACCGAATGCGGAAAGCTCGAAACGGCCGGAAATCTGAGCAGCCTGCAAATGCTTTTGCTGGTGGAGGGTTCACGCTGATCGAGTTGCTGGTGGTGATCGCGATCATCGCGATCCTGGCGTCGCTGTTGTTGCCGGCGTTGAGTGCGGCGAAGGCGAAGGCGCATGATGTGGCCTGCAAGAACAACGCGCGGCAGCTGGGATTTGCGTTGACGCTGCACGTGATGGACCAGGGCTATTACCCGGTCTACAACATCGATCCGGGCATCAGCCTCGACAACCAGTTCTGGCACGCGGCGATCCGGCCCTACACCGACTCGGCCTGGACCGATCCGCTCTACCGTTGTCCCGCTTACAAGGGGATGACCGTGGACGGCAACGAGTACGGAGCACCATTGGGCAGCTACGGTTACAACGCCAACGGCACCAAGTTCACCCCGAGCACGCTCGGTCTAGGCGGCGCGCTCACCAAGGTCGCGATTGAAGGTCCCTTCGAGGACGGGCGCAACCCGATGCTGCGGATTGAGGAGAGCCGGGTCCGGGTGCCGAGCGACATGATTGCGGTGGGTGATGCGACGTTGATTTGGACGCCGGCGGCGCTGATGCGGATGTTGTATGGCGATCAGTATGACAAGGACGGCTTCGACGGCATGGCGCTGCTGGACATCAACTCGCGGAACGGGGTGGAACGTCCGAACTACGCGGGAAGTCCCGGAGTCATTGCGGCCACGATGAAACGCCATTCCGGTCGATACAACATTGCCTTCTGCGACGGGCACGTGGAAGGCGTTCGGCGGGATGTGCTGTTTCGGAAGACCGACACCGAGTTGCGCCGCTGGAACAACGACCACGAGCCCCACGCCGATCTCCTGCACCCGTTTTAGTCCGGGGTCCTTACCAATCCAAACGCCGGGCGGCGGCGAGGGGGTTGGTGGCGCTGGCGACGTAGCTCGGGAGTTGGCGGTATTCGCCGTGGATGCATTCGCAGACGCCGTGGGTTTGGAAATCGGCCAGCAAATCGTGCCACAGCCGACGGGCGAGGGTCGGCTCGGTTTGGGCCAGCGCATAGATCATCCAACCCGAGGCCGTGGCCCAGTAGGCGCCGTTCTGGTAGCGGTCTGGTTCAATGGGGATGAGGAGCCGCTGCCAATACTCGCCATTGAGCAAATGGCGGATTTGCCCGCGCCAGGTGAAACGGTCGTGATGGGAGGTGAGGAAATCGAGGACGCGCCGGCGTCGATCGTCGAGCGGGAAGTCGAGGTAAACGGCATAGGCGTTGCCCCAGATGTCCAGCTGACGACAGTCCTGGGAGGCGGCGAGGAAGGCGCCCAGGGAGTCGTCCCAGAGGCGGGGCAGCGCCTCGACGATGCGTTGGGCGCGTCGTTCGAGTTCGAGGGCGCGTTCGGGTTGGCCGTGGCGCTGATGCCAGGCGTGCATGCGCCGGCAGGCGGTCCAATAGAGCAAGGATTCGAAGAAGAGCTCGCCGGTTTTACCCACGGTATCCGTGAAGCCGTAGGGCGAGTGCGGATCGGCGGGATCGTTCCAGACCAGGCCACTGGCATGGCGCGGAATGTAATCGAGCGCGCGGTCGAGCGGCTCGGACCATTCGGCGAACAAGGACTCGGCGCGGTCGGGGGGGACGCGGCGGAGGCATTCGTCGACGAGGATGGCGAGAAACTGGGCGTTGTCGATGTTGGGCCGGCCGATCGGGGCATTCTCCGGACCGGCCACGTAGACCGGCACGCCCTCGGGACGGACGCGGTCGGGGGCGGCGCCGTCGTCGCGGACCTGGCGGATGAGATAGCGAACACCCGCTTCGATATGTTCGAGCGGGATGAGGTCGCCCGCGTTCTCGACCATGTAAGCGAAGTCGCGGGTCCAGAGGGCGCGGTAGTTGCCTTTGCCGTCGGGGGTGTAAAGGATGGTGCCGTCGTGGGCGGTCACCTGGCTCCCGATCAACAGTTCGCGGGCGACAGCTTGCAGGTAGGCGCGTTCGATGGATTGGAGGCGTGGAGGTTCTCGCTCGGTTGAATTCAGGAAGGTCGGGAGCAGTTCGCCGAGCTTGCGGCCGCTGAACACATGGCCGCCGGGATGCACTTCGAGTTGGGCCTGATCGGAGGCGCCGAGCACCTGGTAAGCCCGGCGGATCTCGGCGAAGGCCGCGCGGCCGAGGTCAACGGGAAAGCCGCCCGGCGCGCGTTCCTGTTCGCCGAGTTCGAGGATGAGGGTGCGCGGGGCGGTGCAGGCGAAGATATCGGCGAAGTCGAAGTGCTCTTCGAGGCCGGGGAAATTCCAGCAGGGGCAATGGCCTTGTTTCATGTTGGCGACCGTTGTGAGCCAGCCGCTGCCGCAGGCGAGTTGAAGGCGTTCATCGAGAGCGGCGACGTACATGGCCGTTTCGCCTCCGAGAGAGAGGCCCACGACCGCGAGCCGGTTGACATCCACTTCAGGAAGACTGGCGAGGTAATCCACGCAGCGGAGAGCGTCCCAGGTTCGTTCGCCCATGAGGGTCCAGTTCGTCTGGGCGAGGGTGTGCTGGCCGATGTCCGGGGCGATGACCACGCAGCCGAGCTCCGCCAGCGCGCGGCCGTACCAGTATAGGCCGCGGCCGCGAATCACCTCTTCTCCCGAACCGCCGTGGCCGTGCAGAGCGAGAACGGCGCCGACCGGTTGGGACGAATGGAGGGGGACGGCGAGCCAGGCGCGGGCTCGATGCGTGGCGGTGGATTGCAGGGTGATCTCTTCGAGGCGGTAAGGGGCGCCCGGGGGTTGCTCGCGGCGGACGCATTGCACGTCGAGAGGAACCTTGGTGGGTTTATCCCCGCCCGTCATCAGGCGAAACAGCAGTTCGCGGGATTCGCGTTGCCATTGCCGGGCGGCGCCGGGGTCGGGGGCGTCGAATTTGCGGGCGCGGACGGCATCCGGCGCGGCGAGAGCCGAGGTGGCAACTTGCAGGCAAAGGAGCAGGGTCACCCAGCCGAGCGAGATGGCGATTGCGTCAAGTGGGCCGTTTACGGGGGATCGGCGGCAAGGAGTCATCAACGGCATGACTTACTCCGGTTGGCCCCGGCTGACAACGATGAACCGCTAAGGTCCGGGCCTGTAATTCCACGATAATCCGGCAGAACGCGACTTCGAACCCGGGTGGGATTGACTTTGACGGGCGTTGGATCTGGGTGCCGGTGGCGGCGTATCGGCCCGATAGCCGAAGCGTCGTGTACCGGGTGGATCCGCGAAGCATGGAGGCGGTGAGCGTGTTTGCCTTTGCGGATCACTTGGGGGCGTTGGTATACGACGGGCCCCGCCGCGCGCTTGTGGGGGTGAGTTGGGGATCGCGACGGTTTTATTTTGTGCCGGAGGACGACGTGTCGTCGGTGCATGTGTACTCGGTTGAATAAGGAAGGGCCTCGGGCCAGGTGGTGGGCCCCGGGGGATCCACGGAGCACGACCCGATCTCTGAACCATCCGATGGGAGAGGGTGCCCGCCAGGGCGGGTGAGGGTTTCGTGGACCTGACATGCGCCGTCACTCAGGTTGCCGTGGCTCATTCAGGTCGGGAAAGGCGGGTCGGAGATCGAGTGGATCCTGCATCTGCCGTTGCAGGGAGAGGAGTTGGGCGAACAACCGTCGCATGCGGGGTTGATGTGCGGGGTCGTTGGCGAGGTTAGACATTTCGAGGGGATCGCGTTCCAGATCGAACAGGAGTGCGCGCGGGATTTTGGGATAGAGGATGAGTTTGTGGTTGGCGGAGGTAACAGCGCGTTGGAGATCAAGATAGGCGCCGTAGATGGCGGGGTAGGCGGAGCGATCCGACCGCCTGCGCAGGAGCGGGAGCAGACTCTGGAAGTCAAGGCCGGCGGTGGATGCGCCGGCCAGTTCGAGGGTGGTGGGCATGACATCCTGAAGATAGACAGGTGCGCCGATGGTTTTGCCCTTGGGGATGCCCGGGCCGACGGCGATGAGGGGCACACGGACGCTGTGGTCGTAGAGGTTCTGTTTGCCCATCAGTCCGTGCTGACCGACGGCGAGACCGTGATCGGAAGTGAAGAAGATATAGGTATTATGTTTGAGGGACGATCGGTCGAGGGCGTCGAGGATGCGGCCGAGTTGGGCGTCCAGGTGGGTGATGATGGCGTAGTATTCCTGGCGGTGAACCTTGACGGCGTGTTCGGTGCGGGGGAAGGGAGCGAGCCGTTCATCGCGCAAGTCGGGGCCACAGCCAATGTGGGTGGCGTCAGGATAGGCGGGAAGAAAGCTGTCCGGCACGGCGATGCGTTCGAGGGGATAGCGATCGACGAATGTCTGCGGTGATTGTCTGGGATCATGGGGCGCGTTGAACGCGAGATACATGAAGAACGGGGCGTTGGTTTGGCCGGCCAGTTCGAGAAAATCCAGGGCGTCGTCGCCGACCACTTCGCTCCAGTGTTTGCCGCCGTCCCAGTAACCACCGAACGCGGGGTTGGCGGGCGACCAAGGATCGGGTTGGTCCGACCGGGGGCGGTCGTACCCCTCGGGGGTGTCTTTGGGCATGCCGCCACGGATGTGGCGGGCGACCTGGAAGACGCGGTCGGCATCGACGTTGAGGTGCCATTTGCCGGTGAAGTAAGTGGTATAACCGACGGTGTGGAGGCGTTGTGCCCAGAGCCGGCGGGCCTGCCGTTCCGAATCCAGGTTTTGGTGGAGGCGCTGGACGGGCCAGAGGAACCGGCCGGTATTGAGCATCGTGCGGCTGGGGACGCAGACGGCGCCGCTCCAGGAACCCATGTTGTAGGCGTGGGAAAAGAGGGTGCCTTGCGCGACGAGCCGATCCAGATTGGGGGTGTGGACTTCACGGTTGCCGGTGGCGTGAAGGGTGTCGAAGCATTGATCGTCGGAAAGCAGGAACAGGAGGTTGGGTGATTCGGCCCCGAGTTCAGCCAGAGCCAGCAGGGTCGCAAACAGCGTGAGCCAGCGGCGGAGGGCATGATTCATGGATGGGCTTGTAGTCCACCGCGGGAGGAATGTCGAGCGAGGTTGAGTTGTCGGCCGCGGGTTTGAGGATGACCAGCGGTGCGGAACAGTTGGGCTTTGCAGACCGGCCCGCCCGGGAGTAGGATGCGAAACATGAAGACCCCCCTATTGCGGAAATCCCGCGCGGCTGATGCGGGGCAAGGCGCATGGCCGCCGTGGTGGAGGCACGGCTTCACCCTCATCGAGTTGCTCGTGGTGATCGCGATCATCGCGATTCTGGCCGGGATGTTGTTGCCGGCGCTGTCGCGGGCGAAGGAGAAGGGGCAGCGCACGGTGTGCATCAACAATCTGCGCCAGCTTGGCCTGGCGACCACCCTGTATGCGGGAGACAACAACGATGGCAGCAACGAACCCAACCAGGCTTGCGGTGTCGGACGTCGTCACCTCAAAGGCGCGGATGTCCTCGGGTTTGGTGGTCACGTCTATTTCATCACGTTCGAGAATTTCGAGCGTGAGCAACTCAACCAGCCCGGTCTGCTTTGGTGTGTGCCGAACGATGCCCGGGGAGGGGCGTTTTAACCGGGGGAGACCATGGGTTTCCTGCTTGGACCGTGGCATCGGCTGTTGAACCGATCCGAATTGGCGCGGACCCGACGGTCACTGGAGCGGAGGATGAACCCGCTCGAGCGGACGCTGGACCAGGCCTATTGCGATCGAATCGCCATTCCCGGGCGCACGGTGCATTTGATTGCGGGGCTGGGGAGTTCCGGGGAATCGATCCTGGAATTGCGAACGCGGGTTCTGCCGGCGGCGGTCGAGGCGCCGGACCGATGGCTGTTTCTGGTCCAGGAAGGATCGTGGGGTTCGGAAGTCCAGGGACCGGATCAATACTCCGTGGTGCGGCATGTGGCGCAGCGGTTGCAGATTCCGCTGGTGGATCAGCCGTTTCTGCCCATGACCAGCGAGGTGGTCGTTGCCGCGACAGACCGGCGGGGCCTGCCCGCCGGCACGACCGAGGACGATCTTTACGGGGCGCTGTGTTACGACCATCTGCCGAAGCCGGGGACGGGAGGCACGATCGAGCAGGGCTTGCGCTCGGGGGAGATTCACGGGGTGGTGCATCCCCGGTGGGAGGCGACGCGAATCCGGCGGGAGTTGCACTGGGCCATCGATGCGGCGCGGTTGGTGCGCATCGTGACGCACGTGCTGGAGCGGATCGCGCACAATCGGGCCGGGGCTTTGGACGAGTATTATGAGCACCGGCTGCGCGACGGGTTGCGCGACACGGCGCTCAAGTTGAATGGCGAACGGATGCAAGCCGTGCTGCAGGCGCACCCGGCGCGCGATCAGGTTCTGCTGCTATTGGATGAGCTCTATTTGCCGGTGCTTCTGCCGGCGCTGGAGGGGGGTGCCCGCCCGACGGACCGAGTTGGGGAGGGGCCGAATTCACGAGCTTGTCAGGGTGAACCCCGGCCTGATACGGTCGCTCTCGAATCACCCGCAAATGGCACATTCATGAACTACCCAGCATTTATCGAGGAACAGATCGCGGAACTGCAACAGACCGTGGGCGACGGCGTCGCCATCAACGCCATGAGCGGCGGCGTCGACAGCTCCGTCGTGACGGTCCTGGCGCACCGGGCGCTCGGCAAACAGTTGAAGACCATCCTGGTGGATAACGCCCTGATGCGGGAAGGCGAACTGGAGCGCGTGGTTCGGAGCTTTGCCGATATCGGGATCCCCGTCGAGTTGCTGGATGCCCGGCGGGAATTCCTGGATGCACTCAAAGGAGTGACCGATCCGGAGGCGAAGCGGCAGGCGATCACGCAGACGTTCTACCGGGACGTCTTCGCGGCGGCCGTGCGCGCGAGTGGCGCCCGGTATCTGTTGCACGGCACCATCCTGACGGACATCGAGGAGACGGTGGCCGGGATCAAACGCCAGCACAACATCCTCGCGCAGCTCGGGATTGACCCGGAGTCGACCTACGGTTACCGGGTGCTCGAGCCCCTCAAGACCTTGCGCAAGGATGGGGTGCGCGAGGTGGCCCGGTTACTGGGACTGCCGGATGCCGTCACCCGCCGAATCCCGTTCCCGGGTCCCGCGCTTGCGGCGCGAATTGTCGGGGAAGTCACGGAAACGCGGCTCGACACGGTGCGTCGCGCCACGGCGATCGTGGAAGAGGAGTTGGCGGAGACGGGCGCGTTTCAGTATCTGGCAGTGCTCCTCAACGACTACGCCACTGGCATTCGCGACGGGAAACGCGAGTTCGGCCAGATCATCGTGGTCCGGTGCATCGACAGTGTCGACGCCCGGGAAGCCAGTGTGCGCGAGTTACCATGGGAAATCCTGCATCGGCTGACCCGCCGGATCACCGCCATCCCTGGGGTCAACCGGTGTCTTTATGATCTGACCCCGAAACCGCCGGCCACGGTGGAATACATTTAACCCGTTCCTTTTTACTCTTTTTCGGGTTCGGCCTCGGTCGCCTGGTCGACCATGCTTTGGTGCACTTCATCAGACATCCCGTGCGAGACCCGCACCTGAAGGTGGCGTTCAAGGAACTCTTCCAGCGGTACCCATTTGCCATCTTCCTTCACGCGCTTGGTCCACGCGCAGAGGACCACCAGGTTCCCGGTCGATTCACTGGCGTGGGCGATGGCCTGAGCCCGGCGGAGTGCCTCCTGCAGCCGGGCTTCATAGGCGGCGATGGTTTCGAGGGAGAGATGCAGCCCCGCCCAAATCGCCAGTAAACCGGTCAAGCTGCTTAAGAACCGTTGCCAGCTGTCCAGGCTTCCCTGCATCAGCGCCGCGTCCAACAGAACGAATACCGCCGCCGCCAGCGACAACTCCCTCACGAACCTGCGGTCCCAGGTGGGCAACGCGGCGACGACCGCAATGGCGTAAAAGGCGTAGAGCGCAATCCCGTGCGGCGCGGTCAGACTCAATCCGAGCAGGAGCGCCAGCAGGATCGGGCAGGCGACGTAAAGCGCGCGGGCGGGCCGCTCCGCCAACACTTCGGAATGGGGCCTGCCGGTTTGAATGATGTTGGTCATTACTCCTGCTTGAGAGCAGTGCCAATGCCGGTTGTGCCGGCCTTCAAGTTTCCTGCCGGCGGGTCGCCGTCGAGGCCATGGAGTGCTGGAGCCGGGTTGGCATCGTCCCACAGCTGGGACGGGCCCGTTGCGGGGGTGTGCCACTCGCGGACAACGGACCGGGCGTGGGTGCGCCATGGCGGGACATTCGCCCCAGGAGACCATCGGGTATTGGCCGCGGATTTGTTGATTCCCGTGGGTCGAACGGCGAAAGGTTGACGTTAACCCGGCTTTCCCCGGAAGCCGGGCTAGAGCAGGGTTTGGCGGACCCGAGCACGGGCGGATTCGACCAGCTCGAGATCGGTGGCGAGGTTGGCGAAGCGGAAGGGAGGCAAACCGCTTTGGGATTGGCCGAGGAATTCGCCGGGGCCGCGGAGTTGGAGGTCGGCTTCGGCGACGCGGAAGCCGTTGTGGGTTTCGGCGAGGATCGCGAGTCGTTGGCGGGTTTCGGGGCGGCGGAGGTCGGCGACGAGCACGCAATAGGATTGATGGGCGCCACGGCCGATTCGGCCGCGGAGCTGATGGAGTTGGGCGAGACCGAAACGCTCGGCGTTTTCGATGACCATGAGAGTGGCGTTGGGGACGTCGAGGCCCACTTCGATGACCGAACTGGCGACCAGTGCCTTGAGGTCGCCGCGACGGAACGCGGTCATGATCCGGTCGCGTTCGGCGGGCGGCATTTGACCGTGGAGCATGCCGACGCTGTGAGGAGCCAATTCGCGGGCGATGCGGCGGTGCTCGGCGACGACGGTTTTGACGGTGTCGCCGTCGTCTTCCTCGACCCGGGGATAGACGAAGAAAGCCTGGCGGCCTTCGTCGAGTTTTTGGCGGACGAAAGCCCAGACCTTCGGGAGGCGCTCGACTCCGCGCAGGTAGGTTTTGACCTGGCCACGGCCGGGTGGCGGGGCATCGATGACGGAGGAGTCCAGGTCGCCGTAGAGGGTGAGACCGAGTGTGCGCGGGATGGGTGTGGCGGTCATGACCAGGAGGTGGGGGTAATGGCCTTTGCGGAGGAGTTGTTCGCGCTGGGCGACGCCGAACTTGTGTTGTTCGTCGATGATGACCAAGCCGAGACGATCGAGGGCAAAGCCGGACTGGATCAGGGCATGAGTGCCGATGACGAGCCGGGGTGTGGCCGGGTCGGGGGGAGTGGCGGCGGAGGGCGCGGGAGTTGGCGGGGGTGGAGAGGCGGCGTGGGTGGTTTTGCGGCTGCCGGTCACGAGATCGACCGACAGTCCGAGCGGGGTGAACCAATGGGCGAAGGTGGCGGCATGTTGGGCGGCGAGGATTTCCGTGGGGGCCATGAGGGCGACGTTGAAACCGGACTCGAGGACCATGAGGGCGGCGGAGGCGGCGACGACGGTTTTGCCGGAGCCGACATCGCCCTGGAGGAGGCGTCGCATGGGGCAGGGAGTGCGAAGGTCAGCGCGGATTTCGCGGAGGACGCGGGTCTGGGCTTCGGTGAGGGTGAATCCGAGTTGGCGCAGGAAGGGTCGCACCAGGCGGTTATTGCCGGGGCAGGCGCGGCCGACGGCGTGGGTGAGCAGTAGGTGGCGTCGGCGTTGGAGTTCGAGTTGGAAAGCGATCAATTCACTGAGGGCGAAGTGGCGTCGGGCGATTTCGGGGGCATCGGGTGTGGTCGGGAAGTGCAGGTCAAGGATGAGCTGATCGGCCGGCGGGGCATCCGGGGGGGAGCTCGGTTCGGTGGCGAGACGGAATTCGGCGGCGTGTTGTCGGAGGGTGCGGAAGATGAGGGTCCGGAGCCAGCGTTGGGTGAGTCCCTCGGTGAGCGGGTAAACGGGGACGATACGGCGGAGGTGGATGCTTTCGTCGTCCCCGGCTTCGGCACGTTCCGTCTCGGGGTGATCCATGGTGGGTGGGCGGAGGGAGGTGACCCGGCCGAACACGAACAGTGGGTCGCCGGTGTGAAAGTGGTGCTGGAGGTAGGGGAGATTCCACCAGCGGCAGTGCAGCCGGCCGGTGCCGTCGTCGACGACGCACTCGAAGACGGAGCGCCCTCCGTGGCGCCAGGATTTGACTCCGGAGGCGGCGATGGCGCCGCAGACGGCGGCGGTTTCGCCGGTCTGCAGGGAGTTGATCGGGCGGGTGTGCCGCCGGTCTTCGTGTCGGCGGGGACGAAGGAGGAGGAGGTCGCGCACGGTGTGGACGTCGAGCCGGGCGAGGAGCGCGGTTTTTTCGGGGCCGACGCCGTGGAGGCAATGGACGGGGTGATCGAGCGGACTTGGAGCGGCTCCCTGCATAACGGAGGGAGCATAGCGGGTTGGTGTCGGTGGCCAAGCGCAAATCGTTGGCCCGTTTTTGGGCTTTGATCTTTGTCGGGGAGAAATAGAGTGGGTGTGATGGACACCGAAAGCCGACTGGATCGGTTGTGGCACGAGTATTCCCTGGTATTTCGGGAGTTCGATGACCTGTCATTGGGGCGATGGATGGCGCAGACGCTGGGGCAGATCCGCGGTCGATGCTGGCGGTTATCGCATCCGCTGTTGGGTGCCTATCGGCTGGCGGCGCAGACGGCGCATGATCGGCAGGTCTGGTTGAAGCACCTGGTTCAGGCGCCGGCGGAGTATCCGGAGGCGGGCTGTTGTCGGGCGCCGTTGGTGCCGTTGCTGACGCGTGACGTGGTGGAATCGGGGTTGATTTGCCAGCATTGCGCGGCGACGGCGATCGCGTTCGAGGATCTGCCGGCGGAGCTGCAGCCGGGGTTGCGCGCGTGGTCGGCGGAATATCAGCCCGTGCATGCGGTGGCGCACTGGGACGACCGCCAGCGGCGGCGGGTGAGCAGTTATGACGAGAGTTTTGAGGAGGCGGCGAGGGAGGCGGAGCGGTTGTTGGGGCAGTTGGGGCAGGAGCTTGCGCCCCGGTTGTTGGATCATTATCCGGTGGTGCTCTGGGAGGACCAGGACGAATGTCTCGAGGTCCGGCCGGAGGATATTCCGCTGAGCTGAATGAAGAAGCTGTTCAAATGGGTGTTTCGGGTGGTGGTGCTGGTGCTGGCGCTGGCGAGCCTGGTGGTCCTGTTTCGCAATCCGATTTTGCGCATCCTGGCTGAGCAGCAGGTTCGACAGGAGACGGGGATGGAAACCATCCTGGGCCGGGTGCGGATCGATCTGCGATCGCCGGTGGTGCGGCTTGAGAACGTGCGTTTGATCAGCCCGTCCGAGTTTGGCGGGCGGCTGTTTCTCGATCTGCCCGAGATCCAGCTGGAGTACGACTCGGTGGCGCTGTTATTCCGGCGGATACGGTTGCGTCGGGTCAGCTTCCGGCTGGATGAGATCCGGCTGGTTCGCACGGCGCAAGGCCGGACCAACCTGGACGTATTGCGGGAGCATTTGGGTGAAGGCCGGCTGGCGGCCCGGTTGGCGCATTGGGATTGGCAGTACGACGGCACGGAGACCGTCGTTTTTGCGGTGGGCCGGCTCAATTACCTGGATGCCCGCGAACCGGAGAAGAGTCAGGAAGTATACGTTGGGGCGCGGGAAGTGACCTTGAAGCGGCCAGGTTCCGGCGAGGCGATCGTGCAGGCCCTGGCGCGGTTGGCCGAGAGCCGGGGTGCGCTTTGGGCGGCCGATGCGCTGGTGCCGGGGACGGCGAAGCCTCCGGACAACGCCGCGGCGAGATGAGGGCAGGATCAGATGCGGACTTTGAAACTTTCCTGGCGGGTGAGGGAGAGAGAAAAGGCGGCCAGCAATTCGGGGATGGCTTCGAGGTCGGCGAGGCTGATCAGTTCGACGGGTGAATGCATGTAGCGGTTGGGGAGACTGACCAGTGCGCTGGGAATGCCCCCGCGCGTCCAGAAGATCGCGTCGGTGTCGGTGCCGCTGGAGGAGGAAACCGCTTCGTGTTGGATGGCGATTTTCCGTTGGCGGGCGATTTTTTCCAGGCGGGCGACGAGTTCGGGGTGATTGCTGCCGCCGTGGGTGAGGGTGGGGCCCTGGCCGATCCGGACATCGCCGTGCATGGGTTTGCTGATGGTGGGGACATCCGTGGCGTGGGTGACATCGACGACGAGGGCGAGGTCGGGTTTGAGGCTGTAGGCGATCTGACGGGCGCCGAACAGGCCGACTTCTTCCATGATATTGGAGACGGCGCAGACCTCGGCTTTGAGTTTACCCGGGTTGCGACGAATCAGGCGCAGGGTTTCGGCGACCGCGAAGGTGCCCACGCGGTTGTCGAAGGCGCGGGCGATGGCGAGGTCGTTGCGCAGCAATTCGAAGCCATCGACCAGGGTGATCGGGTCGCCCACGCGCACCAGTTCGGCGGCGGCCTTGCGGGAATCGACTCCGATGTCGATGAACAGGTCGTGCATCTCCGGCAGTTTGCGGTCCTTATCGGTCTTGGTCAGGTGAGGCGCGACGTTGCCGACGACGCCGCGGACGGGACCCCGCCGGGTGTGGATGACGACACGTTGGGCGCGGATGATGGCGGGGTCGATGCCGCCGATGCGGCGGACATAGATGAACCCCTCGTCGCTGAGGTAGTTGACCGTCAGCGCGATTTCGTCGGCATGCGCGGCGAGCATGACCCGGGGCGAACCGCCCTTGTTGAGGACGGCCACGCAGTTGCCGTGCGCATCGGAGTAGGTCTCGTCAGCGTGTTGGCGGGCGTAATCGAGCCAGACCCGCTGGCCCCGGGTTTCGTGCCCGGACGGGCTTGGGGTATTGATCAGTTGTTCGAGGAACGCCAAGGATTTCTCGCGCATCCGGTGAGGCTAATCGACGGCTGGGGACGCGTCGAGCCGAGACTGGGTGGGGCGTTGGTTCGACCTGCAACTCGACACTTGGAGGTCGGTCTGCTAGCAACGAGTCCGTGCGGGCTAAGCTCCTAAGCAAGTGTCGTCGGATAGTGGTGAAACTGGGAACAGGTGTGTTGACCGATCAGCGGCGACAGCCGGATCGCGGGCAACTGCGTCAACTGGTCGCGCAGTTGGCCGGGCAGCGGCGAGCCGGCCGCGAGGTGGTGGTGGTGAGCTCGGGGGCGGTGGGGGCCGGCATGGGGGTGCTCGGGTATGAGAAGCGGCCGGCTGAGCTGGCGGATTTGCAGGCGTGTGCCGCGGTGGGCCAATCGCGGCTCATGGCGACCTACAGCGAGTTGTTTGGCGAGTTCGGTTTTTCGGTCGGCCAGGTTTTGCTTACCCACGATGATCTCAGGCATCACGGGCGGCATCTCAACGCCCGCAACACCTTGGTGACGCTGCTGGGCCGGGGGGTGATCCCGATCATCAACGAGAACGATGCCGTTTCAACCACGGAACTGAAGTTTGGCGACAATGACCGGTTGTCGGCGTTGGTGACCTGTTTGTTGCCGGCCGATCTGCTGGTGATCCTGACCAGTGTGGACGGTGTGCTCGAAGGATTCGACGGTCCGAAGCCGCGGGTGATTCCGGTGATCGACCGGATTGACGCCCGGCTCGAGGGGCTGGCGGGGGGCACGGTCAGCCATGTGTCCGTAGGCGGCATGGCGACCAAGATTGCCGCCGCCCGGATGGTCATGCGAGCCGGCATACCGCTGGTGATCGCCTCCGGTCGCAACCCGGGGGCGCTGGCGCGAATCGTCGAGGGCGAGGAGGAAGGAACCCTGTTTGTGCCGACTCCGGGCAAGCTGCGTGGCCGGAAGCGGTGGATCGCCTTTTTCCATCATCCCTGCGGGACGATCCGGGTTGACGACGGCGCCGGGCATGCCCTGCGCGATCAGGGCAAAAGTCTTCTGCCGCCGGGGGTGATCGATTGTGAAGGCGAGTTCGCGCGGGGCGACGTGGTCCGGATATGCGATGCGGAAGGGACGGAATTTGCCCGCGGCGTGACGGCCTACAGCGCGGTTGAGATTCGCGCGCGGACGCTTAGCCGGGTGGAAATTGTGCATCGAGACAACCTGGTCATTTTATGAGAACCGCTCGAGCGACCCGTGGCGTGCAGGTTGGGGGCAAGGCGAAGCGCCGGGGACGTTCTCCCGTCGGCAAGTGTTCGGGCCTGGCTGAACTGCTGGCGATCATGGCGCGGTTGCGCGCTCCCGGGGGGTGTCCCTGGGATCAGGAACAGACGCACCGGAGCCTGTGCCATCACGCGGTCGAGGAGGTTTACGAACTGGTGGACGCCATTGAAAGCGGCGATGACGAGTCGATGGCGGACGAGTTGGGTGATCTGCTGTTGCAGGTGGTGTTCCACTGCCAGATGGCGGACGAGCGGGGAGCGTTCGGCTTTGAGGAGGTCTGCCGGTTGTTGGTGGCCAAGCTGGTGCGCCGGCATCCGCATGTGTTTGGCGACGCCACGGCCGACACTGCCGCCGCGGTGTGGGCCCAGTGGGATCGGATCAAGCACGCCGAGAAGGCCGGCACCCGGCACGCCCGGGCATCGGCCCTGGACGGCATACCGCGGCATCTGCCCGCGCTGATGAAAGCGGAGAAGCTGTTCAAGAAAGCGCGCAAGGCCGGATTGGAACCGGAGAGACCGTCCGCGCGGCGGATGACCAGGAGAACCTTGGGAACGGAGCTGTTCGAGTTGGCCGCCCAGGCCCAGCGCCGCGGATGGTCGGCGGAGGCCCTTTTGCGAAGTGAAATCCGGCGGCGAGACCGGCAGTGGCGTCGGCGTGAGCGGGCACAGGGTTCGAGCCGTTCCGGTTGAGGCGCGGGATTTTGGGGGCGTAACGGCCGGCGGCCAAGCCGTTGCGATCATCGTTCGCCGCTGGCCGGTTCCATGGGTTTGAATCCGATCCATTCGCCGTCGCGGAACTGGCTGAGCCGGAGTGACACGATGCGATTGCCAATCCGATCGAACTCGAGCAGCCCGGTAACGCCGGGCGGAGCTTCGCGGATGGGGAATTGACGGTGGAGTTCGCCGGGCGCGGACCGCCGGGCCAGGTGGATCAGGAGCGACACCGCATCGCAGGCGAGGGCGGCTGTTGGGGTTGGCGGCTCGCCGAACGCGCGCCGGTAATCGGCCTCGAATCGCGCGGCCAGCGCGGCCGTGGTGGCGTCGGTCTCGATGCGAGGCAGGACGAATCCGTTCAGGGCGATTCCGGCGTGTTCGCGGAACGGAGCCGAGCGCAGTCGGCTGGGGCCGGCGAGGTGTCCGTGGAATCCGGCGTTGCGGAGGTGTTTGGCTGAAAGCGCGGCGGGCACGGCTTCAAGCCAGATCAGCAGTCCGTCCGGCCAGGGCCGGGGCAATCGCGCGTCGAGCATCGCGAAATCCGTCAGGGTCGGTTCAACCACGATCACGGGGTCGAGCGTGCATCCGAGGGCGGCGGCGGCTTCGTGGAGGTCCCGGGCGATTTCCCGGCCGGCGCGGTCCGCGGGTACCAGGGCGGCCCAGCGAGCGTGGGGGGAGCCGAGGCCGGCCATGATGGTGCGGGCTTCGTCGGTGGTGCCGGGCGCGATGCGCACCGACCACGGCACGCCCGCGCCGGTGACGGAGCTGTCACCGCAGAGGGAGATGACCGGGGTGGCGGTGCGACCGGCCACCTGCAGGGCCAAGTGGGTGGGCAGGCCGCCCGGCGGCGCAATCAGCCCGGCGACGGCATCGTCAAGGACCAGGCGACCGGCCTCGACGCCATCGTCGCCCCATTGGCCGGGTCGACCGCGGACGAGGAGTTCGACCGCGGAGGTGGCAGCCTGGTTGGACCAGGAGACGGCGAGTTCGGCGCCCTGGCGGAGGCCGGCGGCTTCGGATTCTTCCGGGGGCAGCAGCAAGCCGATGCGGAGGGGCGACGGATCCGGGGCGGCCAGGGTGTGGAGGCATAGACCGCAGATCAGCCAAAGCCCCGTTGGCATCCGCCAACGCGGGTTTATCCGGCGCATTCCGGGAGCTGCGGGCGGATGCAAGGGTCAGTTCCGGCTGAGTGGACCCGTGGAATGGGGTTGAGCTGAGGGTGGCTCGAAATGCCACTGGCCCTCCCGGAACTTGGCGATGGCGAAGGGGGCGATATTATCCCAGCGTCCGTCGAACTTCATGGGGCCGGTGACACCGGACCATTCGTCGAGGTTGGCGAGGTAATCGCGGATGCGAAAGCGGTTGGGGCCGGCGTGATCGATGGCTTCCATCATGAGGTTGGCGCCATCATAGCCGTAGGCGGCATAGATGTCCGGTTTAACGCCAAACCGTTTCTCGAACCGCGCGGTAAAGTCGACCCAGGGCGGGTCGGTGCGGTTCAGGTCGAAGAAATAGGTGATGGTGGTGCCTTCGGCGGCCGGGCCGGCGTGGGTTTGGAAGCCCTCTTCCATGAGACGGTCGAAGCCGAAGAAGCGCGCGGTGATGCCGGCGGCGCGGAACTGGGCGGCGAACCGGCCGACATCCTCCGGTTGGCCGTAGAAGAGAACGGCATCGGGGTTGGCGGCTTTGATGGCTTCGAGCTGGGTTGAGATCTGCTGGTCGCCCGGCTTGAAGAAGAGGTGTTGGACTGGAGGAACGCCGAGGCGGCGGATGTAATTGACGAAATGCATGACGCCGACCCGGCCGGGACGGCTGCTTTCGCGGAAGACCACGATGCGCTGGCATTGGTGCTGGCGGACGACCAGATCCGCGAGCCGGAATCCTTGCTGGCGGTCGTCCGGAAAGACCCGGGTCAACCACGGAATCTGAGTCTCGGTCAGGGTCGGATCGGGGTCGGAGGTGTTGATCATGTAAGTCTCAATCTTGAGGGCGACCCGCAGGGCGACGTGGGTGGCATCGCCATCGATGGTGCCGAGGAAACCGAGCACCTGTTCGTCGGCGAACTCGACGGCGATATTGGCGGCGCTGCCCCAGAGCGGGGAATCCTCACGTTCCACCAATTCGAAGGGCAGTTGGCCGGGGCCGCGACGGGCGTTGGCCTCCTCGAAGGCCAGTAGCACGCCATGGCGGGTGCGCTGGCCGCGGGCGCCTTCCGGGCCGTAGGCGGCGGGGCTGAGCAGTCCCACGCGGAGAGATTTGAGATCCGGCGGATCGGGGTAATCGTGGCCGGGGCCACGGAAGGGGAGGCGCTCGATCCAATAACGGGCGTGCGGTTCGATCTCGCGGAAAGGGATCATTTCCGGAGGCGTATTCCCGTAGTAGGGGTAGGCGAAATCCGCGGGGCTGGCGGCAGCCGGTTGGGCGCCGGGGGGCAGGGTGCGTTCGTCGGGGGCGACGCCGGCGGAAGGCTGGCGTTCGAGGTAGGCGCCCCAGGCAACCAGGGTGCCACAGAGCCAACCGAGGAGCATCAGGCTTGCGCGTCGCATGGCGGAATCCTTATTCGCGGATGAGGATGGCCAGCGCCTCGATTTCGATCAGGAGATCGCTCCGGCAGATGCGGGCCTGGATGCCCGTGCTGGCGGGAAACGGGTCGAGTCCCAGGGCGCGGAAGAACTCGTTGCGGACCTCATTGAAGGCGGCGTAGTCGCGTTCGATATCGCGGATGTAGCAGGTGGTGCGGACGATGTCGTGCCAGGTGGCGCCTTCGCTCTCGAGCAGCCGGGTGATATTGTGGTAGGTCCGCCAGAGCTGGGCGCGAAAGTCTCCGGGGTAAAGGGTCTCGCCGTTGTCGCCCACGCTCGCGGTGCCGCTGATGAGCAGTTGGGTGACGCCGCCCGGGAGATCGACGCGCAAGCCGCGGGTGAACGCGCTGCCGTACTCCGGGGCTTCGTTCAGGACGTCGGGTGCCATGATCGCCTTTTTGCTGACGACAGCGCGATATTCCGGCGCGGCTTTGAGAATGTTGGACGGCGCGGCTTCGCAAGGGGGCAGGCCCAGGGCGCGGCGTTCGGCTTTCTCGCCCTCCGAGTAGGGGGTGTTGCGATCGAGCTCGGTTTCGAGGTTGGTGGTGTTGGGTTTCATGGTATGGGTGCTACTGGTTCCGTTGATCCGGGGTTGCCTCGGAGAGGCGGGTGAGTTTGGTCGGGGCGGCCAGGATGCCGCGGCTGAGTCCCTTCGAGGTCGCGATCCAGGCCTCCTCGTCATCCACCTGGAGGCCGAGCACGAACTGGTTGGCAAGCGCGGTTGGCATGGGTTTGATTTCGACCGGTTGATTGGGACGATGGATTTGCTGGATGCCTTGGTCGTTGTCGTCAACCAGGTAATTGACCCAGGTGATGCCATCGGTCACCGAGAGTCCGCGATCCATGCCGATCCAGGCGACACCTCGGTGGGCCCAGACGAACTGGGTGAAGTTCGAGAGCAGGGGCGATTTGCCTTCCACCCAGGTCTTCCAGTTGCGGCCGTCGTAGCGAGACATGCCGAAGTAGGTGCACTGCCAGAGCACGCCGTTTTCCCAGGCGAGCCAGGAGGTGATGTCGTTGATCGGGCCATCGTCGGGGACGAGGTCGAAGTGAAAATCGCGGTCCGGGTCCCGGTGTTCCTTGAATGAGCCGAGCCTGGGATCGTGCTCGACAATGCCGCCGCCCCACACGCCGATCATGATTTTGTCGCCGGCCTCGGTCACGGCGTAGCACCACGGCTCGTGCATCAGCGAGTTGTTATGATCGTAGATTTTCCAGGTGCCGGTTTTGAGCTGCAGTTCTCCGGCGCCGGCGGCGGTGGCGACCCAGACGCGGTCACCGGACACGGCCACGCCGTAGATCACGTTGTTGGGCAGGCCGCTGTCGGTCTGGGTATAAGCGGTGATCCGGCCGGCGCTGACGCGGTTGAGTCCGCGCATGGTGCCGACCCAGAGGTCGCCGGTCTGTTGGTCCTCGGCCAGGCAGAGGACCATTTTGTGGCTGAGCCCGTGTTCGGGTCCGAAGCGGCGGAAGTTGCCGCTGGGTTCGCGGCGGCAAAGGCCGTCCCAGGTTCCGATCCAGAGCTCGGCGTCGGTGGTTTTAAGCACGGCGTGCACTTTACTGGCGGGGATGCCGTGGTCCGGACCGAAGTTCTCGAAGCGTTCGATCACGGGGAAGGGCAGGTCGGGTGCCGGTTCCGCGGCGGCTTGAGTGGGTGCTCCCGCCAGGAGGATCAGGGCGAGGGCGAGTCCGCGCGATGGAAGGGGCGGGCGGGATGGATGCGTGTTCATGGTTGGTTCAACGGCAGAGTCAGAGGGTTTTCAGGAACTCGATGAGGTCGTTGAGCTGATGTTTGTTCATGTAGCTGCTGACGCCGTGGAGATCGTTGGTCTGATAGAGGGTCCACAGTTCTTCGAGGGTCCGCGCCCGGCCGTCATGGAGGTAGGGAGCCGAGGCGCCGATGCCGAGCAGATGCGGCGTGTCGAATTCGTCGATGAGCGAGGTGGGTCCCCGGGTGCCGACGTCGGTTTTCATGCGGCTGGTGTAAAGGGGCGGGGCATGGCAATGGTGGCACTGCCGGTCGCGCGGGATGCCCTCACCGTCCGGGGTGTGAGTCGCGAAGAAAATGTCGCGTCCGCGACGCTCGGCCGGGGTCAATTCAGTCAGGTGCGCCGACCTTGACCGGGCGGGGGGCAACGATTCGATGAAGGCCACGAGGTCCTTCAGTTCATCGTCCGAGAAAGGGTCGGTGCGCATCAGGACTTTGGCAAAGCGCGGGCCGCACTGGACGGCGAGGCTGGGGTTTTGGCCATTCCACTTGAAGGGCCAGGTGCCGGCGAGTCCCTGCAGGCTGCGGTTGTCGAGCATGTTGTCGCCGATGCCATCGCCGTCGAAGTCGTAGGTCAGGCCGTCCACATGGCCATCCGGATGGCACGAACGACAGGAGAACTGGCTCTGGAAAGTCTTGGCGGCGGTGGTGAAGATGCGCTCGCCGCGGCGGATCGGATCGTCGGCGCCGCCGTCGCCCAACTCGATCCGCCCCAGCGTTTCCAGTGTCCGCGTGTCGATCAGGAGGATCGAATCCTCGAGGCGCTCCGCCACATAGAGCGTGTTGCCGTCCGGGCTGAGCGCCAGTCGGCTGGGATTACGCCGGGTCGGGATGCGAGCCACCACGTAGTCGTGAGCCAGTTCGAGGTCATGAATCGCGCGCTGGCGGGCGGCGGGACTGGCCTCTTCCAGCCACTCGAACATGCGGTCCAGGTCGAGCACGGTGACCACATCGCCGCCGCCGGACGTGATGTAGGCCCGGTGACCCCGCGGATGCAGCACCAGATCGGCCGGGTCGGCAAAATAGGCGTTGGCCTCGTCCAACGGCATCTGAACGACCTCGGACCCGTCCAACCGGGCGAAGGCGATGCCGCTCGACATGACCCAGCCGCGGGCCACTTGCGTGATCGGAATGAGGTTTCGCACCCGGACCATGGGCGTGAGCGCCCAACCGCGGTTGGCATCGAGGGCGATGGATTCCGAGAGATGAGCGGATTCGAGCGGGTACCTTTTGACGGCGCGGGTGCGAACCGTGTCGATCACGGTCAGTTCGGCGGCGGGAGCCTGGTCGGCATGGGGCATCTCGGCGAGGCGACTGGCCACGAAGGCAAGGCGGCCGTCGGCGGAGGTTTGGACGCCGTAAGGTTCCCGACCGGTATTGACCCGGGCCAGTTCCGTCATGGAAGAGGCATCGATCACCGACGCGTCTCCGGATCCGGTGTTGGCCACAATCAGGCGATCTCCATTGGGCGTCTGGGCAAAGCCGACGCCCACAGGGCTGATGCCGACGGCGGCGGTGCCGATGACCTCGAATCGGGCGGTGTTCAACGCCACCACGGTGTCGGCCTCGCGACAGGTGACAAATAGCCGATCACCGGCAGGGGCGATCGCCAGGCCGATCGGCTTCCCGGGGACCGTAGCCCGTCGTTTGATCGCGCGGGTGGCGGTGTCGATTTCGACGACCTGGTTCTGATCCGCCAGAGCCACGAACAACCCGCCGCCGTCAGGGGAATGGACCATCCCTTCCGGGGTGGGATGACGTCGGCGGGGTTTGTTCCAGCGCATATGCTCGAGCTCGATGCCGTGACAGTGGCGGCAGCTCACGTTCGAGACGTCCTTGAGCCCGGTCATTATGCGCATGTGCTCGAGATCGCGCTGGCCGGGATTCAAACCGAGTGCCTGTTTCCGGTCGTGGACGAAGATGCGAAGACTCTGCCTTTTGGTGGTATTCAGGTTGAGACTGGCCAGCAGTCCGCCCAGGCCGATGACCACCGCCACCGAGAGAATGATCATGCCACGGGTTTTCATTGGGCAGGTGAGGGTGAGGGCTGTTGGGCGAGCCCCTGCTGGATAAGTTCCAACCTGGCTGGCGGATGTCGCACGGCCAGGGGGCGGCGGTTTTCCGGACAGGTACTATGCGGCTCGTGACAACCCACGCACGACCGGTTTTCACCGGGACGAACCCAGAAGGCGGGAGGCAGGCGGCTCACGACTTGTCCCGCGTCATCCAGGGTCTCCAGGCCCAACAAAGTGTTGGCCGGGACTTCGGCGAGAAACGAGCCGTCGGCCTGCAGGGGTATTTCGCCGAGCCACTCGAGAGCGCCTTCCGGCGACGGTCGCAGGAACCGCACGCGGGTGGCGGCCATGCCCTCCTGTGACGAGGTGGTTCCGGTGTAGTTGGCGTCCAGACAGAGCAGCAGGCCCGTGGGCATGTTTTCATTCACCGTCGAGAGTCGGCCCATGGGCTTTGGACCCGGCCGCCTCGCCGCCACCTCCACCTCGTGCCATTGCGGGTCGTCGAAGATCAGCGTGCTGGACGCCTGGTTCGTGGTCTGCGGCGACCACACATACACGCCGTAAGTGGCCTCTGTGCCCTGCCCGGGCATCGTCACCCACACCTGGTCGGCGCTGGCCGGTTCCGCGGCACGAATGTGCATGCCGGCGGTGCCGGGAATCGCGGCGCGGCTCGAGAACGGGCGCGCCGTGAAGATGTGTTCGAGTTGGCCGTCCGTGCTCGTGGATTCGAGCGCGCTGCTCAGGAACAGGACCCGGCCATCGGCAGTTTCGCGTGGACGTCGGATCCGGGCCTGGCCGTCATGTTGCGCCGCAAAAGCACTGAGCTCCGTGCCGTCCGTGTTGATGGTGAACAACGCCAGATTGGTGACCGGCACCTGGGGCGATCCTCCGGAGACGAAAAGGATCCGGCCGTCCCCGAGGATGGTTGACTCGGTCGCTCCGGCGAGGCCGAAGGTCAGCCGGGTCGGTTGCCGGTCGCCCGGCTGCTGGGCATACAACTCCGGCAGATCCCGCCCGGCCGCCGCTTGCCCCGTTTTGGGCACTGGTGAACTGAAGGCAAACCGTCCGTCCGTAAGGTAAACGGGATCCATCGCTCCTTGGGGGAGGGCGGTTTGGGCCGTCGGCACTCCGCGGGTAAGGGGGCTTTCGTAGATTTGCCAGGTGCTGGCCGCCGTCCGTTTGCCGACAAACAGCACCCGGTCGCCTTCGGGTCCGATCACCGGGCCGCCTGCCGCGTGGAAGGCCGGCGACAAGACTCTCGTTCGTGATGGCGTCGACCCCGGTTGGACGAGGGCGACCCTGCTGCCGGGCGGATAACGATCGTCGAGGAGATCGGTCGGTCTGAAATCATCGCGCACAGCCAATGGGATCTGGGTCACGACCATGACCTGCTCCGGAGTGGCGCGCCGACAGCCTGTTCCCAATCCCACAGCCAGCAGCAGGAGCGCGGAGCAGAGAGCGATCGGGATGTGGCGGAGCTCGCCCGTGCCTGCGCGCCGTCGCGACGGTTCGACCGCGGCAAGGCGGCGTGCTGATCGAACAGTGGCAGGATGGACAGCGGGCATCACGAGGCGTTGGACGGTTCCTTGATCTTGAGCACCTGATCGGCCGCAACCTGCTCCAGGACCTGGACGGTCCCGCTCGGCCATTTGATCTCGATGCGGTCGGCGACCCGGCTCGGGCCGAGCCCAAAATGAACGCGGCGATCTGAGGACCCGAGGAAACCGGATGGGCACCGGGCCTCGGCGTAGGCACGCCGGCCTCCGGCGTCGAGGTGGATGATCGCCCCAAAACCTTCGCGGTTGCTGCGGGTGCCCTCCAGATCGAGCATCAACCAGTGGCGATTATACTGACCGCGGTTGCGCAGCAGGAAAGGGCGGTCACCCATCGCCGTAACCAGGAGGTCCATCCCTCCGTCGTTGTCGAAGTCGAGCATCGCGGTTCCGCGGGCGCGAATCTTGGCGTTGAAATAGTGGCCGCCCGCGTCCCGGTCGTCGACGAAGGTTCCATTCCCCTGGTTGCGCAGGAGCAGGCTTTCCCAGCCGACCAGGTGATGCGCGTCGCCGTTGGCCACAAAGATGTCGAGGTGCCCGTCGTTGTCGTAATCGATGAAAATATTGCCCCAGCCGACGTACTGGGCGGTGAGTCCGCCCAAGCCGGAGGCGATCATGCGATCCTCGAACAGTCCGGTTTTGCCGCCCATGTAGAGAGAGCCGTAGCCAAGCCGGGACACCATGATGTCGGGGATCAAATCTCCGTTGCAGTCGCCTACGGCGGCGGTCATCGAACCGGCGGCTTCACCCAGCGCGTTGAACGCCACGCCGCGTTTCAGGGCGTTCTCCTCGAATCTGCCAGTGCCATCGTTGACCAGCAGGAGGTTGGGCGTCATGTCGTTGCAGATATACAAATCCGTGTCGCCATCCCCATCCGCATCAAATGCGCAGACTGACATCGCCCGGTGCCCGGCGATCCGGACGCCCGACTGCTCGCTGACGTCCCGGAATGTCCCGTCACCGTTGTTGCGGTAAAGCAGGTTGAATTCGGGCTGATACGCCAGCGGCCCCGGGTAACCGTCCGGATTGAAATAGAGTTTGTAGTCCGGGTCGAACGTCAGGTAGTTCGCCACAAACAGATCCAGGTGACCGTCGCGGTCCGCGTCGAGAAACACCGCGCCAATCCCGGTGCCCCGATCGGCTACGCCCGCCTTCGACGCGACATCCGCAAAGGTCCCGTCCCCCTTGTTCCGATAAAGAATGTTCGCTCCCACGTTGACCACATAGAGATCCACCCAGCCATCGCCGTCGTAATCTCCCGCCACTGCCGCGATACCGTAACTGTGCCCGGTCACCCCGGCTTTCACGGTCACATCCTCAAACGTCCCGTCGCCGCGGTTTCGGTAGAGGCGGTTCGGCTCGCGAACGGTTCCTCGCGGGTGGTGAGTCACGCCTTCGAGCGGTCCCGCATTGACCAGATACAGATCCACGAAGCCATCGCGGTCGTAGTCGAGAACCGCCACTCCCGAACCGTTGGACTGAATGATGTTCGCGATCCGCGTGTCGCAAAACTGGTGACGAAAATCGATCCCCGCCCGGCCGGTCACGTCTTCGAACAAATCGCCCTCTCCCGCGGCGATCGGCGGCGTCAAGGTCAGCTCGCTCGGTTCTCCGCCGGCAGGGGAAGAGGTCTGCCGCTGGTCCGGGTCGACCGACTCGCGGCCGCAACCGCCGAACCCCGCGGTCACGACCAGGCCGAAGGTCAGGCTGGCGAATCTTTGCCAGAAGCGGGCTTTATGCTCGGTCATAAGTCTACAGTTCTGGCCGGGGCATTCCTGGCGAATGATTTGGCCGGCTTATGCGCGAACCCTGCGGTCGGTCCGGAGTCGCCGCAACATTCCGGTGGCAAACCGGCCCCTGTCAGGGGTGGACCTGAGGTTTTTGATGGTCAGGGATGGAGCCAGTCGAAGGGCGGTCCCGGCAGATTCCGTATGAGACCGAAACCGAGAACCACGACCAGGACAACCCACCAACTCCAGGTGGGAACCCACGATCCCAGCGACCAATCGCCGTGGCGCCAGCGTCGCAGGATCATCAAACCCGCCACCACCGGGATGGACAGGGTGAGCAGCAGGTTCGAGCTCAGTGCCTGACGCACCTCACCGTGGGTGAGCGCGCTCACGGCCCGCAATGAACCGCAACCGGGACAGTGCAGTCCCGTCCACGAGTGGAGCGCGCAGCGGGGGTAGAAGACATGGGTTTCCGGTGGGAAGAAATGGAGGATCACCACCCCGCAGATTGCCAGCGCCAGGCCCAAGCCGGGCAGTACCAGGTTCGTGCGCCGCGGCCGGTTCACTGCAGGGATCGGAGGACGTCCTGCCACGCGCCGCTGAGGAAGAAGATCGCGACCATCAAGTAGCCCACTGCCGCAATGACGATGGCGGCGATGGCCAGACCTTTGCCACCTTCAAGTGGGGCGTTTCGGTTGATCTGGTTGATGGCGACAATGCCCAGGATCAGGCCGATCGTCGAAAAAACCGGGCCGCAGCAGACCAAGCCCAGAAGGCTGAGGACGAAGGCGGCGATCGCCAGGCTATTGGTCCGTGGGCCTGCCGGAACCGTCATCGATCCCGGCGTCAAAACCGGCGTGCCAGCCATCGGCGGCGGCGCGGCCGGGGGCAGTTCCCGGCTTTGGGTTTCACCGAATTCAGGAAAGGCCGCCAGCGGTTTCCAGACGCCGTCGTCTCCCTGGATCAGCGTCTGACTATTGGCGCGGCCTTCGGTAATCCACCGACGCAACTCGTCGGCCGAGACGGGGCCGTACTTTTGTCCGTCACCCCCTATGATGGTGTACATGGTTTGAGGCTTACTTTTCTTGGTTATCCCGTCAAGCACCGGGCGAGTTGGTGCCGGGCTCGACCGGCGGATTCGCTCCGGTGGCAGTCGCAGGCGCGATGACTTCCCCTGGCGTGCCCCCCGTTCCCTCGGGTGCCGTGTCTGGCGGCCGGCTGGTGACGGCGGAATTCAAGGCGGCGGGGTCCAGTTTGCCAAAAACATCCTCATACGCGTAGACGCAGGTGGCGACCGCCAGGGGCAGGGTCAGGAACGCGCCAACGAGGAAGATCAGCAGTCCCGACATGCCGACCGCGATGACACAGCCGATAAGTGCGGCCATGGGCCAGAAATGCCGGTGCACGACCTTGCGGCTCAGCTCCATGGCCGGCCAGAAATCGAGCCGTTTGTCGATGATCAACAGCGGTGCGAATCCCCACCAGATCACCAGCAGATACAGGCCTGGGACAACGCAGAGGGCCAAGCCCACCAGGGTCAGGGCCGAGGCCACCAACCCGCCCAGGAAAAGCGGCACGAACGCCAGCGTGAAACCGCCGAAGGCGTCCCCCATGTCGGTGCGCAGACCCCGAATTCGCTTCAGAAAGAGCCAGCAGAGGCTGCCCCAAAGCACGAAGGCCAAAGGGAAGATCGCCGCCGTGCCGATCACGGGCACCGTGGCAATCCCAAGCCCGAGCACCAGGACTACTGCCGAAGCCCCGACCAGCAGCCAGAACTCCTCCTGCAACAAGCGCCAGGCTTGTCCAAACCATTGGCCAACGTCCACCCGGTAATCCTGCGCGATGATGGTCGACGCCATCCGGTCCGCCTCCGTCGACGCGATTCTTGGCGGGGGCGACGCTGCCGCCGCCTGGGCCTTGAGTTGTTCCGCGAATTCGGCAAGTTCGCCGAGGTTCCGCCATTCGCCGCCTTCAGTTTGAATCCTGGACTGGGCGTTGGCGCGGCCTTCGAGGATCCAAAGTCTGATCCGTTCGGCCGGAACCGGCCCGTATTCGCGGTGGTCTGCTCCGATGATTTTATACATAACCCGTTGCGTCTTATTCCGCCGCGGCTGCCGGGGCCGTCTGCCGACCCCGGCGCCTTGGTCACGGACAATCCCAGAACACCGTTAACCGCGATAGAGTTGCATCGTTCCCCGGGTGTAATCGTCTTAAGCAACGCGTTTCGATGCCGCCGCCAACTCCTCGAGCTTTTCACGGGCATGGCCCAGGTCGATGATCCGCCCCGCCTGATCCCACCCTTCCACCAGCGATCGAACCAGGCCTGATACCAAGAGCGCCGCGGCCGCGTTGAGCAAAATAGCTTCCCGGCGCGGACCCCGGTCGCGATTCTCAATAATCCCACGCACGATCCGGGCGTTGGTCTCGGGATCGCCCCCTTCGAGGTCACCCAACTTAACCGGCTGCAACCCCAGATCGGGCGGAGATAACCGGGAGACGTGAAAGCCGCGCTCCTGATAGAACTCCGCGATGGTCGTCTCACCCAGAGTCGACAATTCGTCCAGCCATGCGGTCTGGCCGCCGCCCGTCGACTCTGCCTCCCGGGGCACCGCGCCGGATACCACCATCCCGCGTCGGACTCCCATCGATTGCAGCACCCGTCCGATCGGTTCGCACAATTCCGGACGCGGCACGCCGATCAACTGGGCCGTTGGCTGGGCGGGATTCAACAGGGGTCCCAGAAAGTTGAAGATCGTCCGCTGACCGCGTTCCGCGCACAGTTTCCGCGCCGGGGCAATCTGCCGGAACGCGGGGTGGTACCGGGGCGCAAAGAAGAAGGCGAAATGATGTTCCCGCATCCAGACTCCCGCTTCCGCGGGATCGAGGTCAATGCGTACCCCGAGCTGTTCGAGCACATCCGCGCTGCCGCACTGGGAGGTGATCGCGCGATTGCCATGCTTGGCCACCGCCACTCCCGCCGCCGCAAGGATCAACGCCACGGTGGTCGAGATGTTGAACGTATGCAGCCGGTCGCCTCCCGTTCCGCACACGTCCAGGATGACCCCGGACCGTGTCGCGTCATCGATGACCGGCCGAACCGACAGGCTGCGGAGCTGTCGGGCAAAGGCGGCGATTTCCTCCGGGGTCTCGCCTTTCGTGGCCAGGGCGGTCAAGAAGCCGGCCTTGGTTTCCGCCGACACGGCTTCACTGACCAGCGCCGCGACCGCGGCGGTCACCTGGTCGCCGGTGAGCGCATGGCCACCTTTCAATTCGAGCATCAAATCTTCCAGCATTCACGCTACGTGTAGCCGGAACGCGCAGCTCCTTGCACGTCCAAAAACGCCGCACCCCCTTTATCCGTGGTGAATTCGGGCCCGAGACCGATCCACAGCTGCGCGCCCTCCATCAGGCACTCTGGAGTGCATGGGCACCCGAGGCCATCGAACCTGGCGAAGCGTCATGGGTTCCGCAAGACCTTCGTCGCGACCTTCGTCGTCATCTTTATCGCTATAGCCTCCGTCGCAACTCAGAGTGCAGGTCTTGGGATCAGGGATGAAGCCGGCGCGCCCAGTCCACCACCAACATCCTGACCAGCAAAGAGATGTGTATTTGCAGCTATGAACCTGTCCCTCTATTCTTCCTCACGGCGACTGGTGGCAGTTCCAGGGGCGGAGGAGGGCAGAGTCAGGTCGGTCGTGTGGAGCAGTCGATGTGTTCCTGGCCGCCTGAAGCGAGGTCAACCACCCGGGCGCCGGGGATCTGTTCGGCAATGAGGTGCCGGGTGAGGTTGAACCAGCGCTGGCAACGGTCGAGGATGGCACTGTCCGACGTGGCGATGATTTCAACGGTTTCCGACAGGACTTTGTCCGGGCTCCAAACCAGTTCGATCCGCCAGTCACACGACTTCGCGGCCGCCAGGTCGAGCATCGTTTGTCGAAGGCGTCCGCTGTTCGAGACCGGCCGGTCCAACCACCAGACGCAACGGCTGACTCCATGCGCTTGTGCCCACTCGCCCGCGAGGGTAAGGGCCGGGATGGTCTCCTGGACCTCATGATGACGGGCATGGACGCTGGCCAGATCCCGATAACATCCGTCGCAGGCGGCCAGGATCACCCCGCCGGACAGGGCGGCCTCCAGACCGGTGAGGAGGTTGAAACCGTCGATCCACAATTCCTGGTTTCGGAGTTGCCCCGGCGTAATCTCTTTCTGACGACGACCGGATCTGGCGTCGTCCGAACACGCGCAGCGGCTGACCGCGTGACGCTGCCGGGTGGACAGGTCGTAGCGGTTGCCGACCAGTTCCGAGCTGGAACGGAGCGCATAACCGCGGCTCAGGAGCCAGCAGAGGTCCTGCGTGGCGGAACGTAGCAGCGGCCACTTCGACGGATCGAATAACCGCTCATCTTCCGGGGCGGGGCCGCGGTGGTTGCGTTTGTCAGGCACGACAGATCCTTCGGTGAGTTTCAGCGGTCCACTTTACAGCCTCCGGCAGCCCGGCGCGAGCGCATCCATGGAATGCGTGCTTCCAGGCAAATGGATTCTTGCGCCGCTCTAACAACGAATGTCAGGGACCCGCCGGAGCGGTTCCCTACCCGGCGGAGGTCCGGGCTCGGATCTCCGGCTTGCCAAGGGCGGCGGTGGGACTAGGATCGGGCCTAATGGCAAGTCGCAGATTTTCTAACCACCGATCCTGCGGTTCCCGGTTCGGATCGGGATGGACGTTGGCGTGCGTGGTCGCCCTGGTGTCCACGCTTCCAGTCGCAGCCGATGAGGCGGCGGGTTTGCCCCCGGTGAGCTTCAATCACCAGATCCGCCCGCTGTTGTCCGATCGTTGCTTCTCCTGTCATGGCCCTGATGAACGGGCGCGCAAAGGGAAGCTCAGGTTGGACACCGCGGAGGACGTCCGGGCGCCGCGCGGGGCGAGGGGAGACCGGTGGGTGTTGGTTCCGGGCGATCCCGAGCAGAGCGAGCTGTATCTGCGGATTGTATCTGAGGACGAGATGGACCTGATGCCGCCCGCGGAAAGCAACCTCAAGCTTGATGAGGAGGAGAAGGCGCTGATCCGGCGGTGGATCGAGGAAGGGGCCGAGTACCAACCCCATTGGGCGTTCATCCCGGTGGCCGAGATGGAAGTGCCGCGGCCGGCGGAGCCATCGCGGTTGGCGAATTCGATCGATGCCTTCGTGCAGGCGCGGCTCGAGCGTGAAGGAATGGGGCTGGCACCCGTGGCGACTCGCGAGGCCTTGATCCGCAGGTTGCGATTCGATTTGACAGGGCTCCCGCCCAGCCTGGAGGAGATCGACGCCTTTCTGGCCGACGACGCGCCCGATGCCTATGAGCGGTTGGTGGACCGCTTGCTGGCCGAGCCGGCCTATGGTGAGCGCCGGGCGAACGAGTGGCTGGACCTGGCGCGGTATGCGGACACTTACGGCTACCAGAGCGACGTGGAAGTCGATTTGTCGCCCTGGCGCGACTGGGTGATCCGCGCGTTCAACGAGAACCTGGCCTACGACCAGTTTGTCACGTGGCAGCTTGCGGGGGATCTCATGCCTTCGCCGTCACACGACCAGGTCCTGGCCACGGCGTTCAACCGGCTGCATCGCCAGACCAACGAAGGCGGAAGCATCGAGGAAGAGTTTCGGACCGAATACGCGGCGGACCGCGTGCAGACGGCGGGCACGGCGTTTCTCGGGCTCACCATGGAGTGCGCCCGTTGCCACGATCACAAGTTTGATCCGATCAGTCAGAAGGATTTTTTCCGGATGTTCGCCTTTTTCAATAACATCGATGAGTCCGGGCTCTACTCGCATTTCACGCGGGCCACGCCCACACCGACGATGTTGTTGTATCCAGAAGGCATGGAGGCCGGCCATCGCGCGTTGAAGGACCAGATCGCCGGGGTCGAGGCCAACCGGGCCCGCTACCTCGAAGCGGCGCGGAAGCGCTTCGAGGAATGGCGGGACACCACGGAGTTCGTGGTGGTTCAGCCTGAGTCCGCGGCTGCTTTCGATTTCGAGCGGATCGAGGGAGAGAAGACGATGGACCCGCGGGACACGAACCGGGTGGCAACCCTGGTGGACGGGCCGTCGCCGGTCGAGGGAAAGTCCGGTCAAGCGCTCCAATTCAACGGGGATAACCTGGCGATCTTGAATGGTGTCGGGGCCTTCAACCGGACTTCGGCATTCAGCTTCAGTCTCTGGGTGCGACCCGCCGAGGTCCAGGAGCGTGCGGTGATTTTCCATCGGTCGCGGGCGTGGACGGACTCTGGGAGTCGCGGTTACGAGTTGGTTTTGGAGGAGATGCGTCCGGCATTCGGGCTGGTGCATTTCTGGCCCGGGAACGCCATTCAAGTGCGCGCGGTGGATCCGTTGCCGGTGGGGGCGTGGTCGCAGTTGACGATCACGTACGACGGGTCGAGTCGCGCCGACGGGATCCGGCTCTATCGCGATGGCGAGCCGCTGGCGGTTGAAACCGTGCGCGATCATCTGTTCAAGGATATCGTCCATCGGAAGGAATGGGGCGATGCCGACGTGGACAACGTCGAGTTGACCTTGGCCGGTCGGTTTCGGGATTCGGGATTCAAAGGCGGGGCGATTGACGAATTCCGGGTTTACGATCGTTGTTTGACGCCGCTCGAAGTTCGAAGCCACTGGCCGGGGCCGGGCATGCCGACGGACAACGAAGCCCTCTTCGTCCATTACCTGGAGCGGATCGATCCGGAGTATCGCACGTTGACGGACGCACTGGGGCGGTTGCGCGCGGCGGAGAACGCGCTGGTGAATGACATCCCGGAGATGATGGTGATGCGGGAGCTGGCGGAGCGGCGTCCCACGTTCGTGCTCAAGCGCGGCGCTTACGACGCCCCGGGCGAGGCGGTGGAACTGGGCGTGCCGGAGAGTATCCTGCCGTTCGCGGCGGAGTTGCCGCGGAATCGACTCGGGTTGGCCCGGTGGATGACCGACCCGCGCAATCCGCTGACGGCGCGCGTGGCGGTGAACCGGATCTGGCGGAGTTGTTTCGGGCGCGGGCTGGTGGCCACCGCCGAGGATTTTGGAAGTCAAAGCCAGTTGCCGACCCATCCGGAACTTCTCGATTGGCTGGCGCGGGAGTTCGTGGAGTCCGGTTGGGATGTGAAGGGCATTTTCAAGCGGATCGTGCTCTCAGCGACGTATCGACAATCCAGCCGCGCGGATCCGGATTTGCTCGCGCGCGATCCTGAAAACCGTCTGCTCGCGCGCGGTCCCAGGCATCGCCTCGAGGCCGAGCAAATCCGGGACAATGCGCTGGCGATCAGCGGCCTCCTCGCGCCGCGGATTGGCGGACCCAGCGTGCGCCCTTATCAACCGGCGGGGTTGTGGGAGGAATCCGGGACCGGCAAAACCTACGTCCAGGATCAGGGAGAGAAGCTCTATCGCCGGAGCCTCTACACCTTCTGGCGGCGCACGGCGCCACCGGCGAGCATGCTGACCTTCGATGCGACTTCGCGGGAAGTCTGCACGGCGAAGCGGGAATCGACCAGCACGCCGCTCCAGGCGTTGGTGCTGATGAACGACCCGCAGTTTGTCGAGGCCGCCCGCGTCCTGGCGCAGCGATTGTGGCGGCTTGCGCCGGCCGACGTGGCGTTGCGCCTGGAAATGGCCTTTCGATTGGCGACAGGCCGGCGTCCGGAGCCGCGCGAGCGGGAGATTCTTGAACTGGCCTACAAGGAACAACGCGCGCTGTTCGGCGAGAACCCCGAGGCAGCCCGGAAGTATTTGGAGACCGGCGAGGCGCCGGTGCCGGAGGATCTGCCCGTGGTCGAGCTGGCAGCCACCGCGGTGTTGGCCAGCACGCTGATGAACCTGGACGAATTCGTCATGAAACCATGAACACCGAAGCAACACCACTATGCACGGGGCCGGCTTCGGTGGCGGGCTTGAGCCGGCGCGATTTCCTCAACCGCTTCGGGATGGGATTGGGCGGAATGGCGCTGACCCACCTGTTGAGTCCGGTCCGCCTGGGAGCGAGTGCCCCGGCGGCTGTCGGGGAAGGCGGCGTGCTCGGTGCGCCGCATTTCGCGCCGAAGGCCAAACGGATTATTTACCTCTTCATGGCGGGTGGACCTTCGCAACTCGAGACGTTCGATTACAAGCCGCTCTTGAACGAGCGCAACGGCGAGGATCTGCCCGATTCGGTCCGGATGGGGCAACGGCTGACGGGGATGTCCGGCAACCAGTCGGTGCTGCCGTTGGCGGGATCGGTTTATCCGTTCCGGCAGCATGGCAAATCGGGCGCCTGGGTGAGCGACCTGCTGCCCCACACCGCCGGGATGGTGGATGACCTGTGCATCGTGCGGTCGCTTTACACCGAGGCGATCAATCACGATCCCGCCATCACCTTTCTCCAGACGGGCTCGCAGCTCTCAGGCCGGCCGAGCCTGGGCGCCTGGCTCAGTTACGGGCTGGGCAGTGACAACGAGAATCTGCCGTCGTTTGTGGTGCTCATCACGCCGGGCAAGGTCGACCAGCCATTGTATTCGAGGTTGTGGGGCAGTGGATTTCTCTCGTCGCGATACCAGGGGGTACAGTTCCGGGGTGGCGCCGACCCGGTGCTCTATCTGAACGACCCGGAAGGGATGTCCGTCAAGGGCCGGCGTTTGATGCTCGATCGTTTGCGGGAGTTGCACGAATTCCAACTGGAGCGATCGGGTGATCCCGAGGTTGAAACGCGAATTGCCCAATACGAAATGGCGTTCCGCATGCAGACCTCCGTGCCGGAGGCGGTCGACGTGGCCGGCGAACCAGAGAGCGTTTACGAACTGTATGGCGCCGACGCGCGGAAGCCGGGGACCTTTGCGCGAAATTGTCTGCTGGCGCGCCGTTTGGCGGAACGCGGCGTGAAGTTCATCCAGCTTTATCATCAAGGTTGGGATCAGCACGGGAATCTGCCCAAAGGGATCGCCGTGCAATGCCGTGAAACCGATCAAGCCGCCGCCGCGCTGGTGCGGGATCTCAAACAGCGCGGGTTGCTCGAGGACACGCTCGTGGTGTGGGGCGGCGAGTTCGGGCGCACCAACTATTCGCAGGGGAAACTGACCAAGGACGATTACGGGCGCGACCATCATCCGCGTTGTTTCAGCGTCTGGATGGCCGGAGGCGGAGTGCGTCCGGGACTGGTCTTTGGCCAGACCTGCGAGTTCGGCTACAACGTGGTCCAGGACCCGGTGCACGTGCATGATTTCCATGCGACCCTGCTGCATCTGCTCGGTATCGATCACGAACGGCTCACCTACAAATACCAGGGCCGACGCTTCCGGCTTACCGATGTGCATGGGCGCGTGATTCGGCCATTGCTGGCTTGAGCCCGGTGCGGCACGCTCACGGTTAAATGAATCGTCGCCACTTCCTCAGCAGAGTCGCCGGCGCCGGCGGCATTTTGGGCGCAAGTGCCCACGGGTCGCGCGGAACGCTTCAGGCATCGGAAAACGAGCGGGCGGCAAGTCGCGCAAGCAGCGGAATGCGCTGTGACCTGGCGATTGCCGGGGGCGGATTGGGTGGATGTGCGGCGGCGCTGGCCGCATTGCGGAGCGGATTGTGCGTGGTGCTGACGGAGGAGACGGATTGGATCGGAGGCCAGTTGACCCAGCAGGGTGTTCCTCCCGATGAACACCGGTGGATCGAAGAATTCGGGTGCACGCGGAGCTATCGCGCTTTGCGTGAGGGCATCCGCGACTATTATCGCCGTCATTTTCCCCTGACCGACGCGGCGCGCGCGCGCGCCCAACTCAATCCCGGCGACGGCATGGTCTCGAGGTTGTGTCACGAGCCGCGGGTGGCACTGGCCGTGTTGAACCAGATGCTGGCGCCGTATCTTGCGGGCGGTCGGCTGACACTGCTGCTCGAGCATCGCGTCGTGGGGGCTGAGATGCAGGACAATCGGGTGCGCGCCTTGCGAACCCGCAGCTTGCGTTCGGGTCGGGAACTCATCGTCGAGGCCCCGTGGTTCATTGATGCGACGGAGTTGGGCGATTTGTTGCCGTTGACCGGCACGGAGTTCGTAACTGGCGCCGAATCGCGAACCGATACCGGGGAATGGCACGCCGCTCGAAAGCGGGATCCGGCCAATCAACAGGCGTTCACCACCTGCTTCGCGATGGATTATGTGAAGGGCGAGGATCACACCCTGGATCGGCCGAGTGGCTACGGGTTCTGGCGGGAGTTCGTGCCCTCACTGGAACCGGCGTGGCCCGGCCGCTTGTTGTCGTTCACCTACACGCATCCGCCGACGCTCGAACCGCGGACGCTCGGTTTCAACCCCGAAGGACCGACGCCAGGCGCGGCGGTGAATCTCTGGACTTACCGGCGGATTGCCAGTGCCGCCAATTTCCAGCCCGGCAGTTACGCCGGCGACGTCAGCCTGGTGAACTGGCCGCAGAACGATTACCTGCTGGGCAACCTCGTAGGCGTGACCGAAGCCGAGGCCAGGCGGCACATCGACCAATCCAAACAACTCGGCCTTTCCCTGCTCTATTGGCTGCAGACCGAAGCGCCGCGCCCGGACGGCGGCACCGGATGGCCCGGCCTCCGACTGCGCGCCGATGTCATGGGCACCGAGGACGGTTTGGCGAAGCATCCTTACGTGCGCGAGGCCCGCCGGATCAAGGCCGTGTTCACCGTGCTCGAGGAACATGTCGGCCGCGCGCAACGCATGGAGCTCACCGGCCAGAGCGAGAGCGAAGTGCGAGCGGCACCGTTCTCCGACACCGTGGGCGTGGGGAGTTACCCGATCGACTTGCATCCCACGACCACCGGCGACAACTACGTCGATTTCGCCTCGTTGCCCTTTCAAATACCGCTGGGCGCACTCTTGCCCGTGCGGACCGAGAACCTGTTGCCGGCCGGCAAAAACATCGGCACCACCCATGTCACCAACGGCTGTTATCGGCTGCATCCGGTCGAGTGGAACCTCGGCGAAGCGGCGGGGGCGCTGGTGGCCTTCGCGCACGAGCGAAAGGTCCTGGCCCGCGAAGTCCGCGAGAAGCCGGCTTTGCTCGAGGAGTTTCAGGACCGACTTCGGAGCCTGGGCATTGAGACCCATTGGCCCAAGCACCTGCTTTAGTGACTGGAAGAGGATTGCATACGCCAGGCAGTTCACCACCAGCACCCCTCGCCGAGGAGAATCTGGGTCTCTCGAGACAGCTCTGCCGGGTAAACGATCGGCACAAGGTAATGCTCAATGAAGCCACCTCCGGCAGCCAACTCGCCCGATGGTGAAACAGGATTACGTCTGGCTATATCTTGAGGTGTCTTTAAAGTCTGGCTTCGTCATCCGAGATCAATCCATGAACGCGCAAGATCAACTGCAATTCATCCTTGGCCGTCGTAGCATCCGGCTTTTCGAGCCCGGCGAAATCGGCGAAACCACCATCAACGCGTTACTGCAAGCGGCGATGGCTGCCCCCTCGGCAGTGGCCAAGGATCCCTGGCGTTTCGTGGTCAGCCAATTACCGGAAATGCGGGCAGCTCTCGCCACCGTCCTGACGAACGGGGACATGCTCAACACTGCCAGCCTATGCATCACGGTCTGCGCCGACCTGGATGCAGCGCACGACCGCCAGTTGAGCTATGCCCTGCAGGATTGCGCCGCAGCGATTGAAAACTTGTTGCTGGCGGCGCATGCGCTCGGCCTGGGTGCCTGCTGGCTTGGAGTCCATCCACGGGAGGATAAGATCAGAAAGGTGAAGGAGATTCTTGGGCTGCCCGTCCCGGTCATGCCGGTGGCGTGCATCGCCCTGGGCCACCCGGGTGAGGAAAAGGAGTCGCGCACCCGGTTCAACCCGGCCTACGTGCATCGGGAGAAGTGGTGAAGCCCATATCGCCGGTTGCCTCGGTTCACGCTTGGGTGTGGCCAGGTGGCAACCATCCATTCCACCCACTGCGCCCCCGCCTGGACGCTTCGTATGTCCTGTGAGATCTTCGAGGCACACCCGCTCTGGGAGCCTGTGCCCGGGCCGCATGGGTGAGTTGAACGTCGGGATAGTGGTGACGGCAGCGGTTGGCGGGTTCTTTGCCGGTCGCCAGTTTACGGCCATGTCTTGGAACCGGTATTTCGAGGAGTATGCATACATGCGCGAGAGCAATCACGCACGTCGCCGGGTTGTATTTCCTCGCGCATGGGTACGGTCTGTGGCTGCCCGATGTGGTCCTGCCGAAGCGCACTTTAGCCCGGTGTGAGACATCCGATGGGCACAAGTTCCGTGTTGTCCAGTACGTGGGCGATGCCGAGTGGTACACGACCGAGTTGGTCCATACGCTCCCGTCCGGAAAGTCTGAAACACATCTCCTCGCGTTTGAGGACGATTTTGCATGGAGAGCACCCATGGGTGTTTCCGAGCGTCTCCGAGTTGTTACGGTTCAGATTGGCGGTGGAGAATACAGGGAGGTTGCCTGGTGATATGGCCGTGCGACCCCACGCCGGTTGAGCGCTGCCGTGAATACGATTGCCACCAGCCCGGCGTGGGTGCACTCGGCGGAGAGGTTGCGCGCATGACGATATCACGGGTTAATCTGGTGAGGCTGATCGCTGCCGTGGTTGGGCTCATCGCATCGGTGTGGTTCGTTGGGGCGTACACGCACTTCTCCCACCTCCGGTTCAAGTTCGAGCACGAAGGCGGTCAGTTGATTGCCATAAACGAGATACTGGTTCCCTACGCCGCATGGCTGTATGTCCTGCCCACGGTTGCCCTCCCGATCGGGCTGTGGCTCGTCTGTCGTCGTCCCCAGGCGGGAGCCGCGCTTGAGATACTCCTCTCCTTCGTTTGGCTACTCGCGCTCGGACTGACGGGTTTTTGCATCTTGATCTGGCAGGTTCAGAACGTACCGACTTTCAGCCACATGGAGTGGCATTTCTAACTGATGCAAGACTCCTCCAAGAGACCGCCGAACCATCCGGCTGCACCGAACGCCGGGATCGCGTCTCCGATGACAAATGAACAATCTTTGGCCCGGCCTGCCTTTACGGGTCGTTAGAGCTTTATGACCGCCACTCCCACTCCCGGCGCCATAAAGAAGTTCCGCCGCACTCCTTGGAGGTTTCAGCAGACGGTCGAGAGGCCGGACGCCGGAGAGTTGGAGCGGTTTGTTTCGACCATCATCACAGCGCACGGCGGTCTTGAGGCAGCGACTGTCACGATTGACTCGGTGATTCTCGACACGGTGCGGATGAGCGCGCTTTGCCCCGACGGTGCTGCGCTTACTCATGACGTGTCGCTCGTTGCGCAGTCACCCGCGGAGGCAAAGGCTTTATTGTGTGCTGCATTTTGGGATGGCCCAGACTTCATTTGCATCCCGACCCCGAAGCCGTTTGTTTTCTATGCAGACCACGACGATTGGATTACGTTTTACGCGAACACCAAGTCGCACCTCAATCATGTCATCGAGCCACTCGCATCACATGGCTACAAGCTTGTTAAGAAGTGGGAGAGAGAGCTCTAACAATCGGATGCACACGAACCGCCGCCCCGCGCCTCCGCTCCGGATACCCCGGATGATCGGACGCTGGATTCGCTGCCAGAGTCCGGTTCCAGCGGCGGTCGGTGAGCCTTGATCGTTGGAGCAAATGAAAGCGGCTCGTCTATTTGTTGTGGCAGTGCTCGCGGTTACCGGATGTGCACAGCCTGGCACCTCTCCTCGGGCCGCTTCATCCGAGTCTGCCAAGGAAGTTCTCTTGCCAGCCAGCTTCCAGCATCGGGTTCCCGCAACCGGGCGGCTCTACAAGGACTGCACAGCAGGGACTCCCTCCGAATGCGAGCTGCACCACCTCAAGATGTCGCGGGAGTCGGTAGCAGTCGTAGGCTACGGTTTGATACCTCCGTACTTTGAGCACTCCCCATATCCTCACGGAGGGCAGCCGGTCGACTCGGGATGTGTGGGGCCAGGCAACGGGCCGGTGTATGCGTATGTATGGATTTGTCCGCGATGCGAGGAAGCTTGGATTGAAGCTGGTCGTCCCCGGGGGTCTTAGATCATGTGCTCCAACAATTCGTGCCAGCCGACGCCGGGAGGCGCTCCGTGTGTTTTCCGCTCGCTCTCAGCCCGGCGTGGCTGCACTCTGCGTTGGATGCGACTCAAATCCGATACTCGCACATGAATCCTTCTCGCTATTTCGTAGCTCTCGGAATCGCAATTGCGATCTCTGGGTGCGATTCACGCCAACAGCCATCGGGGTCGGACACGGCGGCACCTGGCGCAACTTTGGCCGAGGTCCAGCGACGAGAGGCGATTGCGTTGGAAGCGAATTGGAGTCTGGTTTCAGTCACGATGTCCGGAAAGACCGTTGAGGCACCGGGAGGCTCTATCACCTTTGCGGGGGGCAAGATGATCATGAAAGACCCGGCTGGAGCGACAACGACGTATGTATACCGAATCGATCCCCTGGCACAACCGAAGAGCATCGAGATGACCGATGCCCAAGACACCAACGCGCCCCCGAGATATGCGATCTACGAACTGAAAGGAGAGGGTCTGCGACTTTGCCTAGGAGGCGAGGGGAAACCCCCTACGGCGTTTGATGCTGACGGCGGGCGGGTACTCCTTCTCCATCGTAAGTAGTCGATGTGACAACGCATCCAACCATCCGGCTTCAGGCCAGGCCGGGATCACGTCTCCGATGACGGTTGATCATCATCGGCCCGGCCTGCCTATACGGAGCGTTGGGCAACCTTGGTGATCGACCATGCATCTCATTGAAAAATTCCTTGGCAAGCAAGGCACCCCGACAGGAGGAGGGCTCCCGATGCCCGCCAAAGAGTTCCTGGCGTGGGCTGGCGCCAAGGAGATTATCCTCGACGACCGGTACTCGTCTGACCAACAGCAAGTGGTTTTCAAGCCCTATCGCGTATTCGATCGTTGCTGGGGGCGGCCTGACGAGCCGCGGGGATTGGCGCATTTTCTCCACTCGATCCTGGACGCCATTCCTGCTTGGCAGAGCTGCTATCTCTGGTGCCGGAATGGCTCCTGGTCCCCGACGACCAAGAGCGAGGGCGATTTGCTCATTGCCACCGTCTACCGGGGAGCCGGCATTCCCGAGCGGTGGCAGGGTGCGGTTCAGTTCCACCGCCCGGACTTGGCTGCGGTCCTCGCCGTGCTCTTCGTCCACTGCGCGTTTGGTTGGAGCACCTGGGAGGACGTGTTCCTGGTTCCCGATCACGCGAAACTGATTATTGGCGTTGACCATCATGAGGTGGTCTGGGCTCATTTCGCGGGCGCGGAAGACCTGGCGCCCTTCGTTCAGCGAATGGCCGCAGCGGGTTACAATCTGCCCACCGATTTGCCGGACGAGACATTTAGGCCGCTGCCCTGGATCAAGACGAGAACGGACCAACCCGGCGCTGCACCGAACGGCGGCCCCGCGACGCCGGTCAGCGATTCGGAGCTCACTGGGGGGCCGCCATCGGTGAGCTGATTCGTCGCCATAAGCCATGACCGCCATCGAGCACATCACGAACGCCCAACAGGCCAAGTTGGTTGACGAAGACGGCGAGCCTGTGCGGCTTGAGTTAGCACCGGCGCTGGAAGCAGACCAAATTGACTCACTGGAAAAGGAAGCAGGCCAGCCGTTGCCCGAAGAGTTGAGATCGCTCCTGTCCTTCTGCTCGGGTATTGATGGTTGCCTCGACGGGATTGACTTCACCGGTCGCGACATGGCGTTCGAGCAGAAAGAAGTGTTCCCGAACGGCATCCCGATCGCTCGCGACGGATTTGGCAATTTCTGGGTTCTTGATCTCACTCCGCAGACAGCCAAGACTGCCCCCGTCTTCTTTGCCTGTCACGACGCTCCGGTGATTTTGTATCAGAGCAGCGATATCGCTTCTTTCCTGACAGAGGTCTTTCGCATGAGCACGCCGCCACACAAGTCTCTTGTTGACGATGTTCACAAGGACAGGCTTTTCGACGTATGGCGGAAGAATCCTGGGGTTATCGATCAGCCAGCCGCAGCGGCGTCGCCAGATTCCGCGTTACGAGCCTTTGCCTCGGCATTGCCTGGGCATTTTCAGGTTGTGGATTTGCGCACTGCCAGTCCGGGCATGGGATTCTCTTGGGGAAGATACGGTCCTCGGACAGAAGTGCGACGTCACGGATACGACAGGATTTTCGGATATGCGAAGCCTCCAAAGACAGGATTGTTTACCAAGCTTTTCGGTCGGTAGAATGGCGAATCGGGTAGCCGAAGGGATTGCCCCGTCGGCCCCCACAGCACCCGCCTTCGCGCCAGCTTCGGTGGGACAAGCCTGACATGCGGCTCCGCATCCGGCGGTTCCTGACAGTCCCGAAGGATGAAGCAGCACTCTTTCTCTGCCACGCTGACTCGGGGCCAAGGCTCCGCCAATCGGCTGCACAGGGAGCTTGAATTCCTTTTGGACTGCGTCCATGCTGGGCGGACACAAAGGCGCTTCGTCGAATCCGACTAGCGTGCGCGCCGGTTTCATATCGAACGTCCACTCAGGCGGATCGACGACCTTTACGTTAGCCGGGTCGGCGCGTCGCAGCCATGCCCACGCAAGCCAAAATCGGAAAGACGATGCTGCGGCTTGTCACAGGCGACATCGCGGATCAGGACACCGATGCGGTTGTCACCGCCGCGCACTGGAGGCTGAACAAGGGCACGGGCACTGACGGCACTATTCACACGAAGGGTGGCCCACGCATTTACGAGGAGTGTCGGCGCATTGGAGGTTGTCCCATCGGCGATGCTGTCATCACCACCGGCGGCGACCTGAAAGCGCGGCACGTCATCCACGCGGTCGGCCCTGTCTGGCACGGTGGCGAAGAGCATGAGCCGGAGTTCCTCGCGAGCGCTTACCGGCGGAGCCTGGAGGTCGCAGTCCAGCATGGGTTGCCATCGTAAACCGTCGCCAAGCAATTCCCGGCTACAGCCACGGCACCGTTGTTTCCGTGCACCGCAACGAGATGCAGGCCCTGATCGAGGACTCGCACCTACGGTCCAACTGTTCCAAGGTCGCCGGGACGGACAGGCTGGTGCCGCCCTTGTTCGTCCTGCCTTTGGCGGTGTGCCGACAGCGGGGAGAGCATGTCCGGCTCTCAGATCTCGTGGCCGACGGCAGTGACACTCAGGTGATGCCAAGGTCGCTCAGGCTCCGTCGCGAGGCTTGAAGCAGCGATTCGGCAGCCCAGCAGGGTTAGAAGACCGCGCCACCGATTCATCGTCGAGGGTCGCGCCCTACTGCTAACCGTTGAACGTCGTCGAGGTGCTCAGGAGCGACCGGCAATGCGGACACCAAAACACTGTCAAGGTCGTCAGCCACCCTCGCTTCCTGAACTTGATCTCGCGCAGTTCCTTCTTGCACGAAGGGCAAACGGGCCATTCGTGCGGTCCGGCTTCGGTGAATTGGATCTTGGCCTTCATATATGGCGGTAGTTCACAATCGCACTGCTGGCATTGCTGGGTGTGTTGAGTCGTCCCCTCTCAGCACCGCACGCTGCGCCCTGACGTTCGGCTCGAACACGGCCCGAACCCGCTGCTCGAACCATTTGAATGAGGGACGGCTCTTGCTGAAGAACAGGTGGCTGGTCCGGCTCCGGTGATAATCCGAGGAGCCAAAGCGGGCGATCGGACAACTGAACCTCGGGTCAGACTCCAGTAGTCCGACCCAATCCCGCTCCAGCTTTCGGTCCGAGGCTGCATGCCACACCTCGATGGGCGTGGCGAAGGCCAACAGGTAATCGATGTGCCAGTGAGGGGCAGCGACAGCTTCGAGGTGATGGGCGAGACGAGCGCGTAGTCCGCCCGCGCCAAACGCGCTGCCGACATACGCGTAGAATCCGGGCCGGATGTCGAATGTCCCGAGCCGCCCGATCTCCATGCGCTTCAGTTCGACGACGTGGAGGATAAGCACATACGTCCCTTTATCGTCGGGCAAGTCCATTCCCATCGTCCTCAAAGTTCCTGATGTCCCAACCCCGCAAGCCTCGTCTCAAGCTCCACCACCAGAGCTGCCAGATTCTCCAGCGTCAGCGTTAAGCCCTCGCGGTCCCGACCCTGCCAACGTTGACGCCATTCGGCCGGAGTCGTATCTTGGCGCAACCACCTTCCATGAAGCAACCCAGTTCAAAGAACTCCAGGCCGCATTACGGGTTAATGCCAATGGCTTTCGTATGCGGCGGCATGTGGTTGACGACCGCCTTGGTGCTCCTCCTCGGCGGGCTCGGGCTTCGCATTCTAAATTGGCTGTTCTCCGGCTGATATGCCTGTTCGCGTAAGGACTGCCTTCCGAGCCTGCGGTTGAGTCGCAGCAATTGATATCCGACGACCAGACGCTCTTCGCCGAATCTTCCGGCACGGTCCTACCCGCTGGTTGGATTCGTTTCATGCCCCCTTGTCGGAACCCCGTTGGGTCAATGGCACAGGTGTCCCTTCGCGGGATTTGGGGGCGGTTCCGCATCCAGAGGCAGTCCGAAGTAATCGAACACCGCCTTCGTCCGGTCAGCGATATAGCGCTCGAACATCTGCGCCCTATCGCACATCAGGTTCATCGGCAGGAAATCTCGATTGAGGAAATGTGAGAGGTCCAGCGGATCGCAGGTCACCTTCACTTCGGGCGCGCCGTCCACCTGCATCGCTTCGATGGACGGCATGCAGCACATGACCATTGCCCTGAGCACGTCCACGTCAAGATTGCAGAAATAGAGCCAGTAAGGCCACGCGTCATGGAAGGCGGAATAGAATCGCCGGATCTCGGGAATCAGATGGATATCGTGAGTGGCTTCATGCCGGCCAACCTATCAGGTCGGTCACGTATGCGCAATTACTTATGACGCAATGTATAATGTTGAGCGCAACATTAGTGATAGAATCTCAGCGGCCCTCCCAGGCGCTCACAGGTGCAGATCTCACCAGAGGACTCGCCGATCCGGTCGGTCGCCCCTTGATCTGGTCGCGGAGGATACGGTTTTCCGTGGCCCGATACTTGTTTCGAAGGAGGAGTTCCTGTTCAACGGAGCCGGTGATCTAGGCGAGGAGGAGTCGCTTCCAGTTCATCGGAGCAAAGTGAACCAGCGCTTGCGCACTTGTTCAACTTTCCGATCGCCTCACAAGTCGTTGTGAGCTGGGGCATTCGACCACTTTGACCTTACGAGTTGGCAGAGGTATTTGCCCGCGATTGGGCACGTCAGGGACTCGGTGTGGTTTGTGGGTTTAGTGGATAAAGTTGCTCGAGGAGTGCCATCGGGTTGGCGAGAGTACCGAGGTCGGCTTGATCGGTGTCCTGGTAGACGGCGATCGTGGTTCCGGTGCGGAGGGCTTCGGACCAGAAGCGCTCAGGCGTTATGCTCGGTTCCGCTTGGCAGGCGAGGGCGTAGAGCCCGGCGATCCACGGCACACACCAACTCCACCCCCCGACGGCATAGTGGACGTAGTCGTGAGGTCCGGTCGGACTGGCGGTGGACCGGCTGTCCATGGGGACGCACAGGCGGCGGCCGGGTTTGAAGCGCATCTGACCACCCCAGAATTGGGCAGCCCACCATGAGCCGGGTTGGTAGCTGGAGGCGAGGTTGGGATCGGCGTGGGCAACTCGACCGAGGCCGTCGAACAGCAGGTTGTGGGTGTGGCGCAGCGACGTGGAAATGACGAATACGCCGGCGGCGGAGGCGCGTTGGACCGCGGCCATCGTTTCGGCGTAGCCTTTCTGATCTGGAGTCCAGCCAACGGAGATGGAAATCACACGCAGCTTGCGGTCGGGCGGCAATGTCTGGTTCACGTCGAGCAGTCGATGGATGGATTGGGCGAGCGGCGTGAAGTCCAACTCGAACTCCTTGCCCGGGACGACGACTCCGTGTTGTTCGGCGATGTAATAGAGGTCGGCGTCGGGAGCGACGCCGCAGGTCTTGCCGACGGCGATGGATGCAACGGCGGGGCCGTGCATCTGGGCGAGTGAGTTGGCCGGGTTGTGAATCTCCTCGTAAAGCCGGAGTTGGCCGGCGTATTCTTCGTGATCCACGAGGAGTGACTGATCGATGATGCCGATGCCGATCCCTTTGCCTGTGATGCCGCGCCCGTGCAGGCGGCGGATGCCAAGCCCCGGGTCCTGCCCGAGTTGCAGGATTCGGCCGGGATCGAAGCCGGAGGGCAAACTGGCGGGCCAGCGCGTGTTGGAATCGAAATCGGCGTGCATCAGGTCGTTCGTCCGGCTGCTGACGTCCAGTCGGGTCAGATCGGTGCCGCGGAGGTCAACCTGCCAGTTGGCGCCCGAGGTCGGATCGTACTTGGGCAATTCCCTCAATCGTCCGCGACTGAGGCGCGCGGGCGGAGGTTGACGCACGATGTCGAGTGTACCTGGGGTGGAGAGTTTGGTGTGGCACTTTTGAGGTGACATAACCAGTCCGGGGCCGAGTTGGGAGAGCCATCCACCAGACACACCGCGGCGTTCGAAGGCGACGTCGGCGATCGTCTCGTTGAAGCTGATCTGATTGAGGCGCACCTCGGTTCGGGACGCCCAACGCACCCGATGGGGTGACCTCAACGGACCTGCTGGGCGATAGTCGCTGAGGGTGCTCTGTCCGATTTGGATGAGAAGGCCCGACGCCTCGTCGAAGATCAGCGTCGGGAAGGAGCCACGGACGCTTCTGCGGCCGAGGATGACGACGGGCCGATCGGTTTCATTCGTTCGTTCGCAGAGGGCGTCTGCGAGGCGCTCGACGAGGGCGGCCTGGCCTGCCGGAAAGAGGGCGAGCACCAATTCCACGAGTTCGCTGGCCTGCTGCGCTTCGAGCTCACGAATGCCCTGTGAATCCTGCTGCCAGAATCGGGCGTGGGCATCGCGGGCCTGACGGACCGGCTGGCCAGTGGCATCGCGGATTGTTAAGAGGATGCGGCCAGGTGCTTTGATCTGGAGGGTGAACTCGGAGGATTGGTGGGCGTCACCGAGCGTTCCGGAGACGGTCACGGAAGTGGCGGCTTCGGCGGCGGCGCGTCCCCCAATGGCCTCGAGGTGGCGGGCGATAACACAGGTCGCCTCGGACGGCGGTTCAGCTGCCGGTGAGACTGCGGTGGCGGACCAGTTGAGGATAGCCAGGACCGTCAGTAACGGGGATGCCTTCATGGATCGGTGGTGTTCAGCGTTGTCGGTTGGCCGCAATGGCGAACGGACACCAGGCGAGTCGCGCGAGTGGCAGGCAGAGAACCAGGGTGGCGGCGGCGTAGGGGCCGTCGGTCTGCCATGTGGACAAGCCCCAGACAAGGAACGCGGCAATGATGGACCATCCAGCGAAGAGGATCACGGGGAATCGCCAGGTCAGGTGGCCCGAGCGTAGGCTGGATGCCAGACCCGCGGCCGCCGCGACGATCTTGGCGACGAGCAGAGCGGCCACAAGGATCCATAGTCGGCCTGGATCTCCTTCGGTGCCGAGGTTGGCCAGCAGGATCCAGAGGAACGCCCAGGTGCACATCGCGGCCAGCAGCAGGTTGGGGAAGCCGTTGAGTCGTCCCCAGAGAAAGAGCGGAAGTGCCCCCACCATGAGATAGGCGCTGATGGCCATGAAGCGGGCCATGATCAGGTGCAGGCGCGCGGCAGTTTCAGGAGCGGCGACACCATTGACGTCGACATCGTACCAGTTGCTTAACATGAGGGGTGGCATCCAGACCAGGCACCACCCGAGGAACAGGATAATGAGCTTGTGGCCGGCGAGGATGCCGCTGGTAATGGGGAGCGTGGCGCGGAAGTCCGAAAGCCGGGTGCGAAAGCCGGCGGAAGGTTCGCAGCCGCTGAAGATGCCCCACACGGCGAGCCACAGCAGGCCGATCATGGGTAGCAAATCGATGACAATGAACGCGAGGAGTCTGGAACTGAAGGCCAGTTCAGGACGCTCGCGTTGCATGACAAGGCTGAAGTACAGAAAAAGGACGAGGTTCAAAGAAAGCCAACCGAAGGCCGTCAGCCGGAAGGCTGGCAGGCTGTCGGACCACAACAGTGCGGCGGTGCGCGAGCGGAAGTCGCGACGGCGTACGGAAGTGGCTCCTCCCTGACGCAGGAATTGCCAAGGCCGGTCCAGGGGGAGTTCGCCAGGCCAGTCTCCGCAGCGATTACGGCGGGCGGCATACCAGGCAAACGCGACAAGCAGTAAGGTGATGCAGGCGAGAGGAATGAGGACGCCGCGGCGGCGATGAAGGTCCTCGTCTTGAGGGCCCAAAGCCAGTACGAGAACCACCGGGAGGAGCACCGCAGCGCCGATCCAGAACTGGCTGGGCTTGCGGGGTACAGTCCAGGCGAGAGCGTGAACGGCCACGATACCGAGGACCAGCACACCCGTGAAATGGACGCCGTCGAGGCCGGGGGCGATCCGGTTCAGGACTGGCATCCAGACTGCCACAAGCAGCGCGATAAACAGGGCGGCGATCAACAGGGGAACGAACACGAGCAACCCCGTGCGCACCGGTAGGACGTACCAACGGGTGATCATACTGTTCATGCGCCAGCCGCCGGGGGTCTCCATCAGGCTAAAGGGGGCGAACCCGAGGAACATCGAGGCAAGAAACGAGACCATGGTGATGCTTCGTGCTCGCGGGAGCCAGTAGGCATCTGGAGCGGCATGGGCTGCAGCGAAGGTCATGACGCCGCCCAGTCCGAGCAGGGCGATCAGAGCGGCGAACACGAGCCGGTTCTTCCAAAGGAGCTCCCAGACCGCAACATTCAGGGCCATTTTCATAGATTCGAGAGGGGCGGATGTTAGATCGGAATAGCCGATCTTCAGGTACGGGTGGGTGTCGCGGCATAGGCGTGAAAGATCTCCTCGAACGTCGCATCGGTGTCCTCGAGTACCTCGCCACCATCTTGCCGGAGCCCGCGAATAAACGGATCCACGTTGCCATCGCAGATCACCGTCCACTCCTCGGGACCACCAGTGAGCGATATGGTACCGGGTAGCCGGGGAGGAGCTGGCTCGGACTGTTTCAGGCGAACGACGATCCGTCGGTGAGACTCCATGATCGCGTCCAGCTCGCCGTGGAGAACCAGCCGACCGGCGGTCAGCATGGCGACTCGGTCGGAAACCCGGGCGACTTCGTCGAGCAGATGGGACGAGAAGAGAACGGTGCGGCCTTCCTCGGCGACGGCACGGACGACCGCCTCGAGCAACTCACGGCGGACCAGGGGATCGAGCCCGGAGCTGGGTTCGTCCAGCACGAGCAGTTCCGGCCGGTGTGCCAGGGCGACGAGTAGAGCAGCCTTGGCCAACTCGCCTTTCGAGAGCGTGCGGATGCGGGCGGTGGCGACCAGTTGAAGCTGCTGGCGGAGGCGTTCGGCGTAATCCGGATCCCAGGCTGGGTAGAAGGAACGGATGTAGCGCAGCAGTTCGCCGACCGTGATCCAGGGTGGTAGGTCGCGGTCTTCGGAAACGTAACCAAGTCGCTGGAGCACCGCGACCTGCTCCGTGACCGGGTTAAACCCGAAGATCCGGACGCGGCCTTCCTGGGCCCGGAGCAGGCCGAGGATGTGTTTGATGAGGGTGGTTTTGCCGGCGCCGTTCGCACCGACCAGACCGAGCACGCCCCCTCGAGGGATGCTGAGAGTGACGTCACCAAGGGCGACCTTCGCACCGTAACGGCGGGAGACATGCTCAAGAGTGATGACGGGGTCGACGGAAGCATTCATGATTTCATTTTGGGTTTGATGAGATCGTGTCGCTCACGCACCAGTTCCACCACTTCCTCCAGTCCGACGTTCAAATGGAGGGCATCGGTCACAAGGGAATCCGCCTTGGGAGCCAGCCTCTGCGTGGCGGCGCGGGGTGAAGGCCTCTTGGTGCTCGAACCCGCGACATAGGTGCCGGAGCCGTGCCGCGAAATCGCGACACCCTCTTTCGCCAGTTCGGCGTAGGCATGGACGACGGTGTTTGGATTGATCACCAAATGCTCCGCCAGCGATCGGATCGGAGGCAGCTCCTGGCCAGTGCGGAGGCGGCCGGAAGCAACGAGATACTTGACCTGGTTCACAATCTGCCGGTAGATCGGCAGACCGTCGGAGGGCGAAAGACGGATCTCCATGAGGATGGTTCGAGGTGCGAACACTCAGTGAGGCCGGGCACGTGGTCGGGAAACTGGTGATCGTATGCGTATCCGTTGGATGGCGTTGCCGTTTCATGGCGCACCGGAGAGTGTTATAGTCGTCTAATACACTTGGAACGGGTAACCGTGAAATCGTCACGCGGGATTCGGTGGTCTTGCGCCGAGGCGGAGCACCTAACGCTTCGGTTGGGGGATGAACGGCATGCAGGGGACGCTGAAACGCCACGCCGGAGGATACTCGTGAGAAACCATCATCGGAGCGACGGGCGGCAAGATCGGGTTTTACGGCGTCACGCCCGTCACGCAGCCGGCGGGGGCCGATCAGGCGGCGGTGACGCTCGGAAACGCCGACGGGGAAATCGGCGGCCTGACCATTTCCAATCCGCCGACCCAAGCCGAGGTTCAGGCGCTGCGCGACAAGTGCGAGGAATTGGCCGATGACGTGCTGGCGCTTTCGACGCTCGTTCACGCGCTGCGGGGGGCGCTCGTCGTCGTGGGGGTGGTCAAGGGTGGGGCGTAGGTCGCTCAACGAAGCCCCGCGCGTTTTCGGTGCTCGTTCAGAGCACCGCAGCCCCGCAGTTCTGATTCTGGACTTGCCTGAAGTGACGGGCCATATGGTCCGCTCTAACAATAGCGCCGCAATGCTGACAAATGAGGGCGAGTTTAGCAGCCATACGCCCGCTCCTGTGGATTAGTCGGACTTTAGGGGATATGAGACTCTTGGTTAATGTTCGTGGACCCGCTGCGGTGGTTCCGAATTCGCCGGATGGTGGCGGGGAGTATTGACACGCCCGTCACTCGGTTCCGCGTGATCGCTGTTCATGCACCCGCTACGATCCGTGGAGAATGATCGCCACCCTTGCCCCTGCGGCAATGCTTGCCAGGAGGGCCAAGGCGGCTAGCGCAGCGCACACGGTCCGATCCCACAGCTGATTGCCGATGAATAGTCGCATGAGATTGTCTCAGAGTGACTTGAGGCGGAAGCGCCGGCCAGGAGCACGCGGGAAGCGTCCGACGCCTCCGCCCAAGAAACTCAGTCAACCACGCAGGAGACAAGTGCACGCCCGAGACCAATGGCGCGAATGAGAATCAAGGGCATCCGCTGGGATCCTGCTCCGCCCTCGGCGCAGGCCTCGGTTACGGGCTGAGACTGAACTCGAGAGGAATGAGGGAGCGGTGGCGCCGTGTGTGAGTCGGGGCATCCGCTCGACGGTGAACTGTACCCCCAACGGCCGGCGCGACCGCCGTTTCCACCCGTGGTGGTCCGCCGACCAGCCCTGCCTCAAGCACTTGGCAGGGACAATTCCATTCCGCCCCGTTTGGCCTTGCATAGCCCGTCCTGTCCGGATAAGCTTCGAACAATCCGACAGAGTTCAATCCTTCCCGTTTTATTCCTGCATTTCACATCCTACACGTTTCACCCGGCCAACCCCTAACCCGGTTCGGTTATGAAGATCATTAAACCGCAAGTCGCCCTCGGTCTGATTCCCAAGAAGCTCAAGCTTTGCAGGTTCAGCTACCTCTGGGAGATCATTCGCCGCCCTGTTGTGGCAGTGATCGGGGCTGTCATCTTGGTTGCCATGCCCTTTGTCGCCGTGGCGCAGGGCTCAACGGGCTCACTAGCCGTTTATCTCTATCCCGATATCCCCGTGCGCGATTTCGCAGCCGAATGGCGGCTTGCCGCGCAAAGTGGCAATCGTGCCACGACCACTGTGCCGACGGGAGGCAACTGCTGGGTGTGGATGCAAGTGATCGGAGATACACCCGGGACCGCGTGGGCGCGATGTTATACCAACGGACTGGTCGCCGCCGAACGAACTGACGAAGCGTGGCGCGGAGTCGCCTATAATACGTTAGGAGTCGGCCCTGATTTTCCGCCAGGAACAGAACTGACCATCGCCCTATCGGATGGCCAGCTCAACATGGGCTCCTTTATTGCCGTGCAGAACGTCGCGACGGGTGAAACGCGGACACTGGTTTCGATTACTGAGGCCAACCCGGGCGAACCTGCCTCAGACTGGTACCGCAGCGGCGAATTGGTGAACGGACTCGATGTCGGCGTGCGCACCGTCGAGTTCCGGGATGTTCCGGGATGGACCACCCCCCGAAGTCAGACGGTAAACATCCGTGCCGGAGAGACTACTACAGTGAATGCGACGTATTTGGTGGGTCCGGGGGCGCTGCTTTGGTCTTTCCCGTTGGGTTACAGCTTCGGTTCATCCGCTCCCGCGATTGGCGCAAATGGGATCGTTTACATTACAACTGGAAGCGGGAGGAGCCTGCTTGCTTTGAATGGGGCAAGTGGCGTTAAGCTTTGGGAGTTTCCCACCCTGTGGCCTGTAGCGAGATCCTCACCGGCAATTGGGGCTGATGGAACGGTCTATGTGGGCTCAGACGGCGTCTGGACCGGCACCGGCTACACCGGCAGCGTGTATGCGGTAAACGGCACGACCGGGACCAAACGTTGGGAATTCGCACTGTCCGCTAACTTGAGCGGGAACAAGGACACCGGTTCGCCTGCGATCGGGGCCGACGGGACGATCTACGTGGACGCCATGACGCCGGAAATCAATATGCTCGCGCTCTGCGCCTTGAACGGCCAGACGGGAGCCTTGCTCTGGAAGTTCGCCCCCACGTTTGGCTATTTACGCTCCTCCCCGACCATTGGGAAGGATGGAACGGTATATTTCGGATTTGCTCGCACCGGTGGGGGTGTGTCCTACGGCATCTATGCGATGAACGGCGAGACGGGCGTTCGGCTTTGGGAGTCGCCTAATCTCGGCATCCTCAAGTCTTCCCCGGCAATTGGGGCGGACGGAACACTGTATGTGGGTTCATGGGGGGAAGACAAGGTTTTTGCGTTGAACCCTACGACGGGGGCCATCCTCTGGGAGTTCGCCACACAAGGCGGAGTGAGTGATACTCCGGCGATTGGCGAGGACGGGACAGTGTACGTAGGAGCACAATGGGACAGATTCTATGCGTTGAACGGCACGACCGGGACCAAGCTCTGGGAGTTCAGTACAACGAGGCCCGATGGAAACAAGCCCTCGTATAATCATACCCCGGCGGTTGGCGCAGATGGAACGGTCTATGTCCATTGCGATTCGAAGCTTTATGCCCTGAACGGCACGACCGGGGCCAAGCAATGGGAATTCACCTTCACCGAAGGGTATGGGTTTCCTTCCTCGCCTGCGATCGGGGCTGACGGGACGGTATACGTAGTGTCGAGTGGGAGTGGGGATGGGACTGGGTGTGTTTACGCGCTTTACGGCGGAACTCCGCTGGCCAACAGTCCGTGGCCTATGCGGGGTAGGGATGCGCAGCACACGGGTCGGGCCAGGCCATGGCCCCCTGGCGCCGTGAGCCTTTCGTTGGTCAGCGAAAAAGCGACGATTCGTTGGACCGGGGATTTCATGCTGCAGACTGCCAGCGAGGTCAAAGGCCCGTGGGTGGATCTGGCTGCGGCAACCAGCGGCTATCAGGTAAATTCTGTCGTCCTGCACCAGTTCTTCCGGTTGCGGTCGAAGTAGCGCTCTTCGATGAACCTTCTCCATGAGGAACTCGCGGATGACGTCCGGGCGCTGTCGGGCCTGGTGGACGCGCTGCGGGAGGGTGCGCGCGACGGGATTGCTTACGGATGGGCTGTGCGGTCCAGCTTCATTTCTTCCCAAAACCATCACTCACCCACAAGAACTACATGAGATAATTCCCCATGGCGCAGTCACGCACCAGGGCTTTCGCGGTGGGGGCGCTTATCTGCGAGTCGCTCGGCAAGGATGTAAAGTCTCCGGCCTGAGACGCGAATCCTCAGCCCAGTTCTCAGCCAGTGTTTGTTCGTGTGGTTCACGTATCTGAGATCCAACGATGGCACGCACTTGATCGAGAGTCGTGGAGATTCCAAACTGCTCAACCGTCCTTCGATCCTCCTCGAATAGCCGGGCGCGCAGCCGTCCCACAAGGAAAGCAACCGGCACCGCGTGGCGATACAGACACCGGCGAAACACTACATCCGGAAACTGATCGGTGGTGCAACCGGACTGCTCACAAAAAACAGCTTTGAAAGACTGCCCAGGCATGGCAACCGCTGTCTTTAGCACTGTTCACACCCGGCAGCCAGCCCATTCTATCAGGAGAAGAATGGCGTTGAACAAGGGCCTGCGTATTGTTCCCACCCGCTCCACGAGGCCTGCTCGCAACTCGCCGATGACGTTCGGGCTCTGGCAACGCTGGTTCACGCGCTGAGGGGCGTGCGTACGGCGGGAATGGATATGGAGGCACTCAACACTCCCCCGAGCCAAAACCATCACACCCCGCCATTCCAGGCCTGGAGGCGCTCGGTGGATCCTTCTATTGCCGGGCCTTGAACTTGCGGACGGATTCTGGAGGTTGTTCATTCGGCACAACTCCGGGGAGCATTGGATTGTGGCAACCAATTCACCATGTGTGGTCGCAATCTCCGCAGCGGTTGGGAAACCTCCTTCCGGTAAACAGGCTACGGTCTGCGCCAAGCGCTCTCTGACTCTTACATTGTGGGCACACCGTTTTCTGGCTAGGCAGCAGAAGCGCAATCACCATCCCGGCTATCGCGCCGCAGACCGATCCGATGACTCCGACGCCGTAGTAGCCGAAGGCGACAATCATGAAAGCCATCCATTGCAGCCCGACATGCGCCTCGTCCCACGGCGGCAGCGCGTTGGCGAGCTTTGGGGCCAGGGCGAACGCCAACAGGCCGAAACCAAGCGTAGACCCGAGCACCATGCTTTGCTTTGTACGGTAATTCATCAGGTCAACTAGAGCGGACCAGGATTAATCGGAATTTGCTTTTTCGCGTGGTGGAGCATGGCCGAACGGAGGGGTTGTTCAAGGTGAAACCGGCCGGAATTGGGTCCCCAAACATCTGCTATCGCTTTCACGGGGGTGAGGAGCGGACCGTGCCGCAACGCTGGGCGCGGCTCACTCTGCTGCCTCCTCGACTCCGGCTCAGCCTTCGACCTACGATTGGCACACCGTGATCGGCGCAACCGGCGGCAAGATCGGGTTCTACGGCGTGACGCCCGTCACGCAACCGGCCAGCGCCGACCAAGCGGTCACTCTCGGCAACACCGACGGCGAAATCGCCGGCCTCGCGATCTCTGATCCGCCCACCCAGGCCGAGGTTGAGGCGCTGCGGGACAAGTGCGAGGAGCTTGCGGATGATGTGAGGGGCCTTGTCCGGACTGGTGCATGCGCTGCGCGGGGCACTCGTTGCGGTGGGAGTGGTCAAGGGATCCGCCTGATTGTCACCGCACCTTCGACTTCGGAGTGAAAGTCAACTGGAATACTAATGAATAATTACCCCGGACGACATTGCCTCGCACACTCCTGCTTGGCAACGAGCGGCCGTACAACGTGGGCATTGACATGATCCCGCGATGAAGATTAGAGACCGCTTGAGCACTCAACGGACGCTTACGCGGTAGAATCGGGCTGACTTTACGCTGACTCCGATGTCCACCACTTCGATCGGTGATCCGGTGCCAGCCACGCCGTCCGCGATGGTGTTCCACGTTTGGGGCGCGAGCGTGTCCGCGGCTTCCAAGCGATAGGACTTCCCAGCCACCGAGGTGAAGCTGACGGACAGATCAGCGCCGCTCGAATGGACGTTCATCAATCGGAACACGCTGGCCGGACTCTGCGGGTCCGTGCCGGCGAGGTATTCGGCGAGATTAGACTGTCCGTCCTGATCTGCGTCCAGCGTCGCATCGGCTGGATCGTTCCAATTCAGGTTGTGCAATTGCTCGTAATCATCGGGCAATCCATCTCCGTCGGAATCCAGGCTGGTGAGTTCAAACGCGCCAATGTCGCTGCCGTCGCCGCCGTCCACGTTCGCAATGGAGACGAGGTCGACCGGACGGGGGAGTCCACGTTGATCTGTGTTCAGACCGCCGCTGCTCCCCCGGTCAATGGCAGGACTGCCGGGTAGCAAAGCGTGCGTGGGTGTCAGGCCGCCGTTGTAGCGGAGCGGACCGAGCAGCGGATCGAGCGGTGCTGCTGCGGTCCCGACGCGATCGCCGTTGGCGCCGTCACTAAGTCCGCTGCTCCCATCCGTGATTCCGATCAGATTGAAGCCGTCGCTCATGAACACCCCGGCAAGATCACCGGAACCGTTTGCGGCGACGAGGGTGTTGCGAAGCCGCACGGTGCCTCCCGCTCCGTAGAGCCAGTGGGTGTTGGCAATGCCGATCGGAGCATTCCCCGTGATGGTCGTGTTCTCGAGGGTGAGTTCCCGAGCGGCATTTAGCCGGTTGTCATACCCATTGTAGATAACTGAACTGCCGGCCGAAGTAGCCGACAGGGTGGTGACCCGCAAGGCGGCATTCCCAGCGTTGAACAAAGCGCCGCCAAGTCCACCCCAGTTGACACTCAGAGCCTGGTTGCGAGCGAAGGTGGAGCGCTCGACCTGCAGGGTCCCGGAATTGGCGATGCCGCCGCCGGAGCCTGCCGTGTTGTCGGCCACGAGGCATTCCGTCAGGAGCAGTGAGCCGTAACTGTAAACACCCCCGCCGTAGCTGGTAGCGCTGAAATACTCTGGGATGCTGTTGCTCCAGATGACGCAGCGCACGAGTGTCAGCCTGTCCTCGTTCAGAAGGCCCCCGCCGAAACCGCCCAAGGGCCCCGCGCCGTCAGCAACTGTCAGTCCTGTGAGGGTGGTTGCGCCTTTGGCAATACGGAACACGCGACTTCGACTTGCCGCACTGACTGTCAATAGGCCTGATCCGGGACCCTCGATGTTCAGGTCCCGCTCAACTGTCAGTTCTCCGGTGAGAAGGGTAATCGTCCCGGTAACAGCAAATTCGATTCTGCCACCGGGCGGAGCATCCGCGATCGCTTGTCGCAACGACCCCGGGCCGGAATCAGCAAGTACCCTCACGACATGGATCGGCTCAAAGTGCGGATCCTGAACTTCAACAGCTCCAATGTCCGCGCCGTCTCCGCCCTCCGCATTGGCAATCTCCCCCGAGTCCTTCGGCCGCGCCAGTCCACGCTGATCGGTGGCGATTCCATCGGATACGCCTGTGTCAACGGCAGGACTCCACGGCTCCAGCGCCTGGGTACGAGTAGGGCCACCGTTGTCCGCGAGAGGCAGGAGGTAAGGCTCCAGTCCGACGAGATTGTGATTTGTTGCGCCTGCGAGCGCCGCCGCGGCCGCAGCAGGAATCAAATTGTAATCCAATGAAGTGATTGGGCCGAACAGATCTCCGTAATCGTTGCCCCACACGATGGAGTTCCGAATTGACACGGTTCCAGGCACCTCAGCGACGTTTTTCAGCCCGCCGCGGTTTCCTGTAATCGTGCAGCTGACAAAGGTGCTTTGGCCACCGTACGAAGTGGAAACCGCGACGCTGCCGAGGAAATTGATATTGCCGGATATCGTGCAGTTGGTTGCGCTAAACGAGCCTCGGTTATAGCAGGCCAAACCGCCTTCCCATTCAAAGCAACCGTTTCCTGAAAAAAGGCACTCAATAGCGGTGCAGTCCCCACCGTTCTCCAAACCACCACCTGTTCTGGCGACGTTATCGGCGATCGTGCATCCGTTGAGGTCGAGCGTTCCGCCGCCTGAATTGTAGACTCCCGCACCAACGTCGTTGATCGCACCGTTGCCGCTGATCTCACCTCCGATGACCGCAACTCGTCCGTAGTTGGCAATGCCTCCTCCGCCACCGTGTGTGCTGGTATTAGATACAACTCGCGTGCTGGTCAGAATTACGTCCCCCTCGTTCTCGATGCCTCCTCCATTACCGTCTGCGTCCGTGCTGTTTCCGGTAATAAGGCAATTCTCGATCGCAGCCTGTCCGCCGGCCGTAATCTTGAGGCCACCACCTGAAATGGCCAGGCAATTGACGACGACAGAGTCCCGCAACACGAGACGTCCGGAGGGAGAGTTGTAAATGCCACCGCCACTGCCCACTGCAAAGTTGTTCGAGATCACGCACTGTGAGATCGTGAGGACACCTGAATTCACGATCGCACCGCCGTCGTCGAATTCCAAGGGTGCAACGGAGCCAACCCACCCCCCCACCAATTGAAGACCGGATATCTTCACTTCGCCCGATTCGATACGGAAGTGACGCCCGTTAAAGCCAGCGTCTAAAGTCAGGCTGTTGCCCGGGCCGGCAATGGCCAGTTCCTGGCTCACGACCAGTTCGCTACCGAGCGCGATCTTGCCTGAAACGGTGAAGTCAATCATGTCACCCGGCCCGGCATCGGCAATAGCCTGCCGCAAAGAACCAGGCCCGTTGTCCGCCAAGCTGGTAACGGTGAAGGTGGCGGCGGTTCCCTGCAACCCAAAGCTCAAAGCAAGAAGTGCGGCCACATTCAGGAGTGAGGTTTCCCATCTGGATCTGGAGAAGTAGGTCGTTATCATAGGTTCCGGCCGCAATTGCTGGATGCTTGCCTGCAAACTGCCAATGGCACATCAGAATACTTCGCAGTGAACCAAGTTGAACGCGAGAAGGAAGACGAAGGGCCCGACAACACAACCTGAAGACTGCATGAGCATCCTTTACACTGACTAATGAAAACCACGCAATCGAAAATCCGATAGGATTCACCAATCCAGGTCGATACTATGATATTTTGAACTTTTGCCCTTCAGGCCCTGGCCTGCACCGGCAATCGGCTTTCCCTTGATTCCAGGAAGCCTCCGGCGGCTCAGACGTCAACGCATTTGGCGATCATTTGGTTGACCGCCGAGGTCTTCAAGCAGGAGCCGACCTGCGTCAGCGGCGTTCCGACGACCAGCACGGGACTGCCCACGACTGGGTCTCACTTGCTGGACGAGATCTGGAAGGATGCCTTGGGTGGGGTGTTCAAATGCATCGTAGCGGGGACGCCGGGGACATGGAAACAGATCCTGGCGGCGGCAGTGATCGCCGATCCGGCAGCGGGGACGATTCCGACGGGCTACCTGATCCTGAGAGTGGCGCAGGGGGCGCTGAAGCGTCACGCTGGGGGATTTTCCTGGGAAGCTATTGTCGGCGCTCGCCGATGACGTGAGCGCGCAGGCGACGCACGTGCCCGCCGGACCGCCCATCCAGCGCCGCCCGGATGACCCCGCGAGTTTCGTCTGCACCAAGCCGGCGTTCAGATTTGACGCGGGAAAGCGAGTAAGTCGAAGGATCTCAATGATCTCACAACACCCAACTCGACCGGTACGGTGTCCGCACGAGTACGTTGGCGGATTCGGAGTTCTTCACCTTAAGGTTGGCGGCGTCCCATTCAATGAGACCATCGACACGCTTGGCAATATTACCGAGGAGGCAAGTCTCAGTCAGAGGGCCGGAATAGGCGAAACTGGCGCAAGGCTGTTCTCCGGACTTGATCGCTCGCACCCAGTCCAGTTCGTGGCAACGATCCGGGATGCGTGGCAGCGTTCTCGGGGGGCGCTGGTACTCCAGGTGGCGGCTCAGAGGCAGCAACCTCGGCGACTGGCCATAAACCCCACAAATCAGCATGCCTTGGCTGCCTTTGAACAATGTGCCCCCTTCGGCTGGCCATTCCATGTCGGCATCCATCTCGCTGGGGCGCGGGGGCCGGGTGCCTTCGTACCAGGTGAGCTTGAGTGGCGGCAGGTTCTCGCGCGCGGGAAAACGGAAAGTGACGATGGCTGAAAGCGGATGGACTTCGTCGTCCAAACCGCAGGAGGTGGCTTCAACCGTAGCCGGTGGTCCCAGCCTCAAGGCCCAGTTCACCACGTCGAGCGTGTGTGCACCCCGGTCGCCCATCATGCCGCATCCAAAGTCCCACCAACAGCGCCAGGTCGCCGGATGATATGCGCGATGGTAGGGCCGGTAAGGTGCCGGCCCGAGCCACAGGTCCCAATTCAACTGTGCCGGAACCGGCGGAGTCTCTTTGGGCCGGGCGCCCCACTGGGAACTCCAGGATTCGTGACCCCAGGGGTAGTAGGTCAGGCTGCACCAGGAATCGACTTCACGCACCTCGCCGATGGCTCCGTCCCAAATCCATTCGCAAATCGTTCTCGGGTCATCGGTTGAATGGCCCTGGATGCCCATCTGGGTCACCACGCCATGCTCCGTTGCCGCCTGTGCGAGCATGCGGGATTCGTAGACATCGTGGGTCAGTGGCTTTTGGCAATAGACATGCTTGCCGGCTTTCATCGACGCCATCGAAGCCACCGCGTGCGTGTGGTCCGGCGTGGCGATAACCACTGCCTCGATGTCTTTCTGTCTGTCCAGCATCTCGCGATAATCGGTGTAGAGCTTCGCGTTCGGATACTCCTTGATAACGTGGGCTGCGTAATCCGGGTCCACGTCACATAGCGCCACAATGTTCTGCGACACGAGCGCCCGCAGATTCGCTCCCCCCCCCCCCCCCCCCCCCCAAGCCGGGCGGGTTGGGGTTAGACGGGGGGGGGGTGG
>JAHDYP010000017.1:0-859 GCA_023383055.1 Verrucomicrobiota bacterium | reverse complement strand
ATGTTGACTTTCTCGCTGGGCGGAGTTTCGCCTGGCCCGGCCAGCACATATCGGGGAAGAACGACGAAGGTAGAAACCATCGCACCGGCCTTCAAAAAGCGACGGCGATTCATGCGGCGAGATGTAGCTGAAATCAGGTGCGAGTTTCTCCGGTTCATCGTAGAAGTCATACAGTTCGATTTCTTGGATTCTAGTTTTTGGCCGACATCAACGGAAACCTCCGTGGATCCTCTCGAGCTAATTCTGGTGAAGCTGGTTCTCGATCCACGCCCGGGCTTTCGTCAATTCAGACCTTTCAGCATTGATGTGCTCGATGATGCAGGGCAGTGGGCGGTTGAGCTTGCGGATTTCGGAGATCAGCTCGCCGCCGCCAGGGCCGGGTAAGTCCACGCTCTGGTCGGCGGGGTTGAGCCTCAGGTCCTTGAGGTGAACGAGGTGGACGCGATCGCCCAGTTCGCGAAACAGGCGGCGCATCTCTTCCTCGCGTTTCGGATAAAGCGCGGGGGTGATGAAGTTGGGCGGGTCCAGAACCAGCCCGACCTGGTGGATGGGAAATGGCGCCAACACCTCCTTCGCCCGCTCGACCGTGCCGAAGACATGCGGGAAGTAAGGCTCAAAGGCGACGCGACCGTCGATGGGTTCGAGAATCGGCAGAACGACCTCGCGGATGGCGCGGTGCAATTGCGCGACGGCCTCAGGCGTGTGGTTGCGCGGTTCAGTGCCGGCGAACTGCGGCAAGTAGCTCGCGCTCCAGGTGACAAACTGGTTGCAGTCGAACAACCTGGAGTGCGCGGCGACCAGTTTCATCACGGCCTGGCTCGATCCCATGAAGCCGCTGTCATCAGGCCGGAAGAGGTTG
>JAHDYP010000016.1:57694-67801 GCA_023383055.1 Verrucomicrobiota bacterium | reverse complement strand
ATCGACGGCCAGATCGACGCCACCTTCCAGGCGGTATCGGTTAACAACACGGTCGAAGCCGTGGCCATCCAGGCGGACGGCAAAGTGCTGATCGGCGGCGCTTTCACGGCGGTCAATGGTGTCACTCGCAACCGTCTGGCCCGGCTCAATACCAACGGCTCGCTCGATGTCGACTTCGACCCGGCTCTGGGATTCAACTCGACCGTCCAGGCCGTCGTGGTGCAGCCCGACGGCAAGATCATCGCCGGCGGCTCTTTCTCGCGTTACCAGAGCGTGGACACTCGTTATTTGGTGCGGTTGCTCGCGAACGCCGCTGTGGACGAGACCTTTTTAATTGGCAGTGGCCCGGACAACACGGTTGTGGATCTCGAACTGGCGGCCGATGGCCGGGTATTGGTGGGCGGGAACTTCAGCCAGTTCAACGGCCTATCCCAAGCGCGCGTCGCAAGGCTCCTGGCCGACGGCACCGTCGATCCCACCTTCGATCCTGGGCAGGGACCGAACGCGGAAGTGCGCACGGTTCTGACCCAGACCGATGGCCGGATTCTCCTCGGCGGCAGCTTCACCGAAGTCAACGGCACCAGTCGCAACCGGCTGGCCCGGCTCACGACGGCGGGTCTTTTGGACCTCGGGTTCACCCTGGGCGAGGGCGCGAACAACACGGTCAACACCGTCGGCCTGCATGCGGACGGCAAGATCGTCGTGGGCGGCAGCTTCACCCAGTTTGCCGGCCAGACCCGCAACCGGTTGGTGCGGCTGATGCCGGAAGGGACGCTCGACCCGGCCTTCCTCACCGGCAGCGGACCCAACAATACCATCAACACTGTCTGGGTGCAGCCGGATGGCAACATCCTCGTGGGCGGTGAGTTCACCCAGTACAACGGCGCGACCCACAATCGCCTGGTCCGCTTGCAGGGCGCCACCAGTGCCGCCGGCGGTGCGCTCGAATTCACCGTCGCGGCGTTCACCATCTCGGAAAGCGGCGGCAGCGCCACGATCGAAGTCGTGCGCACCGGGCCCACCACCCAGGCCGTCAGCGTCAGTTACGCCACCGCCAACGGGACGGCGAACTCCACCGATTACACCCCCGCCAGCGGCACGCTGAATTTCGCCGTCGGACAAAACTCCGCCAGTTTCACCGTGACGGTGACTTCGGACAGTGTCCCCGAAGACGATGAGACCGTGATTCTGCGCCTGAGCAACCCCACCGGCGGCGCGGAACTCGGAAGCCGCCGCGAGTCGGTGCTCGTGATTGTGAACGACGACCGGGCCGAGGGACCCGGCAGTGTGGATCCGGACTTTGCCGAACTAGGTGCCAATGGAGGCGTCAATGTGCTGACGCAGGTTGGGAGCGACAAGTTGATCGCCGCGGGCAATTTCACTCAAATCGCCGGCGTGAACCGAAACCGGATCGCCCGGCTGGAATCCAACGGCCAGGTGGATGCGGCGTTCAATGCCGCGGCTTATGCCAACAACTCGATCGAGGCGGTCGCGGTTCAGGCTGACGGCAAGATCCTGATCGGCGGCAGTTTCACCATCGTGAACGGTGTCACCCGAAATCGTCTGGCACGGTTGAATGCCAACGGCAGCCTCGATACCGGCTTCGACCCCGCCGGCGGCTTCAACAGCACCGTGCATGCGATCGCTGTCCAAACCGACGGTTCAATCCTCGTGGGCGGCTCCTTCACCCGCTACCAGGGCGCCAACCACCCTTATCTCATGCGCCTGCTGGCCAATGCGTCCGTCGACGAAGCTTTCGGGATCGGCACCGGACCGGATAACGCCGTTTATGACCTTGAGTTGACGACGGACGGGCGCATCCTGCTCGGCGGCAATTTCGGCCAGATCGACGGCCGACCGTCGCCGCGCGTCGCCCGACTGTTGGCTACGGGTGCGCCCGACCCGGCCTTCGATCCCGGACAAGGACCCAACGCCGACGTGCGGACCGTGCTGATTCAACCGGATGGCAGGATTCTCCTGGGCGGAAACTTCACCGTGATCAACGGCAGCACCCGCAACCGCCTGGCACGACTGACTCCGGCCGGCTTGCTGGACACGGAATTCACGATCGAAGGAGGAGCCAACAACACGGTCGCCAGTGTGGGCTTGCAGGCCGACGGCAAGATCGTCCTGGCTGGCAGCTTTACCCAATTTGGCGGCCAGACCCGTAACCGGGTCGTCCGCTTGCTGCCCGAAGGCACGATCGATCCAGCTTTTGCCATCGGTGCCGGCGCCAACAACACGATTTCCGCGCTCGTCGTGCAGCCCAACGGCGACATCGTCCTGGGCGGCGAGTTCACCCAATTCGACGGTCTGTCGCACCTTCGCCTCGTGCGCCTGCAGGGAACCCCCAGCGCAACCGGGGGCGCCCTGGAATTCGCCGCGCCGGTCTTCACCGCCGCGGAAGAGAGCGGCAACGCGACGATCCAAGTCGTGCGGGTCGGCTCGACCAGCCAGGCCGTCACCGTCAACTACGCCACCGCCAACGGGACGGCCAACGTCGCCGATTACACCAGCGCCAACGGTGTCCTCAACTTCGCCGCCGGCCAAACCACAGCAACCTTCAACGTGCCGATCCTTCCCGACAGCACGCTCGAGGACGATGAAACGGTTATCCTTCGCTTGAGCAACCCGACCGGCGGCGCCGAATTGGTCGGCTATCGCGAAGCCCTGCTCGTCATCGCCAACGATGACTCGACCGCAGGCCCCGGCGTCGTCGATCTCGATTACCTCAAGTCCGGCGCCAACGGCGCGGTGCGAACGCTGGTGGCAGCCGGGGGCGGCAAGCTGATCGCGGCCGGTGACTTCACGGTGCTCGGTGGCCTGAACCGCAACCGGATCGCCCGGCTGGAAGCCGACGGCACGGTGGACGCCACCTTCAATCCGGCGGCTTACGCCAACAACGCGATCGAATCGCTGGCCGTCCAAACCGACGGCAAAATCCTCATCGGCGGCCAGTTCACCGAGGTCAACGGCTTCACGCGTAACCGCCTGGCTCGACTCGAAGCCGACGGCGCGCTCGATCTTTCCTTCAATCCCGGCGCCGGCTTCAACAGCACCGTGTACGCGCTGGCCGTGCAAACCGACGGCAAGATCCTCGCCGGCGGTTCCTTCTCGCGCTACCAGGGCGTCAATCAAGCTTATCTCGTCCGCCTGCAGCCTGACGCCAACGTGGACGACGCCTTCGCCATCGGCACCGGCCCCGACAACGCGGTCTACGACCTCGAACTCATGACCGACGGCCGGGTCTTGATCGGCGGCAGCTTCATCCGGATCGATGGCCGGCACGCACCGCGCCTGGCGCGTTTGCTGACCGATGGATCGCCCGACCCGACGTTTGGCCCCGGCCAGGGTCCCAACGGAGATGTGCAGGCAGTCCTGACTCAACCCGATGGCCGGATCCTCCTCGCCGGCAACTTCACCCAGGTCAATGGGAGCACCCGCAACCATCTGGCCCGGCTCACCCCCGAAGGTTTGCTCGACGCCGACTTCAGCATCGGCGCCAATAACACGGTCACCAGCCTCGGCTTGCAGGCCGATGGCAAGATCCTCGCCGGCGGCAGCTTCACCCAGTTCGGGGGACAAACGCAAAACCGACTGGTGCGCTTGCTGCCCGAAGGCGCGCTCGATCCCGCGTTTGTCATTGGAACCGGCGCCAATGACACCGTTCACACCCTCTACGTGCAACCAAACGGGGATATGCTGGTGGGCGGTGAATTCACCCAGTTCAGCGGTTTCATCCACCATCGCCTGGTGCGACTCCAGGGTCCAACCAGCGCGGTCGGTGGCGCTCTCGAATTTTCCGTGGCGAAGTTCACGGTCTCCGAAAGCGCCGCCAGCGCCACGATCGAAGTCGTGCGCGTCGGCGCCGCCAGCCAACCCGTCTCGGTCAACTATACCACCGCCAACGGCACGGCCACCGTGGCCGATTACACCAGCACGAGCGGCACCCTCAATTTTGCGGCCGGCCAGACCGCCGCCACGTTCACCGTGCCGATCCTGCCTGACAACTCCATGGAAGACGACGAGACGGTGATCCTGCGGTTGAGCAACCCCACCGGCGGTGCCGAATTGGCCAGCCGGCGCGAATCCCACCTCGTCATCATCAACGACGATCAGACGGCAGGTCCCGGTGCCATGAACCGGCAGTTCGTCGCCGCCGGCGCCAACGGCGCCGTGCTCAAGCTGGTGCCCACCGGCGACGGCAAGTTGATGGTCGGCGGTGATTTCACCGTGCTGGCCGGCGTGAACCGAAACCACATCGTCCGCCTCGAGGCCGATGGCTCCGTGGACATGACCTTCAACCCCGCCGCCTACGCCAACAACACCGTCGAGACGATCGCCCTACAGACCGACGGCAAAATCCTCATCGGCGGCCAGTTTACCGAAGTCAACGGCTTCACGCGCAACCGCCTGGCTCGACTCAACGCCGACGGCTCGCTCGATGTCGAGTTCGATCCCTTGGGTGGGTTCAACTCCACCGTCGAAGCCGTGGCCGTACAGACCGACGGCAAGATCCTCGTCGGCTCCCGTTACCGCGGCGTGAATCGTCTTTACCTCGTGCGCCTGTTGTCCGACGGCGAAGTGGACGATGCCTTTGGCATCGGCACCGGCCCGGACAACGTGGTTTATGACCTGAAACTCGCCGCGGACGGCACCGTCCTGATCGGCGGCGTCTTCGGTCAAATCGATGGCCGCCCCGCCCCGCGACTCGCCCGGCTGCTGCCCACCGGCTTGCCCGACCCAACGTTCAACCCCGGCCAGGGTGCCAATGCCGACATCCGCGCCTTGCTGATTCAACCTGACGGCAAAATCCTCGTGGGCGGAAACTTCACCCAGTTCAACGGCGCCTCCCGCAACCGACTTGCGCGCCTGACCTCCCAAGGCCTGCTGGACATCGACTTCGTCATCGCCGGCGGCGCCAACAACACCGTAACCAGCTTCGCCCTCCAAACCGATAGCAAGATCCTAGTCGGCGGCAGCTTCACCCAGTTTGGCGGCCAGGCCAACAATCGCCTGGTCCGGTTGCTCCCTGAAGGAGCACTGGATCCCGCCTTCGCCCTCGGCAGCGGCGCCAATGACACCGTCCACGCCCTCCACGTGCAACCTGACGGCGACATCGTCGTGGGCGGCGAGTTCACCCAGTTCAACGGACTGACCCAGAACCGCCTCGCCCGCCTCCAGGGCCCCACCAGTGCCCCGGGCGGCGCCCTCGAATTCGCTGTCGCCGCGTTCACCGTCTCGGAATCCGCCGCCACCGCCACGATCGAAGTCGTGCGCGTCGGCGCCACCAGCCAGGCCGTCGGCGTCACCTACACCACCGTCAACGGAACCGCCACCAGCGGCGCGGATTACACCGCCGCCAGCGGCACGCTGAATCTCGCGGCCGGCCAAACTGCCGCGAACTTCACCGTCTCGATCTTGCCCGACAACGTGCTCGAGGATGACGAAACCGTGATCCTCCGCCTCAGCAACCCCACGGGCGGCACTGAACTCGCCAGCCGCCGTGAAGCCCTGCTCTTCATCGTCAACGACGACCGCGCCGAAGGCCCCGGCGCCATCGATCTCGACTTCGTCGCCGCCGGCGCCAACGGCGCCGTGTTGGCCGTGGTCCCCCTGAACGACGGCAAGCTCATGATCGGCGGCAACTTCACTTCGCTCGGCGGATTGAGCCGCAACCGACTCGCCCGCCTCGAGGCCGACGGCTCGCTGGACATGACGTTCAATCCCGCTGCCTATGCTAACAACGCGGTCGAGACCATCGCCGTCCAAACCGACGGCAGGATCTTCATCGGCGGCCAGTTCACCGAAGTCAATGGCTTCACCCGCAATCGCCTCGCCCGTCTCGAAGCCGACGGCTCGCTCGATCTCCTCTTCGATCCGGGAGCCGGCTTCAACTCGACCGTCCAGGCCCTCGCCGTCCAACCCGACGGCAAGCTCATCGTCGGCGGTGCCTTCAGCCGCTACCAAAACGCGAACCTCCCCTACCTGACCCGCCTGCTGCCCGACGCAACGGTCGATGAGACGTTCGCCATCGGCACCGGCCCCAACAACGTGATCTATGACCTTGAGCTGTTGGTCGATGGACGTATCGTGATCGGCGGCAGCTTCGGCCAGGTCAACGGCTCGCCCTTGGTCCGCATCGGACGCTTGCTCGCCAACGGTTCGGTCGATGCCACCTTCGATCCCGCCCAGGGTCCTAACGCCGACGTCCGCACGCTCCTCGTCGAACCCGACGGCCGAATCGTCCTGGGCGGTACCTTCACCCAGGTGCGCGCCGTCGGCCGCAACCGCATTGCCCGGCTCAACGAAGATGGCACCCTGGACGACACCTTTGCACCTGGCAGCGGCTTCAACAACACGGTCTGGACCCTCGCCCGACAAGCCGATGGCCGGCTCCTTGCCGGCGGCAGCTTCACCACCTTCAACGGCGGGAGTTTCACCCGGATCGCCCGGTTGAACCCGACCGGTGAGGCCGACGTCTACTTCAATACCTTCGGTGGCGCCAACGACGACGTCACCGCGATCTACGCGCAGCCCGACGAAGCGATCGTTATCGGCGGCAGCTTCACCTCGTTCGGCGGCATCGCCCGCGATCGTCTGGTCAGATTGCTCGGCGGCGAAGGCCAGCCTCCGACTGCCCTCAAATTCCTCAGCATTTCCGTGGATGCCACGACGATCGACCTGCTCGTCGAGGGAGTGGTCGGTCAAAGCTATCGGATCGAAGCCTCCCCAGACCTCCTGAACTGGGTGACCGCCGCCACCGGAACCATCACCCAATCGCCATTCGCTGTCTCCATTGACCTCGAAGACCTCCCCATGGAGTTCTTCCGAGGGATTACCCTGCCTTGATGAGTTCGGCAGGAGGCCCCTGCGCGTTTCACACCCCCCGGCCAAATACGCGGGCCGGGGGGGCTTCCCTGACCACACGGCTAAGCCCCATCCAAGAAGGCGGCCCAGCGACTCCAACAGATTATCCTCACGGGAAATTTGCTCTTCCCGCTCCGCCTTCGCCCCCGCATGCTGTCCCCATGCCGCGACTGATCGCCATCGTAGGCCGACCCAATGTCGGCAAATCCTCCCTCTTTAATCGCATCGCCGGCCGCCGCATTGCGATCGTGGACGATCAACCCGGCGTGACCCGCGACCGAATCAGCGCCGAAGCTGAATGGCACGGCCAGCCTTTCACCCTCGTCGATACCGGCGGCATCGGCCTCCTGCGCGGCGAAAAAACCGATGATCCGATCGTCACCGCCGCCTTCGAACAGGTCCGCCTCGCCATCGATGCCGCCGACCTGATCATCCTCGTCGTCGATACCCGCGAAGGAGTGGTTACCCTCGATCGTGAAGTCGCCGCCCGTCTTCGTCAGTCCGGCAAGCCCGTCCTCGTTGCCGCCAATAAAGCCGACGACTCACGCCTGCTCGACAGCACCTCCGAGTTCGCCGAACTGGCGTTCGATCTCGTCTTCCCCGTGAGCGCCGTTCATGGCCGGGGCATCGATGCCCTCATGGAGACCGCCCTGGCGATGCTCCCCCAGCAGCCGGCGCCCCCCGTCCAGACCGAGCTCGCCGCCAGCCCGGGACCGCTCAAACTGGCCATCGTCGGCCGCCCCAACGTGGGCAAATCCTCCCTGGTAAACGCCCTGACCCAATCCCCCCGCGTCATTGTCAGCCCTATACCCGGCACCACCCGCGATTCCGTCGATGTCCCGTTCGAGATCGAAACGGAAGGCCACCGGCAAGCCTGCCTCCTCATCGACACCGCCGGCATCCGCAAACAACGCCGCATCCATGACAGCGTCGAATTCTACAGCGTCAAACGCGCTGAATCGGCTATCGCCCGCTGCGATATCGCCCTGCTCATCCTCGACGCCGAATCCGGCATTCTCGAGCAGGACAAGAAAATCGCCGACCGGATCACGGAACTGAACAAAGCCTGCATTCTGGTGGTCAACAAATGGGACCTCTTCCAACCCGCCCTCCAGGCCGCCCAGCAAGCCCACGCCATGCGCCCCACCCGCTCGCACCGCCGCCAATCCGGCCCCGACCTCGACGCCTTCAGCCGGTGGGTCCAGGAATCTCTCTTTTTCCTCGATTATGCTCCCGTCATCTTCACGTCGGCAACCGAGGACCTCAACCTCAACCAACTGCTTGAGGCCGTCCGCTATGTCGCCGCCCAACTTCAGCAACGCATCCCCACCGCCTTGCTCAACCGAACCATCCAACAAGCCGTCGAACGCCGCCAACCGATCAGCCAGGCCGGCCATTTCCTGAAGTTCTTCTACGCCACCCAAACCCAATCGTCCCCACCCACCTTCATGCTCTTCGTCAACCGCGACGAACTCTTCTCCGTTGCCTACCGGAAATACCTCGCTGGCGAACTCCGCAAAGCCTTCGGCTATGAAGGCTGCCCCATCGTCCTCATCCCCAAACCCAGACCCAAAACGGTCGAATCCGTGCGCACCGACCAACGAGCGAAGAGGCCAGCCCGAAAGCGCGCGCCGGCATCCCGTCGCCGTTGATCAGTCTGCCTAAGTGTCGACCCACCCGGAACAGCGCCTCGGCTCATCCTGGTTTGGCTTTGCCTGACGCAAAACCGATTGCGAATCAAGGACCAAGGGAGATCGGGATCGGTTGGATGCCAGCCCCAAAAAATATCCAAGAAATGGCTTGCGACCCCCATATGTAGTGTATAACCTCCACGAGCTACCCAATGAATAGGGGTGCCGGCTCGCCGTCACAGCCGTAGTTTCTTTGTCATCGTGGCCTTTGTTACCGCGCTTTGATGGCCAAATCCGGCCACACTTCGCTCTCTGGCCCGTGTATGGAGTAGTCGATAACCTGACATCCCAATTGATCCGATCACCATGATTGACGCACGAAATGAGTTGCTCTCCCCAGCCCCGACCAAACGCCTGTCCCAACGCGCCAAACTCGCCGCCAAACGGAGCCGCGGGCCAGCCTCCAACCGTCGGTCGCTTCCCGTCGCCCGCGTCTTCAGCGATTCCAGGGTAAGTCCGTTCGATCAGCTCGATTGGGACCGGCGCACTGCCGAGATCACCGACGACAGCGGCAAGGCCATTTTCCGCCAGGAAAACGTCGAAGTCCCCAAGAGTTGGTCGCTGCTGGCCACCAAGGTGGTCGTCTCGAAGTACTTCTACGGCGAGCAGAACACCCCCGAACGCGAGACTTCCGTGCGTCAACTCATTCACCGCGTCTGCCGCACCATCGCGGACTGGGGTGTGAAGGATGGGTATTTCGACAAGGCGGACGGCGAAGTTTTCTACGATGAACTGACCTGGCTGTGCCTGAACCAGCACGGCGCGTTCAACTCTCCCGTCTGGTTCAACGTCGGGCTCTACCATCAATACGGCGTCGGCAACACCTCCGCCCTCGGCAACTGGTACTACAACCCCCAGAAAGCCTCCGTCGAACGCGCCCCTTCCCAATACATTTGTCCCCAGTGCAGCGCCTGCTTCATCCAGTCGGTCGACGATAACATGGAGTCCATCATGCGCCTCGCCCACAGCGAAGCCATGCTCTTCAAGTTCGGTTCCGGCACCGGCACCGACCTCTCCCCCATCCGCTCGAGCAAGGAAAAGCTCAGCGGCGGCGGCCGCCCCAGCGGACCGCTCTCGTTCCTCAAGGTCTACGACCAGGTCGCGAACGTGGTCAAATCCGGCGGCAAAACCCGCCGCGCCGCCAAGATGAACACCCTGCGCGACTGGCACGGCGACATCGAGGAGTTCATCGACGCCAAACAAAAAGAGGAACGGAAGGCCTGGGCCCTGATTGAGCAGGGCTACGACGGCTCCTATAACGGCGACGCCTATGGCAGCGTCATGTACCAGAACGAGAATCTTTCCGTTCGCGCCTCGGACGACTTCATGCAGGCCGCCCTCGAAGGCCGCGAATGGTGGACCCGTTCGATCACCACCGGCAAACCGCTCGCCCGGAAGGACGCCGCCGCGCTCCTGCGCAAGATCGCCGAAGGCACCTGGGTCTGCGGCGATCCCGGCATGCAATTCGACGGCCCCATCCAGAAATGGCACACTTGCAAGGGCACCGAACCCATCCACTCGACCAACCCCTGCTCCGAATACGGCT
>JAHDYP010000016.1:31117-57684 GCA_023383055.1 Verrucomicrobiota bacterium | reverse complement strand
CCTTCGACGTCGAACGGTTCAAGGCCGCCGTGCGCATCTTCATCACCGCCCAGGAAATCGTCGTCGATAACGCCAGCTATCCCACTCGCGAGATCGCCGAAAATTCCCACATCTTCCGCACCCTCGGCCTCGGCTACGCCAACCTCGGCTCGCTCATCATGAGCTATGGCCTGCCCTACGACTCGAACGAAGGCCGCGCGTTGGCCGGCGCCATCACCGCCATCATGACCGGCCACGCCTACGAACAATCGGCCGCCATCGCCCAGATCCTCGGCCCCTTCAAAGGCTATCGCGACGCCCGCTGCACCCATGTCACCAAGCCCGCCGCCAGGAATAATATCGATTCCATGCTCGGCGTCATCCGTCTCCACCGGGCTGCGGTTGAGGATATCCAGCCCAGCCGCGAGTTTAATTACCTCAAGGATGAAGCCCGCCGTGCCTGGGATTGCGCCCTGCACAGCGGCACCCGCCACGGCTATCGCAATGCCCAGGTCACGGTGCTCGCCCCCACCGGCACGATCGCTTTCCTCATGGATTGCGATACCACCGGCGTCGAACCCGACATCGCCCTCGTCAAATACAAGCTCCTTGCCGGCGGCGGCATGCTCAAGATCGTCAATCGCACCGTGCCCGAAGCCCTCAAACGGCTCGGCTACGCCCCGGCCAAGTCCGAGGACATCATCGGTCATATCGAGAAATTCGATACCATCGAGGACGTCGTCGAGAACGGTGAACCGATCCCCAGCGGCCTGAAAGCCGAACACCTCCCGGTCTTCGATTGCGCCTTCCGCGCCTTCCGCGGCCAGCGCAGCATCCATTACATGGCCCACCTCGGCATGATGGCCGCCGCCCAACCCTTCATCAGCGGCGCCATCTCGAAGACGGTCAACCTCCCCCAGGATTGCACCGTCGAGGACATCCGCGACGCCTATGTCCAGGCCTGGCGCATGGGCCTCAAATGCGTCGCCATCTACCGCGACGGCTCGAAACGTTCCCAACCGCTCAACACCCGCAAGACCTCCGAAGGCGGCGACAAGGCCGAGGATACCCAGATCGTTCCCCTCGATAACCGCATCAAAGAACTCGAAACCGAAGTCGCCCGGCTCCAAAAAGAATCCGGTCAACCCCTCCGTCGGCGGCTCCCCGAAACCCGCACCGCCATCACCCACAAATTCGACATCGCCGGCCACGAGGGTTACCTCACCGTCGGCTTGTTCAACAACGGCCTCCCCGGCGAGCTTTTCATCACCATGGCCAAGGAAGGTTCCACCATCGGCGGCCTCATGGATGGCATCGGCACGCTCACCAGCCTCGCCCTCCAATACGGCGTTCCCCTCGAAGCCCTCGTCAAAAAATTCGCCTACCAACGCTTCGAACCGTCCGGCTTCACCAAGAACCCCGATATCCGCAGCGCCACCTCCATCACCGACTACGTCTTCCGCTGGCTGGCGGTCCAGTTCAGCCCCGGTTACCGCGAAGCCAATTCGCCCAACCGCTCCCAACCCGAACTCGCCATCCCGGGCCTGCTCGAGGAAGTCAAAAAAAAAGTGAACCGGCCGGTCCCGGAGCTGCCCATCTCCGATGACGACACCGCCATTGCCCTGGCCGCACCCGCGGAGGCCACGCCGACCAACGGCAAAGGCCTCAGCGCGAACCGCTCGATTCAATCGTTGAGCGACGCCATCTCTCATTTCCAACTCGATGCGCCCTTGTGCCCCAATTGCGGCCACGTCACCGTCCGCAACGGCGCCTGTCACAAATGCCTGAACTGCGGCGAGAGTCTCGGCTGCTCCTGAACCCGGAATCACCCATTCTCCGTTGCTGACAAGCGGCTTGAGCTGGGTTAGCTTGATCCGCGCCGTGAGCAGTCAAGGCAGATTCATCAAGAGTGCCCGCCGAGACCCGGAATCGATTTCGTGGTTTAACGCGGAGGTGGCCGGCGGCCTGGTTGGCGCCCCTGGTCTTCAAAACCAGTGTGGGGCTTTAAACAGTCCCGGGTGGGTTCGATTCCCATTCACCTCCGCCAACTCCCGCCCGTCCATTCACACCCCAAGCTGAGCCATGCGCCGGAAACGCGTGCCCCAACCGCCGGTCAACCCGCTGCGGCGCGGGGTCGAACAGCACGATTTCTGGCCGGCAGCCGCGGTGATCGCGATCGCCCTGGTTCTACTGTGGATCGGCGCCCGCCAAAGCACCGGCATGACCACCCTCGACGGCGGTTCCGCCTCGGAAGTCCAATTGGTGAAAGCCTTCGCCAGCGGCGGGCTGCAGTTTCAGAACGCGCCGCTCACGCTTGACCCCGCGGTCTATGCCGACCCGGCGGCGGCGGCGGCCGCCATGGACCAGGCGGCCCGGATCGGCGATCTACCCCTGCGGGCTCGTTACCGCGTGAACACCGACGCCGCGGACCCCTGCCCCACCTGAGTGAAATGAGTGCCGGCCACATGGCGTGGCCAGTCCACCGGTTGAAAATCCTGGACGATGGATCCTCCCGCTAAACCCTGCAGCCAGCGACCACCCACTGAACTGGGACGCAAGCTGGGGCGCGCCCGGCCCTGGGTCCAGGCCGCGTTCCTGGGGGTTTGGCTCGCTCCGTTAAGCCGCTGGGTGGGCGGCATCCCGAGCTGCGTTTTCCACTGCTATTCCTGTCCGCTGGCGTCGTTCGCCTGTCCCGTGGGCGTGGCGGCAAACTACGCCGCGCTGTTCCCGGCCGTGTTCGAGATCCCGTACCTCCTGCTGGGTGTGCTGCTGTTTGCCGGGATCACGGTCGGTTCCCTGGTCTGCGGCTGGGCCTGTCCGCTGGGCTTTTTCCAGGATTGCCTGGGCCGCTTGACCTCCCGGAGGTTGACCCTGCCCGCGTGGACGGGACATCTGCGCTACGTGGTGCTCGTCGGTCTCGTGCTCGCGCTCCCGATGATCCTCGGGGCCAAAGGCATCCCTTACGACGAACAGACAGTTTCGATCTGTCGCCTCTGCCCGGCGGGCGCACTCGAAGCCGGGTTGCCCTATTCCGCACAGGGGCTGATGTCGGGCGACGGTTGGCTGATGAGCGGGCTCAAAACGGCGATCCTGATCGGCTTCATCGCCGCCGCCATCGTGGTGGATCGTCCGTGGTGCCGAATCTTCTGTCCGCTGGGCGGTTGGCTGGCGCTCTTCAACCGCTGGAGTTTGTTCCATCTGCGATTCAAGGCCAGCGCTTGCTCCGAATGCAACCTCTGCCGCACCCGCTGCCGATTTGGCGTCAAAGTGGATGAACAAGTCAACGTGCCCGGTTGCGTCCGCTGCCTCGAATGCACCACCTGTGGCGCGATCCAACCGGCATTCGCCCTGCCCAACCGTCTTCCCGCCGCACAGCCGCCCCCTCCCCCACTCATACCAGGTTGATTTCCACCGTCTAAAAACGCATCGGAGCGCCGGCCTCCGGCACGGCGTCATTCCTGAACCCATTCGCCACCGACTTCACATCCCTCCCCTTTCAGCTCGTTCCAAAGTCATGCGGTTTCACCAGGCCCAAACTGACGCAGGCATTCCTGGTAGAACACCTTCACCGGCGCACCACCCATCGAGACGGCGCACCAGGCGACCTCGTCCAGCTCCGCCGCGGTCATACCCAACTCGCGCGCTCTCGCGTAATGCGCTTCAAAGCAGGGCTCGCATCGGCTCTGCAACACAAGCCCGAACAGGACGAGTTCCTTCGTTTTGGCATCGAGCGCACCCGCGGCCTGCACGGAACGCATCAGCGCACCGAACGCCCGCTGTGTTTCGGCGGCAGAACTGGCGACGTTCCCGCCTCCAAAGACATCCGAACAACAACCCGGGGCATGACTCTCGGCAACTGGATTCGCACGATCGACCGTTTCGGGCACCGCGTCGGCTTTCGGGGACGCGTGCAACGGCGCGACTCCCTGGGCATCGGCAGTGACCAGGATCCGGCCATCCGATTCACCCGTGATTCGACCGATCAGATGCCCCCGAACCCCGCGCACACCGAGTGCGGCCTGCAAGGCTTCCAATCGTCCGGGCGCAATGGCGATGAGCAGTCCACCTGAAGTCTGCGCGTCAAATCCCAAGTGCACCTGTGCGCGATCAACGCCGGACACCACCTCAAGATCCGCTCCGACGAACTCCCGGTTACGTTCCAGCGCACCCGGAATCACATCGTCGCGAATCGCCTCCAGCACACCATCGAACGCCGGCAACGCCCCGGCAAATACCCGGGCCGTGAACCGGTTTTGCCGCGCCATCCGCACCAGATGACCGAACAACCCGAATCCCGTGATATCCGTGCAGCCGGACGCGCCCGCCTCGCGCATGGACTCCGCCGCCGCCCGGTTAAGCGTGGCCATGGACTCCGCGGCCGCCGCCAACCCGGCGGGATGACCGCGCCCGACCTGTTGCGCGAACGCGAGCACGCCCGTGCCCAGCGGCTTGGTCAGCACCAGCACGTCGCCGACACATGGCTTGTCCAATGCCGCCGCAATCGCCGGATCAATGATTCCCGTGATAGCGAAACCGAGCTTGATCTCATCGTCTTTGATGCTGTGACCCCCGATGAGGGCAACCCCCGCCTGTCCCAACGTCTCCATCGCCCCGGCCAGCATCCGATACATCAGCTCCCCCGGCATGGTTTCAGACGGAAATGCCAGAATGCTCAAGGCCGTGCGCGGATCGCCGCCCATCGCGTAGATGTCCGAGAGACAATTCGCGGCGCAAATGCGGCCAAACAACCCGGGATCATCCACGCAAGGCGTGAACACGTCCACCGTCTGCACCAGGCATAGGTCTGGACTTAGCCGGTAGATCCCGGCGTCGTCAGCCGCTGCGAGCCCGGAAATGACCGCCGGATCCGTCACGGGCGGCAACCGCTTCAGCACGGCTTCGAGGTCACCGGGCGCAATCTTCGACGCGCACCCGGCATTCCGCACCAGCGTTGTCAGCTTGATCTGATCAAGATCCACCGGGTCGGGACGCTCCCCGGCGCAGGGGCAGATCCCCTGGTCCCGGAACACGTCGCAGGGACACGGCCGCCGCGGTTCGCAGATGCAGTGGCCCAGGCGCATGGAACGTTCCATCACCCGGCGTCGTTTGGCGGTGTCAAGCTTCATCGGTTATTCCTCCTGCCAGCAGCGGTCGGGCTTCCGCCCCCGGACTGCGATCATGACCGTGTCGGGCCGTGAAACGCACCTTGTCGAGATGATCAAGCAACGGAACGGCGAACTTGCGGCTGACCCCCAGCGCATCCCGAAACGCCATGGTGGTGAACGACGGCGCCCGACGGAACAAACCGAGCGCCACCTGCCTGGCCCGGTCCACCGCCTCCCGGTGCATGGCCAACCGGTCGTCCAACCGCACCAGAACACCCCGGTCCAGCAGGTATCGCGTCAGCTTGACGGCGCGTTCCACCGGGACCCGCAGCGCGCCGGCGAGCTCTTCCGCCGTCGGCGGAGTCCATCCCGCGCGCTGGAAAAGCGCCGCCGCCTGCTCACTCGCTTCGTGCTCGGGATCGGGAACACGCGGCCGCCAACCCGGCCGGGCATACACCGCGCCGTTGAAGGCCAGCACGCCACCGCGGAGGCAGCTTTCCAGGGCAAGGTTGAACACTTCCCTATGACCACCCACGGCCGTCGCCAATGCCTCGCGTGACAGGCCGACCTGTTGGGGCTGAGCCGCGTGAAAGGCCGCAACCGCGCCGACGATGCGCCCGGCCAGTTCCTCGACGGTCGACGCATGGGCAAAACCTCCGCTTGCGGCGGGCACAATCCGATTCGCCGAGCGGAGCTCGCCGATCAACGCCGCCGTTTCATCCGCGCGCAAGAGGCATCGACGCTGCAACTCGGTGACTCCCATCGGGGCGGCGCTCTCGCGCACCATCAGTTCCGCCCAGCGAATGGAATCGTCCAGCGCGCTCCGTCGCGCGGCCAGACCTTCAAGGATCCGGGGTCTCTGACGCCGCAGCCGGACGTTACCCGTCCCGAGAATCCGGCCCCCGCCGATCGTGATCAGCCGGCTTTGGCCCTCGGCCGACACGTTGGCCCGCAAGACAAACCGTTCCCCAGGCACGAGCGCCAGCGGCTCGCTCAACCGTATCTGGACCAACTGCCGTTCCCCGCCACCCATCCGGTGCCGCTCGAGCATGGCCACCCCGGCCCGCGCCGAAGCCGTGCCCACGTGCAACTGCACCTCGGCACCGTCCTTGATCGGCGCAACCAGGCTCTCGAGCAAATGCAGCTCCGCCTCGAACAGGCTGACGGCCTCGAGACTTTCCGAGCCGCACAGGACCATGCCACGGCGCACCCGTTCGTGATCCAGTTCGGGAAGGTTCAGCGCCACACATTCCCCCGCTCGACCCTCGGCGGCGTCCTCGCCATAAACCTGCATCCGCCTCACCCTCCCGCTCAGTCCCGCGTCCGCCAGCCACAGCACCTCGCCGGGATGTACCACGCCGCTGGTGGGTATGCCTGTCACCACCGTGCCCGAACCCCGGATGGTGAAAACATCTTCGACCCAGACGCGGAAGAGACCCTGACTGGGCCGCCCTTCGCAGGCGCCGACCACTCTGTTCAAGGCGTCGTAAAACTCGCCATACCCTTCGCCGGTCAAGGTCGAAAGCGGACAGATCGGCGCCTGGGCAAGGAACGTGCCCGCCAGCAGACGGCTCAACTCCCGTATCACAAAGTCCCGCCGCCCCGCATCCACCAGGTCCACCTTGGTCAACGCCACCAGGCCGTGCCGCAATCCCATCAATGTCAGTATCTGCAGATGCTCGTGCGTCTGCGGCATGATGCCGTCATCGGCGGCCACCACCAGGATCACCACGTCGATGCCGTGCGCGCCCGCCACCATGTTGCGGATGAAATCGACGTGCCCCGGCACATCCACCACCCCGACGACACGCTGATCCGACAACTGGCACGGAGCGAAGCCCAGATCGATCGTGAGCCCGCGCTCTTTCTCCTCCTCGAGCGTATCCGTCTCGCAGCCGGTCAGAAGTCTAACCAGCGCGGTCTTGCCGTGGTCCACGTGCCCCGCGGTGCCGAGCATGATGTTCTTCCGGAGCGTCATGCGACGGCGCGTCCCACAGCCGCCACGATGGCCGACACCTGCTCATCCGTGACGGTCCGCATGTCGAATCGCAGGCAATCGTTCTCGATCCGCCCAAACACCTGCGCCTCGTCCGTGCGCAGCCGGCGCCCCAGTTCCTCGGCGCTCAGCCCCTCGACCACCACGGAGACCACCACGCTGGGGATCGCTTTGTCCGGTAGTGATCCACTGCCAAGGTAAGCCACCCCGTCTTCCACCGCGGCCTTGACCCGGGGCGCCCGCGCCGAGAGCGCCGCGCTCAGCGCCGCGGCCCGGGCGCGGAGGGCGTCAAGCCCGGTGCCGATCATGCGATACGTCGGATGCTCGCGGCACAACCGCTCGGGATCGCGGAACAGGTGCAGGGTCCGTTCCAACACCATCAGGCAGGTCTTGTCCACCCGCACCGCGCGCATGAGCGGGTGCTTGCGGATCCGCTGAATCAGCCCTTTGCGCCCCAGGATGACACCCGCCTGGCTCGCGCCAATCAGTTTGTCGCCGCTGAAGAGCACCACGTCCGCGCCCGCTTCGATCGATTCCCGCGCGGTCGGCTCGTGCGGCAATCCAAAACGTTCGAGCGACAACAGGGCCCCGGCGCCCAGATCGTCGATCAGCAACAGCCCCCGGGCATGCGCCAACTCCGCCAGTTCCGCCGCCGACACCTCGGCGGTGAATCCGACGATCCGGTAGTTGCTCGGGTGAACCCGCATCAGCGCGGCTGTCTCCGGCGTGATCGCATTCCGGTAATCCTTGAGGTGGGTCCGATTGGTGGCGCCGACCTCAACCAACCGCGCGCCACTCTGGGCCATCACTTCCGGCAGGCGGAACGAACCGCCGATCTCGATGAGCTGCCCTCGCGACACGATCACTTCCCTGCCGGCCGTCAATGCGGCCAGGACCAGCAACGTCGCGGCGGCGTTGTTGTTCACCACCGTGGCCGCCTCCGCGCCGGTCAGTTCACACAGGATCGGCTCCACCAGCTCATCGCGTTCGATCCGCTCCCCGGTGGCCGGATCGGTCGCCAGGGTGCAATAGCCTTTGAGCGCCGGCTCCATCGAGTCCACCACCGCCTCGGGAAACACCGCGCGACCCAGACCGGTGTGCAGAATGATCCCGGTGGCATTGATGGCCTGCCGCACCACCGGCGTCGTCGCCCGGACCAACAACGCCTCCGCCCGCGTTAGAATCCTCTCCCTGCCCGGTGCCGCCCCGCCCCCCGCCAATGCTTCCGCCCGCGCCTCGCTCACCGCCGACCTCAGGCACTCCGTCACCAGCCCCGCCGGATGAACCGTCCGCCATCGCAGCACCTCCGGACGTTTCAGCAATTCGGTCATGGAGGGAACCCCCTGAAGCGCCGTCAGCTTGTCCTTAGCCGCCATGGTTTCTGCCTTTCACTCGCGTCAATCGCGACCGGTTCGAACGCGACCGAGCATGGAGAACTCCGTCTCCCGGGTCAACTGCGCTGGAATTGAAGTTGAGATCCATCGTGCATGCTGTTTGAATGCGCACACCGTGAACGGAGCGAACGCATGAGCCCAACCGCTGATCCCATCGCGCACTTCGGGGCCATGATCGACCGCTGTTACGACTACGCCGAGGCGGCCAAGGCGGCCGGGCGGCCGATCGTAGGCATCATGTGCGAGTTTACCCCCCGCGAAATCATACTCGCCGCCAATGCCGTGCCCGTCTGCCTCTGCGGCGGTTCGGCCGCGACGATCCCGGCCGCGGAACAAGTCCTGCCCACCAACCTCTGCCCGTTGATCAAGTCCACTTTTGGCTATCACCTCACCGGCAACAATCCCTTCCTGAACTGGGCCGATCTCATCGTCGCCGAAACCACCTGCGACGGGAAAAAGAAGATGTTCGAGCTGCTCGGCGAATCCAAACCGATGCACGTGCTCGAACTACCCCACAAGGCCAACGCCCCCGAGGCGCTCGCCTATTGGACGGACGAGGTCCGCAAACTCAAGACCGCACTGGAAACCCGCTTCGGCCTCCAAATTACGGACGCCGATCTGCGCCGTGCCATCCGCCTGATGAATCGCGAACGCGGCCTGCGCCGCCGCCTCGCGCAGCTGATGAGGCACGACCCCCCACCGCTCACCGGCCGCCAACTGCTCGAATTCAAGAGCATCATCTCGGGTATGGAGCCGGACCTGGATCAATACGAGAGCGCCCTCCGCTTGCTGACCGCCCGGACCGCCCACACCGCAACCACCGTCGACAACCGCGCGCGCGTGCTGCTGACCGGCGTGCCGCTGGTCCATGGCGCCGAACGCGTGCTCGAGCTGATTGAAAACTCCGGCGCGGTCGTGGTCGCCATGGAAAACTGCACCGGCCTCAAACCGATTCTCGACGACGTCGACGAGCTCGACCCGGATCCCCTTGCCGCCATCGCCCGCAAGTATTATCATCTCCCCTGTTCCGTGCTGACGCCCAACTCGGGACGCCTGTGCACCCTGCGCGAGCTGGCGGCAGCCTATCGCCCGCACTGTGTGATCGAACTCATCTGGCAGGCCTGCTTGACCTACGACGTCGAGTCCCACCACGTTCGCAAGCTCGCCGAAGAGGAACTCCATCTCCCTTACCTCAAGATCACCACCGACTATTCGCCCTCCGATTCGGCCCGCATCACGGCCCGGATCGAGGCTCTCCTCGAAACCGCTCGCCCCGATTAGCCCGCAGTCCCACGGTCACCCTATGCAACGCCATCCCGATATCCACCTCGCCAATGTCCAGACTGTCTATGCCGGACCCGAAGGCCGCCTCTGGGAACTGCTCATGGGCGAACAAATCCACATCGGCGGCATCTCATCCTCCCTCGACCTCGCCGAACGCGCGGGCATCCAGGCCGGTTGGCGGGGCGTGGACCTCTGCTGCTGCTCCGGCGCCGGGATGCGTTTCCTCCTCCGCTTCCGGAACGTGGCGCACATGACCGGCGTGGACGCCACCCCCGCCGTGCTCCAACTGGCCCGGCAACGCGCCGCCGATGAAGGGGTCACCGCTGCCACCACGTTCATCGAGGCGGACGTGTGTCGGACCGGTTTGCCCGACGCCGCCTTTGATTTCGTCTGGGGCGAGGACGCCTGGTGCTACGTCGAGGAGAAACCCGCCCTCATCGCCGAAGCCGCCCGACTGCTGCGCCCGGGCGGGGTTATGGCCTTCACGGACTGGATGGAAGGAACCCAACCCATGAGCGCCGCCGAGGCGAAACGTTACCTCGCGTTCATGAAATTTCCGAACATCCTCACCCTCGCCGAATACACCGCGTTGCTCGAACGCGCCGGCTGCAAGGTCCAGCTTGCACACGACACCGCCCGATTCCCGCGGTATGTCCCGCTCTATCTCGACATGATCGAAAAGCAGCTCACCTATGACGCCCTGAAAATCGTCGGCTTCGACCAGGCCCTGGCCGCCTCGCTGATCGGTGAAATGCGTTTCCTGCATTCGCTCGCCGAAACCCGCAGGATTATCCAAGGGCTGATCGTCGCCACCAAACCGGCTTAGCCCCGCCGTGGAGGTCTTTCTCACCAGCCCCTGGGTGCCCGCCGAAATCATCCGGGCGCACGGCCATCGACCGCGAAGCGCCTGGCCTGCCACCCCCAACCGGGCGTCCGCCGTGCCCGAAGGAGTTTGTTCGTTCGCGCAAAGCCTGCTCAGCCTCGCCGAATCGCATCCCGACGCCGCCCTGGTCTTCACCACCGCTTGCGATCAAATGCGCCGCGCGGCCGATGCCGCCCTCGCCCGATCACGCTCGCGAATCTTCCTGTTCAACCTGCCAGCCACCTGGCAGTCGCCCGCAGCCCGAAATCTCTACCGCGCCGAGTGCGCCCGGCTCGGTCGGTTCCTGACCACACTGGGCGGGCCCCATCCCAAAGCCGAGGATCTCTTGTCGGTCATGATCGATCAAGAAAACCGTCGAGCCGCGCTTCGCCAATTCATCCAACGCCATCCCGCGCGACTGGCGGCGGAAGCCCTCGCCGGCTTTTACAGCGAAGGCATCGTTCCCACCGCGCCACCAACCGACGCCATCCCGGTCCCTCGCGGCATTCCCGTCGCGCTGATCGGCGGGCCGTTGCTCCCGTCGCAATGGTCCCTGTTCGACGACCTCGAGTCCACCGGCGGACGCGTGGTCCTCAACGCCACGGAACCGGGCGAACGCTGTCTGCCGCCCCCCTGTCCCATCCCCTCTCCGGAGCAACCGCCACTCCCGGCCCTCGCCGATCACTACTTCGATCACGCGGTCGATGCCTTCCACCGGCCCAACACACGATTCTACGACTGGCTGGGTCCGCGGTTGCACGAACGCCAGGTCCGCGGTCTTGTGCTCTGGGTCCACGTCGGCTGCGATCTCTGGCGCGCGGAAGCCGCCAGTCTCCGAGACGCCTTTCACCTCCCGCTGCTGACCCTCGATGCCCACGTCGAAAGCACCGGCGGCCTCCGCGACACCAACCGCCTCGCCGCCTTCATCGAGTCACTCCAATGACCCACTCCCCACTCCAATTAACGTTGACGGAGTGGGATCAACGCTACGCCGAGCTTGCTCGGGCCGGCCTGCGCGAGCCGTGGTACGGCGGACCCCTCGCCCGTCACGTCGAACGCGAAAACAATGAACGCCTTCGACGGCTGCGCTTTGACAGCTCGGCCGCGGCTCTGCGGCTCTGGAACTTCCTGCTGACCGAAAACGAACGCCTCCGGACCGCCCGGGCACAGGGCGATCGGCTCGTTGGAACCATGAAAGACCTCGGCACCGTGCCCGTGATGGCCTGCGCGCTGCCGAAGGTCCGCCCCTTCTATCCCGACGGCGCGTGGTGGACCCCCTGCCTCATGGAATGCTCCGATCGTCTCCTCGTTCAAGCTGACGCACTCGGCACCGACCCTTCCTTCTGCCCCGTGCGCGCCATGTTGCCCGCTTTCTTGAACGACGAGCACTTCCCCCGCCCCGATCTCCTCATCTGCAGCACCGGCGCGGTCTGTGACGATTTCTCGGCCATTGCCCAGCGGCTCGAACGGCTCGGGCATCCGATCCTCTGGTGGGAAATGCCGCGACGGCGCGCGCCCGATCCGGGTGAACCGGCCTGTGATCTGCCGGGCGGCCTCATCGGCCCCGCCGGTCAGGTTGAATGCGTGCGGGAGGAACTGCAGCGGGTCGGAGTTGAACTGGGCAAGCTCGCCGGCTGCGATCTCACTCACGAACGCATCCGGGCCGGCATCCGGTCCGCCAACCAGATTCGCCGCCAACTCCAGACCCTCCGCCAGACGGTTTATGCCGCCCCTGGCGCGCCGCTGCCTGCCCTGGAAATGCTGATCGCCGAAATGTTGGCGGTTCACTTCTGCTCCGATCGCGGAGAGTGCCTGCCCGTCCTGGCGGAGCTTGCCACCGAAGCCACACGCCGCGTCGCCACCCGCCAGTTCGTCATTCCCGACGATGCCGTCCGCGTCTTCTGGGTAAACCCGGTGGCCGACCTTCGCGCCATGAACCTCCTCGAAGCCTGTGGCGGCCGGTTGTGCGGAAGCGATTTCATGTTCACTCACGCACTCGACTTGATCCCCGAAGATCTGCCACCTTTCGAGGCGCTCGCACGGACAGCCTTGGCCGATCCGATGGTCGGCCCCGCCCAGGACCGGGCCCGCCGGATCGTGGACGATTGTCGCCGGTTCAAAATCGAGGCCGTGGTGATTGCCCGCATCCCGGGCGCGAGCCATTGTCCGTGGGAGGGCAACCCGATCCGTGAACGGATCGCTGACAAACTCGCATTGCCCATCGTTGAAATCGAGATCCCCCCGGTCTGCGACGCGCTGTTGCCGACCTTGCGGACCCGAATCGAGGCCGTCCTGGAAATCGCCCGTGCCCGACGAGAACCCTAGTATGATCTGCGCAGGTATCGACGCCGGATCGCGCGCCATTAAAGTGGTGCTCTTCGACCATGCCCGATCCATGGTCATCGGCCGCGGCCTCGCCGACCAGGGGGTCGCCCAACCGCGCTTGGCCGAGGAGATATTCGCGGCGACCCTGAGCAAAGCAGGGATCGACCGGCACCAGGTCCGTTCGGTTGTCGCCACCGGCTACGGCCGCAACCGCGTCGCCTTTGCCACCACCACCATCACCGAAATCACCTGCCACGCCCGCGGCGTGTTTCACCTCGCGCCCGATACCCGGTCCATCGTCGAAATTGGCGGCCAGGACAGCAAAGTGATCCGATTGGAAAACGGAGGGCGCGTCCGGGACTTCGCCATGAACGACCGTTGCGCCGCTGGCACCGGCCGGTTTCTCGAGATTCTCGCAGCCCGGCTCGACGCCGACTGGTCGAAGCTGGGCGACCTCAGCCAACAAAGCCGCCAACCGGCGCTGATCAGCAGCACCTGCGTCGTCTTTGCCGAGACCGAGATCATCGGCCTGTTGGCTGAGGGCGTCCCGGCGGCCGATATCGCCGCTGGCGTCCAGAACTCGATCGCCACCCGGGTCATGGCCATGGCCGGGCGTCCTTTGACGGCCCCTGTCCTCTTTACCGGTGGCGTCGCGCTGCAACCTGGCATGGTGCGCGCACTTGCCACGACACTGGATTGTCCAGTGCAGGTCGCCCCCGAACCCCAATTCACGGGTGCCTTGGGGGCCGCCCTCCTCGCCGCCCGAATCGCGGCCACTGCCTCAACCTCGTCACCCTGATCTCTGACGTCCACGCCCCGACCCACCGAATCTCCATCACCCCGAGCCACCACCGCCTGGACAAGCTCGTTTCACAAACTCCCCGAGTGTCGCCGCTACAGCCCCGCCGTGTCGAAATGGCTCGGCAGTTTGGCCTGGGAACCGCCGCCCACGAACCTGCCCCCGTATCCCTTCTCCTCACCCAGGCGCCAAGCTCGCCAAGGCGGAGACTGCCCCCCTTCGCGGGTTTCGCGGGAGAAGCGGCCGCCCACCGAACCTGTCACCCTATCCCCGGCAATCGATTCTAGCGGCGGTATAGAGGGACAGGTTCAGGCGGTATAGAGGGACAGGTTCATGGTGCGCACGCGCCCTGCGAGAGCTTCGTCGCGACCTTCGTCGTCACCTTTATCGCTATATCCGCCTTCGTAACCCAGATATAGACCTTGGGATCAGGGATGAAGCCGGCGCACCAAGGCCACCACCAACTTCCTGATCAGCAAAGAGATGTGTATTTGCAGCTACGATCCTGTCCCTCTGTGCGGTGCCGCGGGTGCGGGCTTGGCGTGGCGAGGGCGTGGTTGCCGAACGGGGCGGGAGACGAACCGCTTTGGCCTTTTCTTTCGTTGGCCGTTGCCTACCTTGGATTGGCTTTGGCACAACCGGTATGGCACTGAGACTTTTCAATACGCTGAAACGGGAGATCGAGGAAATCGTCGTCCGCGACCCGGACAAGCGGCGGGTGGGGATGTACTGCTGCGGGCCGACGGTCTACGACTACGCCCACATCGGCAATTACCGGACCTTTGTGTTCGCCGATCTGGTGCGCCGGTACCTCGAGTTCAAGGGATACGCGGTCAACCACGTGATGAACATCACGGATGTCGAGGACAAGATCATCGCCCGGGTCAAATCAGCCGGTGTGACACTGCGTGATTACACTGCCAAATACGAAACCGCCTTTCTCGAGGACATGGCAACCCTCCGCTGCGTCCGGCCCCATCACCTGCCCCGGGCTACGGAACACATCCCCGAGATCATCGAACTGATCAGCCGGTTGCTGGCCCGCGGCGTGGCTTATCAAGCCCCCGATGGATCGGTCTATTTCAGCATCGAACGTTACCGCGGTTGCGGCTGCCGCTACGGCCAACTCCTGAACCTGGATCTCGATTCCCTGCGCCCCGGCGAACGCGTCAGCAACGACGAGTATGCAAAGGAGGCGGTCGCCGATTTCGCCCTCTGGAAGGCGCGTGTGCCGGAGGATGGCGCGGTGACCTGGCCAAGCCCTTGGGGCGAAGGGCGGCCCGGGTGGCATGTGGAGTGTAGTGCCATGAGCATGAAACTGCTCGGCCCCAGCTTCGACCTGCACCTCGGCGGCGAGGACCTCATCTTCCCTCATCATGAGGATGAAATCGCCCAGAGCGAAGGCGCCGACCTGCAACCTGCCGGGGAACCGTTCGTCCGCCACTGGCTCCACGGCGCGCACCTGCTGGTCGAGGGCAGAAAGATGAGCAAATCGCTCGGGAACTATTTCACCCTCCGCGATCTGTTGGCCAAGGGCTATGCCGGACGCGAAATCCGATACTTGCTCCTCAGTGCCCATTACCGGGAGGCGTTTAATTTCACGCTGGAAAACCTCATCGGCGCCCGCACCGCGCTCAACCGCCTCGACGATTGCGTCACCAAGCTCCGCGAGCTCGCCGGACCTGTAACCGCGTCGCCCGATCCCACCCTCATCGAGTCCATTCGCACCGCGCTGGATGAGGATCTTAATGTTTCGGCCGCGTGGGCCGCCCTGTTCGACTGGGTCCGGGAGCTGAACCGTCAAATCGCCGGCCAGACACTTTCCGCCGAACCGGCCGCGGCCGCCGTTGCCGCCTGGGAAGCCGTCGACCGCATTTTCGCCGTGGGCGCGCCAGCCGGGCTCGAGATTCCCGCCGAGATCACGGCATTATTGGAGCAACGGCAGGCCGCGCGCAAAGCCCGGGATTTTCCGAAAGCCGACACCCTCCGCGACACTCTCTTGGCCAAGGGCTGGGCGATCGAGGACACCCCCAAAGGCCCGCGCCTCAAGCCGCGCTGAACACTGCGGTCCAAATCTGGAGGCGCACGGCGATCAGATCCCTTCGCCGTAGACGATCGCGTCTTGCGTCGACGCGGTCTCGGGGGCGAGCGGCATGCCTTCCTTCGCGAGAATGCGGTATTGGCGGATCTGGAAAGAGACGTAGGCGCCGTCCTCGAGCCCGAGGTGGGCATACTCCTCCTTGGTCATGCGGGCACGGATGGTGAGCCCGGAGGGGAGTTCGAGCTCGACCCGCAGCATGACGCCCAGAAAGAACGTATGCCGCAGCGTGGCCCGATAGCGGTAGAGCTGCAGGTTGCTCGATATCTGCACGGCGTACGGTCGGAACCCGATCCGGAGCCGCTGGCCTTCGGGAACCCCGTGGGCCGGAAACTCCAGTTCATTCAGCCGGGCGACGCCCTGCCGGACCTCGAGTTCGAGCACGTTAATGACCCCGATGAAGCGGGCGACGAACTCGTTGGCCGGTTCCTCGTAAACCTGGCGGGGAGTGCCGATCTGTTCGAGGTTGCCACGCGAGAAGATGACGATGCGGTTGGAAACTTCCATCGCCTCTTCCTGGTCGTGGGTGACGAAGATCGTGGTCACGTTCAACTCGTGGTGGAGGGTGACCAGCCATTCGCGGAGCTCCTGCCGGATCTTGGCGTCCACCGCCCCAAACGGCTCATCGAGCAGCAACACGCTCGGTTTCGTGGCCAGGGCGCGCGCGATGGCCACGCGCTGTCGTTGGCCGCCCGAGAGTTGGTGGGGATAGCGCGGGCCCAGATCCTCCAGGCCAAACAGGGCGAGCAATTCCTCCACGCGATCCCGGACATCGCGTCGTTTCCATTTCTTGATCCTGAGGCCGAAGGCGACGTTCTTGAACACGGACATGTTCTTGAACAAGGCATAGTTCTGGAACACGAAACCGATGTTCCGCTGTTGCACGGAGACGTCGTTGACCCGCTGTCCCCGGACATAAATGTCGCCCGAACTGGGGACCTCGAGGCCCGCAATCATCCGCAGCACCGTGGTCTTGCCGCCACCGCTGGGCCCGAGCAAAGCCATTAACTCGCCGTCCTCGACCGAGAAACTGACCTGGTTCACGGCAGTGACGGCCCCGAAATGTTTGCTGATGTCTTTGAGTTCGATGCTCATGAGGAGGGCGCGTCGGCGGATTTCACGGCGCGCTGGGCCCGTTCGTACGCGCGTTGTTGCTGCCATTCCAGGCAGGTCTTGAAGCCGAGGGTCAGCAGCGCCAGCAGGGCCAGCAAACTCGCCACCGCAAAGGCGCCGGTGGCGTCGTATTCCTGATACAACTTCTCCACCCGCAGCGGCATGGTATCCGTGAGCCCCGTGATATGTCCCGAGACCACCGAAACCGCGCCGAATTCCCCCATGGCCCGCGCGTTGCACAGGATGATGCCGTAGAGCAAACCCCATTTCACCGAGGGCAGGGTGACCCGCCAGAAGGTCTGCCAGCCGTTGGCGCCCAGGGTCAAGGCGGCTTGTTCCTGCTCGCTTCCCGTGGCCTGCATGACCGGAATCAACTCGCGCGCGACGAACGGGAACGTCACGAACAGCGTGGCCAGCGCAATCCCCGGCAACGCAAACAGGATCTTGATGTCCCGCTCCAGCAACCACTCTCCGAAGTAGCCCTGGGTGCCAAACAAGACCATAAACACCAGCCCTGCCACCACCGGCGAGATCGAGAACGGCAGGTCAATCAAGGTGATCAAGAGCGGCTTGCCGCGGAACTCGAACTTCGCCACCGCCCAGGCGGCGGCCACGCCGAAAACCACATTCAGTGGCACCACGATGGCCGCGACGGTCAACGTCAACCGGATCGCTGCGAGGGTGTCAGGCTGACGCAAGGCCTCGAGGTATCCCGACCAGCCCTCGGCAAAGGCCTGGACAAACACGTTCACCAGCGGCAGCAGGAGAAACAACCCCAGAAAGGTGCCGGCGACCGCGATGAGCCCCCAACGCACGAGCCGCGATTCCTGAATGCCTTCACCGGCCACCGGTGCCGCGGATCGTCGTGTTCGGCTTGGAAATGTCCCGGCCATTTCAGTTCTCGTATCGGCTGGCCCAGCGTTCGAGCAGGTTGATCACGACCAGCAAACCAAAGGAGATGAACAACAGCACCACGGCGATCGCAATGGCCCCGGTGTAGTCATACTCCTCGAGCCGGATCACGATCAGCAGCGGGGCGATCTCCGATTCATAGGGTTTGTTGCCGGCAATGAAGATCACCGAGCCGTACTCCCCAATCGCCCGCGCGAAAGCCAGGGCGAACCCGGTGATGATCGTCGGCAGCAGGGTGGGACCGATGATACTCACAAACGTCCGCAATCGCCCGGCTCCAAGGGTCGCCGCGGCCTCTTCCACCTCGTGATCGAAATGCTCGAGAACCGGTTGCAGCGTGCGCACCACGAACGGCAACCCGATGAACGTCAACGCGATCACCACCCCCAGTGACGTGAAGGCGCCATGGATGCCAAGCGGCACCAGGAAACGCCCCAACCAGCCCGTCTCCGCGTAAAGATTGGATAAAGTCAACCCCGCCACGGCCGTGGGCAATGCAAACGGAAAATCGACCAGCGCATCAAAGAACCGTTTGCCCGGGAAATGATAGCGCACCAACACCCAGGCGACCACGGTGCCGAATACCGCGTTGATGGTCGCCGCCACAAACGACGCCCCAAACGTCAACCGGTATGCCGCCACCGCCCGTTCGGTCGTGGCCATGCGCCAGAACTCCTCAAAGGAAACCCCCGCCAGCCGCAGAAACAAACCTGCCACCGGCAGGAGCACGATCAGCCCCAGATACAGGAGCGTGTAGCCCATGGTCAGGCCGAAACCGGGAAGGACGTTGAATCGCCTGTCGACCATGCCAGCGGAATTAGAACACAGTGCCCCGGCCCGGAGTAGTCAAAACGACCTGTCCCAATTGCCGAGCCACCGGCTCCCGGCCCTTGACGCCGGGCGGATTTGCCCCCGGGGAATTCAGGATGCGCGGTTTCATGCGTTTGGCAGCGTCGGACAGTCGCGAAGCGACCGAAAGTAACGGGTAATCAAAGCCCGTCAACCAGCATTATTCCACCACTGGCAGGCACGGCGAGGCATGCCACCCTGCCCGCCTTGCCGCGCGCGCTCCATTCCCCGCCAGAATTTTGTTTTACCTCATGCCTCGAACCACTTAGACTCCGTGACACCCGCGTTCGACGTGACCCGAGCGAACGACATTTGGTGCAATGAAGACAAAATCAACCTCCACTCGCGCAGGACTTCTGGCCGGCGGCAACTGGATTATCGATCAGGTGAAACTGATCGATGTCTATCCGACCCCGGAAAAGCTGGCCAACATCGTATCGGAACATCAGGGAACAGGCGGCGCGCCTTACAATGTCCTGATCGATCTCGCGAAACTCGGGGTTGATTTTCCGCTGATCGCTGCCGGACTGGTCGGCAAAGACCCCCTCGGAGAGCACATTCTCGAGGATTGTCGCCAGCACAAGATCGATGCCCGCCAACTCCACACCACCACGGAAGTTCCCACCTCCTACACGGATGTCATGACCGAAGTCAAAGGCGGGCGCCGGACGTTCTTCCACAATCGCGGCGCCAACGCGCTCTGGGATGGCAAGGGTCTTGATTTTACGCGGATCAAGGCGCGGATCTTTCACCTCGGTTACCTCTTGCTCCTGAATGCCCTCGACGCGCCCGACAAGAAGTACGGAACCAAGGCCGCCGGACTGCTGGCGGCCGCCCAGGCGGCGGGCCTCAAAACCTGCGTCGACGTCGTCAGCGAAGATAGCGATCGCTTCGCCAAAATCGTCACCCCGGCCCTCAAGCACTCCGATTACTGCATCCTGAACGAAATCGAGGCCGGCAAAACCACCGGCTTCCGCGTCCGCCAACCCGATGGCACTCTCGATCCTGTCTCCCTGCGGCACGCCGCCGGCGCCATGCTCCAACTGGGTGTCCGCGAGTTGGTCATCATCCATTTCCCCGAAGGCGGCTTCGCCCGAACCCGCCGTGGCGAGGATTTCTGGCAGCCTTCGCTCAATCTCCCTGCCAAAGCCGTGGCCGGCACCGCCGGCGCGGGCGACGCCTTTTGCGCCGGAGCTCTGCTCGGGCTCCACGAGGGCTGGGACCTGGCCCGCTGCCTTCAAACCGCGGTCTGCGCTGCCGCGGCATCGCTCTCCGATCCCACCTGCACCGGCGGGATCAAACCGCTGAAAGCCACGCTCGAGCTGGCCCGGAAATACCGCTTTCGTCCGCCCCTCGAACGCTCCGAATAACCGCCGCCGCCGCCACTCAACGGTCACCGATATTTCTGGGCGATCGGGATGCGCCGGCCCACTCCGAACGCTTTGCTGGTCACTTTCAGACCGGGGGCCGCCTGTCGGCGTTTGTATTCGCTCGAGTCGATCAGGCGCACCACTTTCCGAACGATCTCCGGATCCGCCCCGGCACCGATGATCTCCTCCACGCTGCGGGCTTCCACGACGTAATGCTCGAGAATTGCATCGAGCACTTCATAGGGCGGCAGACTGTCCTGATCCGTTTGGTTGGGACGCAACTCGGCGGACGGCGGTTTCGTGAGAGACGCGCCCGGGATGATCTCCCGGTCGCGGTTGATCCAGCGGGCCAGCCGGTAAATCATGGTCTTGGGCACATCGCTGATGACCGCCAACCCGCCGCACATGTCGCCATACAGCGTGCAATAGCCCACCGCCAGTTCGCTCTTGTTGCCGGTGGTCAGCAGCAGCGACCCGAACTTGTTCGACAACGCCATCAGGATCACCCCGCGCAGCCGCGCCTGGATGTTCTCCTCCGTCACGTCCTCGGCACGTCCCCGGAACAGCTCCTGCAACTGGCCCTTGACGCTGCCAAACGGCGGACCGATCGGAATCACGTCATACCGGATGCCCAGGTTGGACGCCAACGCCCGCGCATCGTCCAGGCTGCCCTGGGACGAATACGGCGACGGCAAGGCCACCCCCCGCACGTGCTCCGACCCCAGCGCCGCCACCGCCAGACACGCGGTCACGGCTGAATCGATCCCCCCGCTCAACCCCAGCAAAGCCGTGCTGAATCCGCACTTGCCCAGGTAATCCCGCGTCCCCAGCACCAGCGCCCGGTAGATTTCCTCCTCCTCCACCATCCCCCCGCCCTCCGGTCCGGTCGCGTCGCCCGAATCGATCACGACGAAGTCTTCCTCAAACCGCCGGCCCGCGCCGACAACGTCGCCCCCCGCGCTCAGCACGAGACTGCCGCCATCGAAAATCAACTCGTCATTGCCGCCCACCAGATTGCAGTACACCAACGGCACGCCCAGCTTGCGCACCAGGCTCTCCAGCATCCGGCGGCGCGTCCGATCCTTCCCCAAATGCCAGGGCGACGCCGAAATGTTGACCATCAGGTCCGCACCCGCCGCCGCGAGCTCCACCGCCGGATTTCGCGGGTAACGCCGGTCCCGCCAGAAATCCTCGTCGTTCCATACGTCCTCGCAAATCGTCAGTCCAAGCCGGTGCGGGCCAAAGCGCACCACGCGGTTCTCCGTCGCCGGCTCGAAGTAGCGGTCCTCGTCGAACACATCATACGTCGGCAGCAGCGTCTTGTGCCGCACGGATTGGATACTCCCCGATTGCAGCAGGGCCACGGAGTTGGTGAGTTCCCGGCCCGGCCGCCGTTCGTGGCGGCCCACGTGCCCGACCAGCAGCCCGGTCGCGCCGGTGGCCGCCGCCAACCGGTCCAGGACTTCCAGGTTGCCCCGAACAAACTCGGGCCGCATTAACAGATCGCGCGGCGGATACCCGGTGACGGCCAATTCGGGCACCACCACCAACTCGGCGCCAGCTGCCACGCCTCGTCGATAGGCGGCCAGGATCCTGGCTTCGTTGCCGGCGAGGTCGCCCACCGTGGTGTTGATCTGAGCCAGCGCCAGCCTCATTTCAGCGCTCTCCGCCGGACGGCATCCGCCCGAAAAAGGTCTCCCGCAACGAGCCCTTCTCGGTCTGCACCAGCGTGCCCACGCCCACCTGGTTCCGTTCGAACCATCCCTGGGCGGTCTCAATCACAAATTGAACCTCGCGTGACTCGGCCACCACCGGCGTCTCATCGTGCGGCTTCAGCTCGTGCAGCTCGACAATGACGCCTTCGCGATTCAGATAGGCGCAGGAGAGCGGGATCGGCACGTTCTTCATCCAGAAGGAGACCCGCGCCGCGTAGGGGAAGACAAACAACATGGCTTCGCTCTCCGCGATGTTGGTCCGGAACATCATGCCCGCGCTCCGTTCACGCTCATTTCGCGCGACCTCCGCCGTCAACTCGTGCGGCCCCAGCCACAGCTTGACGGTCGGCAACCTGGGCTGCGCCTGCTTGGGCAGGTTCGATGTCTCCGCCGCCCGCGCCGCTTCCGGCGCGCTCCGTCCGCACCCGGCTCCAACCGCCAGCAACAGGGCCAGCGCCAGTCCCAACGCCGATACTGACAGGATGCGGCCCTCCGCGGCGGCGGAATCACTTAGGCGGTCTCGTGCACGGGCAACCCTGATCATCGCGGCATAGTGCGCAACCCCGCGCCAACCCGCAAGCCCGCGCTGATCCGGCGTCACATCCTCAAGGTCGGAACCGGGTCGACCTGCCGGATCAACCAGGTTCGACCCTCCTTGACCAGACGCAATCGCAGTTCCTGGACATACTCGTCCTCATCGGTATCGACCCAGACACTGACGATGATCTGCGCCCACGCCTGCCCTCCCTCGATCCGATCGACATAAACATCCCTCAACCGCGCCCGAAACGAGCTCGCCGCCGCCCGCGATCCGGCCAGGGCCTCCCGCAGTTCGTCCCGCCCCTGGATGAGCCGGTTTCGCGCCCCCGGGATGTCGCCCAACCGAATCTCGATGTCGGCAGCAAAATAGCCGAGCAACCGATTCACACTCGCCAGCGCGGCCAGCGGACTGGCTCCTTCACGCCGAAATGAAACATCCTCGACGAGTTGGTGCAGCTGTTTTCGGATCACCACCTGGTCCGGCGGGAAAACCTGGCGGTAAACCCAATAGCCAAGCGCTCCCAACAACAACACCCCAAGAACGACGAGCAGCCGCCTCAAAACAATACCTTTCCCAGGATATGCCTCCGTTCCACCACGCCGTAGGCCGACAAATCCCGATTGTCACCAATGACAAAATACTCCACCGCCCCCAACTTGCGCTCACCCAACGTCGGCGGAATCGGCTGACCATCCGTGTAGTCCTCCGCGAGCGCCTTGCCGTCGATGTAAATCCGGCCATAGCGGATCGACACCCGCTCGCCCGGCAGCCCCACAATTCGTTTCAACACGAGCAACCGGCTGTTCTCGGTTTGCAGCCCCACCACGTCGCCGCGCCGGGGCTCGCTTCGCCGGTAAGCCAGGCGGTTGATGAAATTGACCCGCCCATCGCGGTAGGTGGGTTCCATGCTCTTCCCGGTCACGCGCACCGGTATCAACACCCCCTTGAACAGGACCGACGCCACCACCACCAGCACCACCAACCGGATCAACGTCACCGCCGGATTGCGCCCGACCAGTATCCGCCCCCACCACGTCGATACTCGAAGCGGCCCGGGCTGAGATTCACTGTTTCCGGCTCCAGTCATAGGCAGTCGCGGGGCCCATTCTACCCCATTCCCGGTCCCTGGCCAGCCCGGCGTGCCCGGCGATCTGACACGGCCTTCCAGGCCAGGCTTGTCCAACGCCAGTGCCCCGTCTATTTTCCGCTCATATGAAATTGTACTTGTCACTGCTCGCCGCTCTCGTCGCCTTCGTTTCACCGGCCCTGGCCGCCGACAAAGCCCCGGGAACAGAACCGAAGGGCAAACTCCAACACGTGGTTGCGTTCAAATTCAAGGAAGAGGCCACCCGATCCCAAATCGAGGCGGTCGAGAAGGCGTTCGCCGAGCTCCCCAGGCAGATCAAGGTCATCCAACACTTCGAGTGGGGCACCAATGTGAGCCCCGAAAAGCTGGACAAAGGGTTCACCCACGGATTCATCCTTACGTTCAAGACCGCCGCGGACCGGGATGCCTACCTCGTGCACCCGGATCACAAGGCGTTCGGCAGCCTGGTGGGCCCGGTGCTGGCCGATGTCTTTGTCATCGATTTTTGGACCCACTGACGGCCCGGGTGGGCTCAGCCGCCAAAGAACTTCTGGATCTTGCGGATCACCTCGAAGAAGCGATCCACCTCGGCGCGGGTGTTGTAGAAATAGAAACTCGCCCGCGCCGTGGATTCCACCCCGAGCTTGCGCATCAGCGGTTGCGTGCAGTGATGCCCTCCCCGCAACGCGATCCCATACTGGTCCGCCACCGTCACCACGTCGTGCGCGTGGACATCAGGCAACAGGAAGCTAACCAGCCCCGCCCGCTCCTGCTTGGGCCCGAACAACCGGACGCCCGGCATTTCCGCAAGCCCGGCGTAGGCGTACCGCGCCAGATCCTGGTCGTGCTGGAAGATGCGCTCCCGGCCGATTCCATCCAGGTAATCCATCGCCGCATGCAACCCGATGGCGCCCGATATGTCCGGCGTGCCGGCTTCGAACCGATGCGGAGGCGGCTTGAAGGTCGTCTGCTGGTAACCCACGGACAGGATCATCTCCCCGCCACCCTGGTAGGGCGGCAGACGCTCCAGCAGCCCGCGCCGACCATACAACACCCCCACCCCGGTGGGTCCGCAGATCTTGTGTCCCGAAAGCGCTAGAAAATCGCAGCCGATCGATTGCACGTCCACCGCGCAATGCCCCGCGCTCTGGGCCGCGTCCACCAGCGTGATCGCACCGACCTCTCGCGCCCGCCGACACAGTTCCGCCACCGGGTTGATCGTCCCCATCGAGTTCGAGATGTGCACCAGACTCAACAACCGCACCCGGTCCGTCAGCAAGCGGTCCACGGCCTCCAGGTCCAGCAAGGCTTCGTCGCCCGTGACCGGCAAATAAACCAGTTCAGCCCCAGTCCGCTCGGATACCAACTGCCAGGGGACCAGGTTGCTGTGGTGCTCCATCTCGGTGAGCAGAATCTGGTCGCCCGCTTTGAGTTGGTGCATCCCCCAGGTCTGAGCCACCAGGTTAATCCCCTCCGTGGTCCCTCGCGTGAAGACAATCTCTTCCGGAGAAACCGCGTTGATGAACCGCGCCGCCCGCCGCCGGGCGGCTTCAAACCCGGCCGTTGCCCGGTTGCTCAGCTCATGAATGCCGCGATGGACGTTGGCGTTGTCCCTTTGGTAATAACCCGTCAGCGCCTCGATCACCGCGCGCGGCTTCTGGCTCGTCGCCGCGTTGTCGAAATAGACCAGCGGATGCCCATGCACCTGCTGATCGAGAATGGGAAAATCGGCGCGCAATGTCGCCCAATCGATCGCGGAGTCGGTCATTTCAATACAGTCCCAATTGCAGCCGGGCCGCCTCCGTCATCATCCCTTGATTCCACGGCGGATCCCAGACCAGGTCGACGTTCGCCTCGTCAATCCCTTCGATCGACAGCAACCGGTTCGACACGTCCTGCTGCAACACCGGCCCCATCCCGCAGCCCGGCGCCGTCAAGGTCATGCGCACTTCGGCCTTATATTGGGCCTCGCCCATCCGCTCGAGCTTGCAGTCGTAGATCAATCCCAAATCCACAATGTTAACCGGGATCTCCGGATCGTAACAGTTGCGCAACTGCCGCCAAACCTCTTCCTCGAGCTGTTCGGGCGTCCGGGGCGCACCGGCCGAAGCCCGGGCGGGTTCCGCTTCCGGCTTCACCCCCAAGGCGTCGGCATCCTTGCTATCGATGCGAAACATGTTGCCGTTGACCACGACGGTGTAAGTGCCGCCCAGCGACTGGGTGATGTACGCGGGCTCACCTTTCATCAGCGTGACCCGCGAACCCTGGGGCACCACCGCGGCCTCGACGTCGCGCGTCAAAAGGATCGGTTCATTCGTGCTCATACCTGCTTCCTTTCGCCTTCCCGCTCAGGCATCCTCCCCCTCGGTCGTAACCGGCGTCTGCTGGCCGGCCAGAGCCGCCAGCACCGCGTGCCACGGCAGAATCGCGCACTTGACCCGCGCCGGGAACTTGTGCACCCCGGCGAATACCGCCAACTTGCCCACATCCCCCGCCGCGTGGCCGGTGGTGATCATGTCGTGCACCCGATCGAACAATCCCTTCACTTCGTCCGCGTTCATGCCCTTGACGCTCTCGGTGAGCAGCGACGCCGACGCCTTGGATATGCAACAGCCGGAGCCAACGAAGCTGATCTCCCGGATGCGGCCGGCCTCGATCAGCAGAAACAGCCGCAATTGATCGCCGCACAGGGGATTGTGCCCCTGTGCCGAGCAGGTCGGCGCCGCCAACTCGCGGAAGTTCCGCGGCTGCCGGCAATGGTCGAGTATCACCTGTTGATACAAATCGGTTAAATCGTCCGACATAACTCAAACCCGTTCACGAAGCGGCGATGCGCGGGTTCTGCTCGAGCCGATCCCACACCAGCCGGTCCAACTCCTCCCGCGCCGGTTCCCAGCGCACCCGGTCGACAATCTCGCCCGCAAACGCGTGCATCAACATGCGGCGCGCCGTGGCCAGACCGATGCCCCGGGCGCGCAGGTAGAAGATCGATTCCTCGTTCATCTGGCCCACCGTGGCCCCGTGCGTGCACTTGACGTCGTCCGCGTAGATCTCGAGCTGCGGTTTCGTGTTGGCCGTCGCCTGCTCCGAAAGCAGCAGGTTCTTGTTGGTCTGCTTGGCGTCGGTCTTCTGGGCGAT
>JAHDYP010000016.1:0-31107 GCA_023383055.1 Verrucomicrobiota bacterium | reverse complement strand
CTCCCTTGGACCGGTCGTCCAGGATCCCGTTGAAATACTCGTGGCTGGCGCAGTGAGGCTGGGCGTGCTCGACGACCATATGGTGATCGGCCAACTGCTCACCCCGCGTGAGATAGAGCCCGTTGAGCACGCATTCCACACCCTCGCCCGCAAGGGTGGCGCGAATGTCGTTGCGGGCCAGCGCCGCGCCCAGGGCGATCGAATGCGCGACGTAGTTGCACGCCCGCCCCAGATGCGCGTGCAGGCTCGAGAAATGATAACTGTGGGGCCGTTCGTCCTGCAGTTTCAAGTGCTCCACAACCGCCCCTTCGCCCAGGATCGATTCCGTCACGACGTTGGTCACGGAACGGCCGTCGCCGGCACTCACATGGCTTTCAACCACCGTCAGCCGGCTGTTGGCCTCGGCCACCACCAGGTTTCGAGGCAGTATCATCGACCCCGGCTCCCGCGCCGTGCTGATGAACACCAGGTGCACCGGCGTTTCCAGGTTCGTGCCCCGCGGCAGATGGATCCAGGCCCCATCCTGGAAAAAGGCCCGGTTCAACAGTGCAAACGCGTTCTCCGCACCCTGGCTGTACCGCGTGAGGTGACGCTCCAACAAACCCGCGTCCGCATTCAACGCCGCCGCCAGACTGCCCACCCGCACCCCCGCCGGCAGGGAGGGCGTCCGCGACAAACGGGCCGAATAATGCCCGTTCACAAAGACCAGCCGGATGGTTTCCAACGCCCCGAAGGCCCGGTCGGCCGGCAACTCCACCCCGCACTCCCGCGGTTCGAGCACCGGCCGGAATGGCAGTTTCACCACCGGCGCCACGCTCGTGAACCGCCAGTCCTCATCCGCGGTGGTCGGATATCCCACTTCCGCAAACCGGGCCAGCGCCGCCTTCCGCAATGGGAACAGCCAGGCTGGATAACGCCCGGCGGCCGGCTCGATCAACGTCTCGAATTTCTCCAGCAACAGGTCCGTCCCGGCCGGTGTCGTTTCAACTGTGGCTTGCACCATTTCGCGTTCCTCCCCCTCAAGCCGGCTGCAGTTCCGTCCCGGTCACCCACTCGTACCCGCGCGCTTCGAGCTCAAGCGCCAGCTCCTTGCCGCCCGAACGCGCAATGCGTCCCTCGGACAACACATGCACGAAGTCCGGCACGATGTAGTTCAGCAGCCGCTGATAATGCGTGATCACCAGTTGCGCGTTCTCCGGTCGGCGCAGCTTGTTGACGCCCGCGGCCACGACCTTCAACGCGTCGATGTCGAGACCCGAATCGGTTTCGTCCAGCACCGCCAGCCGCGGCTCGAGCACCGCCATCTGGAAAATCTCGTTCCGCTTCTTTTCCCCGCCGGAAAAGCCATCGTTCACCGACCGTTTCAGGAAATCCTCCGGCAGATGCAGGATTTTCATCTTCTCCTTCACCAGCGCCAGGAATTCCATCGCGTCCAACTCCGGCTGGCCGGCATGCTTCCGCACCTCGTTCGCCGCTGCCTTGAGGAAGTAAGTGGTGTTGACCCCCGGGATTTCGACCGGATACTGAAAGGCCAGGAATACTCCCTCCCGCGCCCGCTCCTCGGGATCCATCTCCAGCAGATCTTTGCCGAGGTAGAGGACCTGGCCTTCCGTGACCTCATAGCCGTCCCGGCCCGCGAGGATTTGGGACAGGGTGCTCTTGCCGCTGCCGTTGGGCCCCATGATCGCGTGCACTTCCCCCGCCCGCAGCGTCAAATCCACGCCCTTCAAGATCTGTTTGCCCTCAACCCCGGCGTGCAGGTTGCGAATCTCCAAGATGTTCGTTTTGGTATCCATGCGCTCAGTTCCATTCATGCTGAAGTCCATTCACACACTCGGGGTCTGCCCCCGCGCCGCCCCTGCCTGCGCTCCCGACCCGGCAGGATATGCGGCTCCGCTGTGCGGTCATCACCCTACGCTGCCTTCCAGGCTCACCCCCAGGAGCTTCTGAGCCTCGACCGCAAATTCCATCGGCAATTCCTTGAATACTTCCTTGCAAAACCCGTTCACGATCATGTTCACCGCGTCCTGCGTCGAGATCCCCCGGCTGTTGCAGTAGAAGATCTGGTCTTCACCAATCTTCGACGTCGTCGCCTCGTGCTCAACACTGGCCGTCGTGTTCTTCACTTCGATATACGGAAACGTGTGCGCGCCGCACTTGTTCCCGATCAACAGTGAGTCGCACTGGGAGAAGTTCCGCGCGTTGGTCGCGCTCTTCTGGATCTTGACCAGCCCCCGGTAGCTGTTCTGGCCTTTGCCGGCCGAAATGCCCTTCGAGATGATCGTGCTCCGCGTGTTCTTGCCGATGTGCACCATCTTCGTCCCCGTGTCCGCCTGCTGCCGGTTGTTCGTCAGCGCCACGGAGTAAAACTCGCCCACCGAATCCTCGCCCTGCAAAATCACGCTCGGATATTTCCAGGTGATCGCCGACCCCGTCTCCACCTGAGTCCAGGAGATCTTCGATTGTTTGCCCCGGCACAAGCCCCGTTTCGTCACAAAATTGTAGATCCCGCCCCGCCCTTCCGCGTCGCCCGGATACCAGTTCTGCACCGTGGAATACTTGATCTCGGCCTGGTCCAACGCAATCAACTCGACCACCGCCGCATGCAGCTGGTTCTCGTCCCGCATCGGCGCCGTGCAACCCTCAAGGTAACTCACGTGCGCCCCCTCCTCCGCCACGATCAGGGTCCGCTCAAACTGCCCGGTGTTCGCCGCGTTGATCCGGAAATAGGTCGACAGTTCCATCGGACACCGCACGCCCTTCGGAATGAAGCAGAACGAGCCGTCGCTGAAGACCGCCGAGTTCAGCGCCGCGTAAAAATTGTCCGTATACGGCACCACCATGCCCAGGTATTTCCGCACCAGGTCCGGATGTTCCCGCACCGCCTCGCTGAACGAGCAAAAAATCACGCCCTTCGCCGCCAGAGTATCCTTGAACGTGGTCGCCACCGAGACACTATCAAACACCGCGTCCACCGCCACGCCGGCCAGCCGTTCCCGTTCCCGCAACGGAATGCCCAGCTTCTCGTAGGTCTCCAGCAGCTTGGGATCGACCTCCTCGAGGCTCTTCGGACCATCCGTCTTCCGCCGCGGCGCCGAGTAATACACCATGTCCTGAAAGTCGACCGCCGGGTATTTCAAGTGCGGCCAGTGCGGCTCCTTCATCGTGGTCCAGTGCCGATACGCCTTCAGCCGCCATTCCAAGAGCCAGTCGGGTTCCTGTTTCTTCGCCGAAATGAACTGGATAATCCCCTCGTTCAACCCCGGAGGCGCGGCGTCGGCCTCAACGTCCGTGACGAAACCATACTTGTATTCCGTCCGGACCAGGCCCTCGATCATTTCCGTCGATGTACTCATATCAGAGTGCGAATTCTTAAACCTTTTCCGCGTCGTTGCAACTTCCGCAAACCCCCCTCAGGGAGACATCCACATGCGTCACCTCGAAACCCCTCGGCAACTCGATCCCCCGACCCACCGCCCCCGCGCCGTTCTCGATGTCATAGATCCCCCCGCAGCGCTCACAGTAAAAATGGTCGTGATCGCTCATATTCGGACAAAACCGGCTGGCCGACCGGTCCACGTTCACCTGCTTGGCCAGCCCACACCGCACCAACGCATCCAGGCAGTTATACACGGTCGCCATCGAAATCTCCGGCATCCCCTGCTTGGCCCGGAGAAAAACTTCCTCGGCCGTCGGATGATCGCGCACGCCCACCAACACCTCGTAAACATGCTGGCGTTGCGGCGTCAACCGCAGCCCGCGCATGGCCAACCGCGCGCTGACCGGGCTATCGCTGAGGTTCGAACTCGAGCCGTTCATGGCAGCGGGAATCTACCCGGGACTCGCCCGCTGTCAACATTTGGAATAATTCTAAATGTAAGGCCCGCATCTTTCCTCAGCATGGGGATCCTCCCTCCTGTGGCCGCGGAAACGGAGCGTGAGACCGCGTCTGTTCGCAGCGCCGTGTCGGCACGGCGAAGGCCGTCAGGCGGCGGCGCAATTCCTATGCGGACATCGGGATCGGTTTCGCCACGTCAATGCATTTCCACGCCGCATGCCCCGATCCCGCCGCGGTAATAGTTGAACTGGACGTTGGGATGCCCGGCCAACAACGACATCGGCACCGCCGTATCCACGATCCGCTTGGAGATCATGTAAGCCGTCAAACGCTGGCCAAAGGGATTGTCATGATTGCCGGCGTGCCAGATCGAGACCTTGTCCGCTTTCCAGGTCTCCACCGGTCCCACCGTGATCGCCTGGGTCGGTACCAGCGCAATGTTGCCGCCCCCACTCGTCCGCGCGTTCTGAGCGATCGTCAGCGGATGCAGATCGACCACGCGTGTGGCCAGGCGGCGATATTCGGCCGGCGGCGGCGGCTCCTGACGATGTCGGCCGCGACGCGGCAACGGATCGTTGAACGCCCAATGCTTGACGTCACCCTGCCCACCCTGCATGACCGCGCACCGTATCCCGGCATCCCACGTGGAGCGGTAGGCCGTAGTATCCGCCTGGGGAAAATGAAGGTGCGCGTCGGGCATCCGCAACCGGCGCTCGATCCGGTCGAAACAGAGTTCACGGTCAGCCCGCTCGAACGACAGCGGATGCGTCACCGGCACTTCCCTGCCCTCAATGCACCACTCGTCCATGCCCCAGAAATGACCGGCCCGAACGTCGAACCGCAGGGCATTGACGATGCGGGCGACCAACGGCAGCTGTTCGGTGGGACCGATCGGGCCGCAGATCCCCACCGGGTTGTCCGGGGTGCTCTGGCGCCAGGCGTCGACATACTCGAGCGCCTCCGCCACGTAAAAGTCCTCGAGCGTGTCATAGAGCACAACCCGGAAGCCGGGCCGGCTCAGCCGCGGAAAATCCCGCGGCCTGAGCCGCGCGACCTCCGCCACCAATTCCAGGTCCAGGGTGGTGTAATCCCACCAGTCTGGGGCAATCGAACTCAATCGTCTTGGCATAAAACCGTTCGGTTCAGGGTTGAAAGCCGGCGCGCGCCACACCGCGCTCCAGCTCCGCTTCGTAATCCGAGTTGACCAGGTAATCCTTGCCCAGCGCCTCGCCCAGCGGATCGGCCTCCGCCCCGCAAAAGCCGTAATGCAAATGCCGCCGCCAGCCTTCGGCAAACCGAAACCGACCCGATAACCTCCCTACTTCCCGGGCAAAAGCGTCCATGGTCGACAGGTAGGCGTTCATTTTCTGGGAACGGGCCAGCCAGGTCTGCTGGCTCCGATGCATGGCCAGCGCGGCGCGCTTGAGCTCCTGGACCGCCGTCGTCTTCACATAACTCCCCGGAATGACCCGCCGCCGCAGTGGATCGCGCAACCCGTGCGGCATCGCGTGATAAACCGTCACTTCACCCGCCACGGGCTGCCGTGGCGGTTGCGTCCTGAAATTGCGCATTCCGCGGACGAACGCGGCGGTGACCGCGAGTCGACAGCTGTTGGTGTGGTCCTCCATGTAATCCTGCGGCGAGGGCACCAACAGCAGGGTCGGCCGCACCTCCCGCACCACCGCCGCCAGCCGCCGAAGCAAACGCGGTTCGTAGTAAATCTCCAGGTCGTCCACCAGGCTCGGATGATGCCTCGCCCCCAGGAGGCTTGCGGCTGACCGGCCTTCGCGCTCGCGAATCCGACGCAGTTCCGCCGCCGAATGCTCATTGCCACCGCACGAACCGCTGGCCAGGTTGAGATAGTGCGTCTCGTACCCCGCACGCCGCAGCAGGATGAGCGTCCCCGCCATCAGAAACTCGATGTCGTCCGGATGCGCTCCCACCGCCAGGGCAACACCGACAGGCTGAGCAGGCTTGGTCACGGCTGCGGCCGACTCTAGTTAGACCGGTCGCTCCACCGCAATGCTGAAGTTCACACGGGGTGACGTCGACGTCGACCTGGTATGACTCGGACTCGCACCGCTCCTCCCTCCCATAACGCCGGTTCTACCGGGCCAAGCACCTCGATTACCGTGCCTTTGAGGCGGCCCCGCGGCGCCCCTGCCCCGCCCGCTCAATGACCTCCATCAGGCCGGACACGGTGTGCGGTTTTGCCTCGACCGCCGGTTCAACTCCCAAGGCCCGCAACACCCGGCTGGTCTCGGGTCCAATGGACGCCACCCGCATCCGGGGATGCTGCCGCAGCAATGCCGGGAGATCGAACCGCTGATGAAAATGCTCCACGGTCGAACCGCTGGTGAACGTCACCCAATCCGCCCCCTCCGCCCGCAACGAGTCACTCGCGTCGCCCGCCGTTTCAGTTTCCGGCACCGTCCGATAGACCGGCACATCATCCACGATGGCCCCTTTCTCCTCGAGCAACCGCGGCAACTCCGGCGTGGCTTGCTCCGCCCGCAGGAGCAGGATCCTGACGTTCTCGAGGCTTTCCTCCGCCAGGAGCGCCTTGGCCACCGCGGTGGCTTCGTACTTCTCCGGCATCAGGTCCACCTGCAGATGCAGGTCCTTCAAGTGCGCCGCCGTCACCGGCCCCACCGCCGCGATGCGCACCCCACCGATATCGCGCAGATCATTGAATGCCTTGAAGAAGTACTCGAAAAAACTGGTCACTCCGTTCGCGCTGGTGAACACCAGCCAATCGTAGCTGCCAATCCCCGACAAGGCCTCGACCAGGGGCGTCCGGTTCAATGGCGGCGCGGTGCAGATCGTGGCCACTTCCAGCACCTCGGCCCCGAGTTCGCTCAACCCCGCGGTCAGCCCCGCGGCCTGCTCCCGGGCGCGGGTGACCACCACGCGCCTGCCAAAAAGCGGTCGGCGCTCGAACCAATTCAACTGGTCACGCAACCGCACCACCTCGCCAATGACCGTCACGGCCGGCGCCCCGAAGCCGGTGCGCTCGATGATGTCGGCGATGGTGGCCACGGTTCCGGTGATGGTCTGTTGCCTGGGCAGCGTACCCCATCGCACCATGGCCACGGGCGTGGATTTCGCCAGCCCATGCAGAACCAGCTGCTCCATGATCCTACGGATGTTCTTGAGCCCCATCAGCACCACTTTCGTCCCGGGCGTGCGCGCCAATTCCTTCCAGTCGATGCCGCTTTCCTCGGTCTCCGGATCCTCATGCCCGGTGATCACGGTGAAACTGGAGCAGAATTCACGGTGCGTCAGCGGGATACCCGCATAATTCAACGCCGCCACCACCGAGGAGATCCCGGGCACAATCTCGAAAGGCACGCCCGCCGCCGCCAACTGCTGCCCCTCCTCCCCCCCGCGACCAAAGGTGTAAGGATCCCCGCCCTTGAGACGGATCACCACTTTGCCTTCCCTGGCTTTGCTGACCAGGAGCTCGTTCAATTCACCCTGCAACAACGCGTGACGCTTGGAACGTTTGCCTCCGTAGATCAACTCGGCCGCGGACGGAGCGAGTTTCAACAGCTCCGGGTTCACCAGGGCGTCATACACCACCACGTCCGCCCGCCCCAGCAACTCCGCTCCCCGCCGGGTCAGCAATCCCGGATCACCCGGCCCCGCACCCACGAGATACACTCTTCCTCGTCGCATGGTCGGTGAGCATATTGATGAAGGTCAGGCGACGCAACCGCCGCTTGACCGGCGGGAACCATCCAATCCGCGTCAACCCTCCCGCAACCGCGCCGCCAGTGTCTGTCCCAAGACCTCGGCTGACGCCGGCGACCCCACGCTTTCCCCGGCCTTCATCCGCCCGCCCTGGAAGGAGACCGCCCGCAGTCTAAGTCGCCCATCCTCCAAGCTCCCGAGTGCGCCCACCGGGCTCTGGCATCCGCCACCCATGGCCCGCAGAAAAGCGCGCTCCGCCAACACGCATCGATGGGTCGCCTCGTGATCCAGTCGCGCGCAAATCTCCAGCGCCCGCCCGTCGTCCGCCCGCACCTCGATCCCCAACGCCCCCTGCCCCACGCATGGCAACATCGTTTCCACACTCAACACCGACCCCAGGAAACCCTCGGGCACGCCGTCTCCCCTCAGCTCTCCGTCGGGCTGCATCTCGATCCGCAAACGCCCGAGCCCCGCCGCCGCCAGAATCGTGGCGTCGATTTCCTCCTGCTCGAACAACTTGCGCAACCGGGTGGCCACGTTGCCGCGGATCTCGACCACCCGGAGATCCGGACGCGCCGCGAGCAACTGGCTCTTCCGTCGCGTGCTGCTCGTCGCCACCGTCGCTCCCGATGGCAGGTCGCCCATCGACAAACCCGGTCCGTAACGCCGACCCCGGCTGGCCGCCGGCACTTTCGCACCGCGATAAATCAGCACGTCGCGAACATCGGCCCGCGAACTGACGGCCCCGAGCTTCAAACCGTTCGGCAACTCGGTGGGCAAATCCTTCAAGCTGTGCACCGCCAGATCGGCCTCCCCGGCCAGCAAGGCCACCTCGAGTTCCTTCGTAAACAAACCCTTCGGCAGCGAATCGGCCGGCCGCGCCAGGGAAACCGTTTGCAGCCGATCGCCCGTGGTCTTCATCACCTTCAACTCGAAGGCCACGCCCGGGAAAGCAGCCTGACAGGTATCCTTGATCTGATGAGCTTGTGCCAGCGCCAGCGCGCTGCCGCGGGTGGCTATGACCATGGGCCGATCCGATGCTGACGGAGCGTTAACCATGGCTTGCGTTCACGCGCTCCCCACCTTCGACCACGACCGGGGCTGCCGGGCGAATGGGTGCCGGTTTCCGAATCGCGCCCAGCAACCCCTCCACCTTGCTCCGGATCAACGCTTCGCAGCGGCTGACTTCCTCGCGGCGCTGCTGCAGCCCATCCGCCGCGATCGCTTGCAGATCATCAATGTTATACAAATACACACCCTCCAGCAGGTTGACCTCGGGATCAATGTCGCGCGGCACCGCAATGTCCACCAATAACAACGGACTCCGCCGCTTCCGGGTGTGTGGCTCCAACTTCGCCCGATCCAATATGCACTCCGTTGAGGCAGTGCTGCTGATCAGAATGTCTATGGTGTCGAACGCCGAAGTCCACGTGTCGAACGACACCGCCTCACCCCCCAGGGCGCTCGCCAGCGCCGCCGCCCGCTCCGGTGAACGGTTGGCCACAATCAAATTCGCCGCCCCCCGCCCCAACAAGGCCCGGGCGGTCTTCTCACTCGTGTCACCAGCGCCCACCACCATGACTCGCCGGCCCTCCAGGCTGGCAAAGATCCTCTCGGCCAGATCCACGGCCACCGAGGCCACGGAGATATTGCCACGCTGGATGTTCGTTTCGGAACGGACCTGCTTCGCCACGTTGAATGCCCGCTGAAAGGCGCGGTTCAGGCAGGCGCCCGTCTGCCGGCTGCGCAGGGCCAGGTCATAGGCCTTCTTCATCTGCCCCAGAATCTCCGTCTCCCCCAGCACCATCGAGTCCAGGCCGCAAGCCACCCGAAACAAATGTTCCAGGCTCTCCGGTTCCCCCAAACCGTACACCTCCCCGCCCAGCGGTTCCGCGTAACCCCGTTCCTGAATCATGAAATCCCGCAACCGGGCAATGCTCGACGGATCGTCGGCCGACGCCACCGCATACAGTTCCACCCGGTTGCAGGTGGAAAGAATAACGCCCTCTTCCGCCAGACCGACGGCGCGCATTCGCGCCAGCGTCTCCGGAACCCGCTCCTCGGAAAAGGCAAACCGCTCCCTGACCTCGACAGGTGAAGTGCGATGGCTGAGGCCGATGACGACGATGGGCATGACCAATTTATTGGTGAAGTGCCGACATCATGTTCGTCCCCCAGAACGTGAGGAGCACAAATGCGAAACTGACCACCGCACCCCAGGCAAACCGCCGCCCCCCCTGCGCAAACCGCCAGTGCCGAATCAGCAACCCCAGGTATATTAACCACACCAGGACCGACCAAATCACCTTGGCATCCCACATCGTGAACTGCTCGTGGCGTCCCGGCACGTTGTAGCTGCCAACCGCCAAACCGATCGTCAGCAAGACCAACCCCACCGCCAGCATCCGCGCAATCACCCGCTCCAATCGCTGGATCGGCGGCAACATGGCAAACACCGCCCGCACCTTCCTGAACTTCAAATCGTGCTCCTGCGTCAGATACATCAAGCCTGCCACCGACGCCAACCCGAACGCGCCGTAAGCCAGCAGAATGACCGCCGCATGAAAACTCAGCCAACCCTTCGTCAGATCCGAATGCGTTCCCGGTGTGTCCAACTCCGGAAAGAGGGCAAACACCCCCACCCCAAACAAAATCGGCGAGGCAAACGCCCCCAGAAACCGCATCCGCGGCCACGCCCCCAACAACAAATAACAGGCGACGATCGTCCACAGCACGAACGCGATGGCCTCATATAGGTTGTTCACCGGACAGCGGCTCAGGGAAAAACCCCGCTTCACCATGGCCACCGTGTGACACGAAAACGCAATCGATAGCATCGTGTAGTTGAGCCGGTCGTCCTGCCGAAATCCCCTCCGCCAGAGAAAAAGAAAATGCACGCTGCTGAACCCGTAAATGATCACGCTCAGCAGGAACCAGGACTTGTCGACCGGCCAATTCACGGATTCAGGTTAGCTTCCCTGTTCGGTCGCGCAAGCCACAAAAGCGGATCGATTGATTCGCAGAAGCAGGACTTAAAGGTCGGAAAGGGCTGTAAGCCGAATTCTGTCTGTCCCGCCAACGGCGGAAGAGAGGAACATTTATCTGCGCGGCCGATACCCGGAACCCGTCCCGCATATGCGGAACATGGAGCGGGCCGCTCTCAGGTCCCCTATTTGGCCTTGCACCCGATGGGGTTTGCCGTGCCTCCGCGATTGCTCTTGGAGCGGTGGGCTCTTACCCCACCTTTTCACCCTTACCCCGCTGACGCGGGGCGGTATAAGTTTCTGTGGCACTGTCCGTCGGGATGCCTCGCGGCATCGCCTCCCGCGTGTATCCCCGCCTCAAAGGGCCGGGTTACGCGGCATCGCGCCCTACGGTGTTCGGACTTTCCTCCCCCGGATTGCGCCGGGAGCGTTCCTCCGCCCTTTCCAACCTGGCCAGAACCTAAGGCTCGGCTTGCGCTCTGGCAAGCAGCGTTCACGTGGAGACTTGCGCTGCACCATTCTTCGGGCGGGACAGGGTGACAGGTTCAACGACAGAACTCCGGGCAGGTCGGAAGTTAAATCCGAATCCGAATGCCGAACCACGAAAATCCGTGAAATGCGCCGGCTGGACGGTCATAGTGCAGCCGCATGAAACTTGGCCCAGAACAGAGCGTGCCGCGAGTTGCCCGGGAAAATCAGACCCGCATCGATCAGCCGCCGGCACTTAACCTGACCCGCCGCGGGTTCCTCGGCGGCGCTCTGGCTGTCGCCGGCTTCAACCTGGTCAGCCGTCACGTGGTGGGTGGTACCGGCCAGAGTCCTCCCAGCGAGAGACTGAACCTGGGGTTTATCGGGGCCGGAGGTCGAGGAGCCGATAATCTCGAAAGCTTGAAGCACCATAATATTGCCGCATTCTGTGACGTGGATTGGGAGCGGGCGCAACCCACTTTCGAGCGTTACCCGCAAGTCCCCAGGTATCGAGATTACCGCCTCATGCTGGAGCGCGAACGATCGTTGGACGCGGTGGTGGTTTCCACGCCTGACCACACCCACTCGGTGGCGACGCTGGCGGCGATTGAAGCCGGCAAGCATGTCTATTGTGAAAAACCCCTGACTCGCACGGTGAAAGAAGCGCGTCGCGTGGCCCAAGCCGCCCGCGCCGCAAAAGTCGCCACCCAGATGGGCAATCAAGGCATGGCCTTCGAAGGCAATCGTCTGATCGAGGAATGGCTGTCCGACGGCGCCATCGGCACCGTGCGCGAAGTCCATGTCTGGTCTGATCGCCCCACCCAGCGCGGACGTCGACCTCTCTGGTGGCCGCAAGGCCTTGATCGTCCGTCAGACACCCCGGCGGTGCCACCCACACTTGACTGGGATCTTTGGCTCGGCCCGGCTCCCTGGCGCCCGTATCACCCCGCTTATCTCCCCTTCCGTTGGCGGGGATGGTGGGATTTTGGGTCGGGCGGCCTGGGCGACATGGGGATCCACAATCTCGCTCCAGTTTTTGCCGCGCTCCGACTCGGACCTCCGACCAGCGTGGTTGCCAGTTCCACCCCGGTTTACGCCGAGACCGTTCCGTTGGCTGCGATGGTCCACTACCAATTCCCTGCCCGGGGAGATCAGCCCGGCATCGAGCTCCACTGGTACGACGGCGGACTGTTGCCTCCACGACCGGAGGAACTCGAAGCGGATCGTCCGCTTGATCCCGAAGATGGCATTCTGTTCGTCGGCGACCGGGGCAAAATGCTGGTCGAAGGTTGGGGAGGAGAGCGACCCCGACTCATCCCGGAGTCGAGAAACCGCCAATACGTGCGAGCGCCAAAAACCTTGCCGCGATCGGTGGGTCACTACGAGGAATGGATCCAGGCCTGCAAGACCGGCTCCGCCACCCGGTCGAGTTTCGACTTTGCCGGCCCGTTGACCGAAGCGGTGTTGCTCGGCAGCGTCGCCATCCGGATCGGGAATGAGAAGCTGCTGTGGGACAGCCGGAACCTGAGAATCCCCAACCACCCCGAAGCTGAGCCGTATCTCGACTACGCTTACCGGGAAGGTTGGTCTTGACCCGCCAGGATCGCCCAAAGCCTCCTGGGGCCTCGCTTGCTGAGAACCAAACGCTGCCGAAGTTGGTGACGCCGGCCGGTTACGATCTAATGGAACTGCGGACGGGTTGATTCGACCGTTCCGCGGCAAGAAGGAAATCAACCGAGGCCATCCCACACATCTCGGCTGCCTGGGAAGTCGTAACACGGCCCATCTCGAACAACTTCAGGGCCGAGAGAAACTGGCTCTCGCCCTCAAAAGCGTCACGGTCAACCTCCGGCGCCTGCGCGTCGACCGGTTGTGCCTGATCGTCTATGCTTTGCATCGAGCCTGATCTGAATCGCAACCTGCGAATCCGGGGACGGAGCATTAGATATCTCAACCCCTCGGATGCGTCCAGCAAAAACCGACTTCTGATCAGTTCGCGGTTTGCTCAATTCGAGGCGAAATCCTCGGGGGCATCGGCGAGCAGGCGAAATTGCCATTCGCTCCGACTCATAAGGATCTCCCGCCACAACCGGTCGGTCTCCCGGTGAAAAACCAGCTCGATCGTGGCCGGGTGGGTCACCCAAGCCCCTCTTTTCAGTTCCTCTTCCAACTGACCGGGTGCCCAACCCGAGTAGCCGGCAAACACCCGCAACTGTTGACCGACCGTCGGAGTCTCGGTCAACTCGATCAGGGTCTCGAGCGAGTGACCCAACCCCACACTTGAGAAAACATGGCTCGCGCCCTCGCCGGATTCCGACTGGAGATAGCTCAGCGCGGAGGCTTGCACCGGGCCACCGAGGAACACCGCCTGGTCCCGCAACGCCTCCGGCATGTCAGCCACGATCAATTCGCCGACTTTGCCGTCACTCTTGCGATTGAGCACCAGGCCGAAGGCACCGTCGCGGTCGTGCTGACAAATCAAAACCACCGTCCGTTGGAAGAAGGAACCTGTCAGGTTGCCTCCGTCCAGCAACAATTGACCCTGCAATGATCTGAAGCCAGTTGCCATTGGTTCCTGACAAGGAATCTGCTACAAGCTTGCGTGGCTGACAATCCTGTTTAAGTTCGGGCCATGAAGCAATTCATGTGGATCCTGGCCTTGGCCGTCGTGTGCCTGGCGTTCTGCGGGTGCGCGAGCAAACCCGATGGGAGCCGGGAGTACAAACCCGGCGTTGGCTGGGTGCCTGCCTGAGCAGTCGAAGCTGCGCCGACCCAGGGGCCCGTCAGCCCGATCAGCCGAGCAACTCCAGGGCGGCCTCCACCATCCGGTTGGCGGTCAATCCGTGCAATTCGTAGAGATGGTCGGCCACGTAGGCCGATCGTCCAAACTCACCCGCAATACCCAGACTACGCAGCTGATGGGAGACGCCCGAGAGGCTGAGGGCGTGCGAAACCAGTGAGCCCATGCCGCCGATAACCTGGTGATCTTCTATCGTCACCACCCGGCCGTGACATCGACGAACCGCTTCCCCAATCGTCTCTGTATCCACACGATTCACAAACGGATGGTTGATCACCGTCGCTTCAATGCCACGCTCAGCCAACAGCTTTCCAGCGGCCAGCGCTTTGCCGAACAACGTCCCTGAGCCGATGAGCACCACCTCGCGTCCCTCCCGCACAACCTGCGCTCGACCCCAGGCGTAGTTCGCCTGGTCCAACCAGTGAATCGGATAATTCTCCCGTCCAATGAAGAAAAGGTAACTCTCCCCGTCCTTGCCGGCCTTCCGGTCCGCCGCGTATCGACCGATGGCCTCATACATGAGCGCCTCCGCTTCGCCCGCACAACTCGGGGCGATCACCACCGTGTGCGGAATCGCCGAGACCGCGGCGAAATAGGTGGTCGCCTGATGCGACGCCCCATCCGCCGCGTCCTGGAATCCCACGTGCGAAAACACTCCGATCACCGGCGCTTGTGACAAGGCAGCCATCGTCAACGGCAGATTCCCTTTCGTCACTCCGAACTGCGCAAAGGTGTCGACCACCGGAACAAAACCGGACTTGGCGAATCCGGCTCCGACGCTGATCATGTTTGCCTCCGCGATACCCACATCCACAAATCGATCCGGCAAGGCCTTCTGAAACGCGCCGACGCCGGTTGATCCCGCCAGATCCGAGGAGATCGAATAGACCGGAATCCCGTCCTGAGCCGCCCGTATCATTGCCTTGGCCAGGCCGCCTTGCACTTTGTCCCGCTTGACGCCGGGGGCGGTCGCCACCGCGGGTCCTGTTGCGGCCCGCTTCTCGGCTTCCTTCCGATCCCATTCACCGCGAAGCGATTCCGCCCAGTCCAGTAGTTCACGAGGCGCTTCACCGCCCGAGTAGATCTCCCGAACCCAGTCCACGATCTTCGCCGCGTTGGCCAGGGGAAAGCCGTGACCGCCCGCACTGTTCTCCTCGGTTGCCTTGATCCCGAAGCCCTTGATGGTCTTTACCAGTAAGCAGACCGGCCGCAAGGGATTCGCTCGTGCGGCCGCCACACCCTCCTCCATCGCCTGATACACCGCCTCGAGTTCGTGGCCGGCCGGAACTTGAATCACGTTCCAGCCAAGGATTGCCATGGCATCGAAGGTCGGTCCCATGCCAAACGAATCCTGGCTGATCCGACCCGACAACTTGGTGTCGTTATCCGACACCACCAGCACGAATGGGTTCACCTTTCCTTTGGCCGCAAAGCCCGGGATCGCCGCGAACGCCTCCTTCGCCTCACCCTCCATGCTCGCACCGTCCGACACCACCAGCAGGGTGACCCGATCACGGCCGACTGCGCGGTCGGCCATGGCCAATCCTTGCGCCTGCCCCACGGCGGAACTGAGCGGCCCATTGCTGAGGAAGACCCCCCGCGGGTTCAAATGCGATTCACCGTGACCGGTCAGCTTGCTCTTCACGCTCCTGAATCCACGCAACTCATCAAGTGTCAGACCGTCATATCCGTAATTGGCACGCACGGCATAAACCCCGTTCTCCGCATGACCGGCATCGTTCACAAAATGATATGCCTCATGCCAGGCGCGGTCTTTCACCGCAAACATCAGCCCGTGCAACGCCGCCATGATCTCGGCAAAAGCCGCTGGACCACCCCAATGACACGCAGCCCCGCCATTCACCGCATGCACGTTCATCAATGCCACCAACGCCCGCGTCGCTCGCGGATCGGCCAGCAACACTTCCCCACCGGCGCGGCTCCGAATCGTCACCCGGAACTTGGGTGGACCAACCGGTGCCCCTGCAAGGCGCGGAGTGAGGGATAATGGCGAAAGCGGCGGCGCTACCACCGCCTGAACTGAACTCGTGTCGGCACCCATAGATCAAGATTAGCTAAATATCGGAGCCCGGAACTCTAGAATTTGACCGCTGAAAGGGGAAGCTCGTTTTTGTGGGAAGAAAGTCCGGCACCGCTGCCCGACTCTATTTCGGTTGCCCCCGGACGCCCTTGCTCTGCCCTGCCGAAGACCAGGCCAGGCTTGCTTGGGGACCTTCAGGCCACTGGCTGAGATACCTCAAACCGAACTTCACTTCCTGCGGAGCGCGCCCGGGTTTAACCAGCCATCCCAATACCACATCCGCTCCCGTAAGCGCCACCGGCCTCCCCTCCCGCGAGAGCACCGGAAGCACGTCCGAAGGCCTGAACACCTGTCCGTCCGGTCCCTCCAGCCAGATCGTGCTGTTTCCTCCAGCGGCGGCTTGCTCGGACAAAAAGAACCGGCCCAGATGAGCCACACTGTCTACTAAATATCTCACTTTCGTCACGGCCGATGCAGCAGCGAGCGCACCGTATCATCCATGCTTCTCGGCCCGTCACCTGCTATTCCCGAAATTGCTGACTCTCTTCCCCAATCAACCGGAAGCGTCAGCGCTGCCTCCTGGGCAAAACGGCGCCTCAAGCCAGTTCGGATGGGGCGCCGTCATGCTTTCCTACCCGGTTCGCGCCCGTCCCCACGCATCCGAAACTCGACGGCCGAGACCGGGGAGGTCATCCTGCCGTCGAACCGCGATGGACCCGGACCACTTCGACACCGCAAAAGCACGACTGCCCGGCGCCTGGCTCAAGCTGTCCAGGAAGTGCGTGCGATGTGTCTTATCAGCCATCCTGCTGGCCGCCTTGGCCGCCACTTTCGCCTGCTCCAGACAGCCGGCCGAGCCGGAGGCCGATCACCGCGCCGCCACCAACCGCCTCAACCAGGAGCTGCTTGCCCAACTCGCAGCCCATGAAACCGAGGAACGACTGCTGAACGAAACGGTCTGGGCCCCGGAAATCCTTGCTCAACACCAGGGCCAACTCTTCGACTCCCTCTGGGACGCGGTCAATGCCGCCACCAATAAGTTCGCGGTGCTCGCCGCTTTCCCCATCGGCGAAATCCAACTTGCTGACTGGTCTCTAAGCTCCCAGCTGCCTCATGGGATCGAACTGCATGCGGCGCACGCCCCGGGCCCAACCCTGTCCCAAACCGAGTGGCAAGCACGGATTCATGGCTTTGAGCTCGACGGCTGGCAGTTGGGCGAAATCGAATTGCGCCATCACCGGTTTGAACCCGACCCGGACGGCCAACCCAAGGAAAGCGTCTTTTACTTTGCCGCCCATTTGACTCATCCCGCCCGCGAACAGCGCGCGGTCATCGAAGGTGATCTCCTCGTCCACTGGGCTGCGCCCCATCCCGCGGCCGAAATCGCCCCGGTGCGCCGGATCGACGCCACCAGGCTCGGTCTCAGGTTTCGCCGGGGCAAGCCACCTTTCCAGGTCGTGTTCCAGGATCACGTGACCCCTCTGCGAAACTCGCAATCGATTGACCCGGTCATCCTTTACGACCTGGACCGCGATCGCACGTCCGAGATCGTTCTCGCGGCCAGGAATCTCGTGTATCGCCGGCAGCCGGATACCGATGGCTACGTGACTCTGCCCCTCTGCCTCCACCCTGCCACCGCCGTTTACACCGCGGTAATCGGCGATTTCAACCACGACGGAGTGCCCGATTTACTCTGCGCCTCGATCGAGGGCCTGCTTTTGTTTGCCGGCACCGGTCAACTCCCCTTCGATCAGCCTGGCCAACTGGTGCTACCCGCCCCATCCGGCTGGCATTACCCCATGGCACTGACTGCCGGCGACATCGACGCCGACGGCGATCTTGACCTGTTCCTCGGCCAATACCGCGTGCCCTATGAAAGCGGGTCCTTGCCTACCCCATACTACGACGCCAACGACGGCCATCCCGCTTACCTCTTGCTCAACCACGGCCACGGCCTATTCGCGGATGCCACCAGCTCCGCCAACCTCCTGGCCAAACGCTGGCGCCGCACCTATAGCGCCTCCTTGACCGACCTCGACGCGGACGGCCATCTCGACCTCGTCGTCGTGAGTGACTTCGCCGGCGTCGATCTCTACCGCAACGACGGCCACGGACGATTCACTGACGTCACCGATATCTGGGTGCCCGACGCCCGCGCCTTCGGCATGGCCCACGCCCTGGCCGATTTCAATGCCGACGGCCGGCTCGACCTGCTCATGATCGGAATGACCTCCCCCACAGTGGATCGCTTGAACCACCTCGGCCTTTGGCGTTCCGATGTCGTCGAAGACCGAACCATGCCCGCGCGCATGATGTACGGAAACCGCCTCCTGCTGGCACAACCCACCAGTGGCTTCAGACAAACCCGCCTCAGCGATGACGTGTCACGGTCCGGATGGTCGTGGGGCTGCACTTCGTTTGACTTCGACAACGACGGTTTCCCCGACCTCTACGTCGCCAACGGGCTGGAAAGCCGCGCCTCAGTTCGCGATTACGAATCCGAGTACTGGCTCCATGACCGGTTCATCGCCAGGTCCGAGCCCGAACCCTCGGTCTATCTCTATTTCCAGTCCAAGTTCAGCCGCACGCGAGGCCGCGGTCAGTCCTATGGTGGCTATGAACGGAATCGTCTCTATCTGAATCAACGCGCGACCGCCTTCCTGGACGTTGCACACCTCATGGGTCTCGGACACCAGGAGGATGCGCGCAATGTGGTGGCCGACGATCTCGATGGAGACGGACGGGTTGACCTGGTGACCACCAGCTTTGAACCATGGCCGGCATCACGACAGATCCTGCGCATCCACCAAAACCTGATCGAGCACCCCGGCAACTGGATTGGCTTCCGTTTCCGGGAGGAACCGGGGCGTCCCTCGCCTTTGGGGGTGTCAGTGTCAGTACGGTCACCCAACCGTGCCACGATCCGCCAGGTCGTGACGGGTGACTCCCACCGTTCCCAGCACCCCCTCACCCTCCATTTCGGATTGGGTAAAGCTGCAAGGATCGACCAGGCCGAAATCCGCTGGCCCGGCGCAATCAAAATCACTCTGCCCGATCCCCCCCTGAATCAATACCACGAAGTCCGCGCGCCAGCGTTAACGCCATGAAAATGGGCCGACCCAGGGGCAACTGCCGAGCCAGCCCAAAATCGCAAGCGGATCCAAGCCAACGCTACCGGAGCGGAATCAACTGAATCCTCTCCCGGTACCACTCCATATCCTGCCGGCCCAGCGCGTCGAACGGCTTGACGGGCCCGTAGCTGTAGTCGACCGGATATACCGAAGTCGAACTCACCCACTTGCGGATCTCCGCATGCCCGTCCGCAAACGAAAAACCACAGGCCCCATTGTGATACGAGGCCGGGATATCCTCCCAATTGTTGACATCCGGGTTGGTGATGAAAAACGCGTCGTTAATGGAATCCGGATGCTCGTCCAGGGTCAGCCAGGTCTTGGCCGGCTCCACCACGTCCGTCAACTTGATGAACTGACGATAAGCACCCCCAAAAGCCCAACTCGCACCCCGGGCGGTGTTGTCGTTCGGGTCGTTGTTGGAGCGCCCAAACAACGCGTTCATCGACAGGCTTCTCAACCGCATCGGAAAACCCGCCTGCCGTTGCACCGGACTCAAAAATTTGTCCGCCGGACATTTGTAAATGCCCACCGCACCGTCGGTGTACTTGCCGAGCACCCCATTCTTGACCCAGAGCTCGTTGGTGATGCTGAGATCGCCCACCCCGCTGCCCGCCCCCCCACTCATGATGTTGGTTACCCAGTTATTGAATCGGCCGGAAGTGATGGCCTCCTCCGTGCCCGGAATGGTGAAATTGTTCGCGCAATGATCGTTGAAATCGCCCGCATACAACTGCCAGCCGAGCACCAATTGCTTGTTGTTGCTCAAGCACATGATGCCCTGCGCCTTTGCCTTGGCCTTGCTCAGAGCGGGTAACAACATCCCGGCCAGAATCGCGATGATAGCGATCACCACCAGCAGTTCGATGAGAGTGAACCCTTTGTGGTTCAGGCGGTTCGTAATCCGATTATTCATATGCGCAATCCTAATCTCAGTGGAATCCCCCGGAGCATAGTCCTTCGCCAGGCTTCTTCAACCCCAAAATAGTGACTATTCGCCACCACTCCGCACCCCCTTGGCCCGCACATCGGTGGCACCTGCCCTTCCACGGTTTCAGAGCACGCGGGTCTGGCCGGGGACAGGCACGGGGTAACGTCCCTCCGCATCGGGCATGACGGGCGCCGGGTCATCGAGCGATTTCAGTGAGTCAAGTTGCGGCGCAAGCTCGAGGTCGGATGCCAGCGCTTCATCGTAAGTGATCCACTGGCCGGAATCGGCCGCCATACGCCCCAGAATGGACACCATGCAGGCGCGGGCGCTGCGTTCGGTTTCGTTGTAAGGCTGATCTTCGCGGATGGCCTTGAAGAATAGATCCTGTTCCACCTGGTCTGGGTCGCGCGGGTCGCCCCGGTATCGCCAGGTCTCGTGTTCGCGCGTCTGGACCTGACCGCCGTAAATCCGCGGGTTCGCGGCCGCCAGGTTCTCCATGATCAGCGCGGATCCGCGACTGCCATGGGCAAAATCGGAAAAGATATCCCAGCAATTGCTGGTGTGCCGGCCCTCGGCGTACAACTTCGCGCCGTCGGGGAAAGTATACTCCACAAAATACTGGTCGAGCATCTGATCCGGCGCGGTGCGCGCGGCCCGGGCGCCCTGGCCCTGGGCGCCGACGGGCCAGTCATTCTTCGCCCAGCAGCAGACGTCGATGTTGTGGATGAGCCAGTCCACGAAAAAACTCGCGTTGAGCCAGGCAAACGAATTGTAGTTCGCGAGTTGATGCGCCAGCTCACTCTGGCCGGGCGCTTTCGGAGTGAGCCCGACCGGTCCATGCATTCGGTAGGTCCGCAGCAGAATCACCCCGCCTATGGCCCCGTCATGAATGCGCCGGATCACTTCCTCCCGGGCGGGGTCGTGACGCCACATCAGCCCGCTGGCCACCTTCACGCCCTTCGTCGCCGCCTGCACACCGGTCGCGAGCACCCGCCGAATCCCGGGAGCGTCCACGGCGAACGACTTCTCCATAAACACATGCACACCCCGCTCGACCGCGCAGGCAAAGTGCGCCGGCCGAAACGCCGCCGGCGTCGCCAGCAAGACCACATCACCACGGTCAAGCGAATCAATCGCCCGCCGGTACGCGTCAAAACCCGAGAACTGCCGCTCGGCAGGCACGTTCACTTGCCGCGCGTATTTCTCCTTGAGCACCGCCAGGCTGTCGGTCACACGGCGCGGAAACACATCCGCCATGGCCCAAAGCTCCGTCGTGCCTTCAGTCGATAATGCGTTCGCGGCGGCGCCCGTGCCACGCCCACCGCAGCCTACCAGCGCGATCTTGATCCGGTTCCGCTCCGCCGCATAGCCCGGCCGGGGCTGGGCGAGCGCACCCGCCAGGGCCGTCGCTGCCACCGCTTTGCCCGAAGTGGCCAGGAACTGCCGACGCGAGGAGCCCGGCGTGAGAGAATCATACTGCTTCATGGTTTCATCCTTTCCTTCAAGTAATCGCGCGCCACCCCCAACGCGGCGCTCATCTCGTCCGGCTCGAGGTGACCGTGCATGAACGGATTCACATAGCCCGAATACCCGATCGCCTCCAGGGCCCGCAGCCACGGGCGAAAGTCCGTCGGCCCGTGCCCGGGCAACTGGTCCCTGCCGGGCCGGTTTTGCCAGGCGTAAAAGAAGAGCAACTGCGAACCGGCCACGCGAATGGCGGCCTCGACCGATGCACCACCCGCCTGGAGATGATACGGTGCCAGCGCAATGCCCAGATGGGGTGAGGTATTCAGATCCACAAAGGCCTTGAACGAATCCAACGAATCCAGCAACGCCGTCCCATGGTTCTCGATCGCCAGCCTGGCGTCATGGCGTTCCGCCAGCTCGACCAAAGGCTTCAGCCCCTCGAGAAAAGCCCGCATCCTCGAGGTCAGTTCCTCAGGCGGGCACGGCGCCGCGCTCCCTTGGATCGCCACACCTCCGCCCGTCTCTCCCAACAGTTGGGCGTACTTGGCGAAACCACCCACATAACAGGAAAAGCTGCACAGCCCCAGTTTGTGGCGGGCGAGCAAATCCTTCAGCCCGCCGCCCCCCAATCGCGCCAGCGCATCATCCAAATGCGGACAGTTCTCGTAGGCACTCCAAATATCAATCCCCTGAAACCCAAGCGCGGCAATGCGCCGACACGCCTCCTCGAGCGACAACGACTTGAAATGATTTGAGGAAGTCGACAACCGCAGGTCTCCAGGCGAAGCACCCCCCGTCGCCGCCCAGCCTGAACGCATCAGCGCCAAAGCACCACAAACACCCAGGAACCGACGGCGCGAAAGCGACAACTCAACGCGACTGACCGAGCATTGGGGAATTTGCACGGAAAGGTTTTACCGTCTCGGGCCTCACGTGTCACCCGCAATCCGCCCCAGCCGCAATCGCTTTTAAAGAATTGATTCAGCGAACCCAAAGTAACACTTTTGCACCGCGACTATGAAAGCAACCTCAGCCTCCTCGAATCAGCCCCAACCTTCAGCGGGCTCTGACTCGCCAAAGACTCCGGTCATCCCGGGCACATACCTGGTGCCGTTCATCCTTGTCACCACGCTCTTCGCCCTTTGGGGCTTCGCCAACGACGTCACCAATCCACTGGTCAAGGCGTTCAAGGACGTGTTCGTCATCAGCAACACGCAGAGCAGCCTGGTGCAAACGGCGTTCTATGGCGGTTACGCCACCATGGCGTTGCCCGCCGCCCTGTTCATCCGCCGGTTCAGCTATAAAGCCGGCATCCTGGTGGGGCTGGCGCTCTACGCCTTCGGGGCCCTCCTCTCGATTCCCGCGGCGGCCAACGTCAATTTCAACTTGTTCCTCGTCGCGCTCTATGTGTTGACGTTCGGCCTGGCATTCCTCGAGACCACGGCCAATCCGTTCATCCTGTCGATGGGCTCGCCGGAAACCGCCACTCGACGCCTCAACCTGGCGCAGGCGTTCAACCCCATCGGATCGCTCACCGGAATGGCGGTGGCCAGTCTGTTCATTCTCGTCAGCCTTCAGGTGTCCGATTTTCGTGACGACGTGAAATCGTTTCACAAGGGGCTGAAGGGTGAGGTTCCCGCCGAGCAGGTCAGCGTGGACCCGGCCCTGAAGGCATATCTGACCGCTGAACAGGCGACCGCCCAGGCCCGGAACACGTCCCTGGCGGAAGTGCCCTACGACACGCTGCTGGACCGGTCGCTGGCGGATTTCAAGGGGGGCAAAGTGGAATCGTTCCAGGGCAGGAGCTTCGCCGACATGCAGCAGCACGACCTCGACATTGTGAAGCTGCCCTACGTGGTCATCGGCCTCGTGGTCATCGCGGTGCTGCTGGTGTTCGTTTTCTCCAAGATGCCCGATACCGGCCATGACGCGAACAAGTCCCTCAACCTCGGCGCCACGGTCAGCCGACTGCTCAAGAACAAAGGCTATGTGGAGGGTGTGTTCGCCCAGACCTTTTACGTGGGCGCCCAAATCATGTGCTGGACGTTCATCATCCACTACGCCACCACCAACCTGGGCATGACCGCGGCACAGGCGCAGAACTACAACATCGTGGCCATGGTGATTTTCTGCGGCAGCCGATTCATCTGCACGTTCATGCTCAAGTTCATCAGCCCCGGCCGTCTGCTGATGCTCCTTGCCGCGGGCGGTATCCTGACGTCTGCGGGAACCATCTTCCTCTCCGGCAAGCCGGGGCTTTACTCCCTGATCGGCATCTCAGCCTGCATGTCGCTGATGTTCCCAACCATCTACGGTATCGCGCTCGATGGGATGGGTGAGGACGCCAAGATCGCCTCCGCCGGCCTGATCTTCGCCATCGTGGGCGGCGCGCTCATGCCGCCTTTGCAGGGTCGCATCATTGATTTGGGTGGCGAGAGCGGCATGCTCATGGGCCTGCCCGCCGTGAGTGTGTCCTTCATACTGCCCCTGCTCTGCTTCGTCTTCATTTCCTTCTACGGTTGGCGCACCTTCACCATCCACGAGAAACGCGGCATCCGCGAGGCGTTGTGACCCAAATGATCGAACCGCCAAGGCATCCTCGAAAACCCCGAGTCCGGTCCAGCGGCCCGGCGCCTCTACTCTCGCGCTCAGCGCCCCGGAGAACGATGGCCTGCCTGATCCTCAGCGCCCTTTGGCTCCAAGCCAGCGCTGATCCCACCGCGCGCGGCTTTGTCGACCCGCCCGATTCCGCGCGGCCCGGCGTTTACTGGTATTTCATGGACGGCAACCTCTCCCGCGAAGGCATGACCCGCGACCTCGAATCCATGATTGCCGCCGGGTTGGGCCATCTCGTCTTCCTGGAAGTAAACGTCGGCGTCCCGCGCGGCCCCGTCGATTTCCTCAGCGAACCGTGGCAGGATCACTTCGTCCACGCAGTCCGCGAGGCGGAGCGCCTCGGCATCGAAATCACCCTCGGTTCCGGCCCGGGCTGGACCGGCAGCGGCGGTCCCTGGGTCAAACCGGAGCAATCCATGCAACACCTGGTCGCCAGCCAAACCGAAGTCCAGGGCCCGGGCGCATTCCAGGGAAAGCTCCCCGTTCCGCCACCACACCGGCCTTTCTTTGGTGATGTCCCGCCGCAAATGCGCGCCGATTGGGAGACGTTTTACCGCGATGTCACCGTGCTGGCCTTTCCCACACCATCCGGTGCTGAACGCATCCCCGACGTTGACGAGAAGGCGCTCTATGACCGCGCACCCTTTACCTCGCAACCCGGGGTCAGACCGTTCTTCGAAGCACCCGCCGATTTTCCCGTCGCACCTGAAAACAGCGTCATCCACCCGCGCACCATCCTCGACCTCTCCGACCGACTCAGGCCGGACGGCACGTTGGCATGGGAAATCCCCGCCGGCTCCTGGACCGTGCTCCGGTTCGTCAGCCGTAACAACGGCGCCTCGACCCGCCCCGCCCCCGAGCCCGGGCTCGGCTTCGAATGCGACAAATTCGATCAGACGGCGTTCGACGCGCACCTCGAGCGTTACGTGGGGGTGCTCCTCAACAAGGTCGGTCCACGAGCGCCCGACCGCGGCTGGACTATGCTGCACATGGACAGTTGGGAAATGGGCGCCCAAAACTGGACTCCGCGCTTCCGCGAGGAGTTTCGCCAACGCCGCGGCTACGATCCCCAACCCTTTTACCCCGCCTATCTCGGTTACGTCGTCGGCAGCCGCGAACAAACCGAACGTTTTCTCTGGGATCTGCGGCTCACCGGCCAGGACCTGGTCCTCGAGCATCACGCCGAACATCTCAAGGCGTTCGGTCGCCGACACGGCTTCACGCTGTCGATCGAACCCTACGACATGAACCCGACCAGCGACTTCGACCTCGGCGCGGTGGCGGACATGCCCATGTGCGAGTTCTGGAGTCTCGGCTTCAACTCGACCTTCAGTTGCCACCTCGCCAGCTCAATCGGCCACGTGCTCGGCCGGCCCGTCATCGCCGCCGAAGCCTTCACCGGCGCCCCGGGCGAAGATTGGAAGTTTTATCCCGGCTACCTCAAGAACCAGGGCGATTGGGCCTTCGGCACCGGCATCAACCGGCTGACTTATCACACCTTCGCCCACAAACCCGACGAAACGCGTCCCGGCATGGTCATGGGTCCATACGGTGTCCACTGGGATCGCGGCCAGACCTGGTGGCCCATGGTCGCCGATTACCATCGCTACATCACCCGCTGCCAATTCCTCCTGCGCCAGGGCCGGACAGTCGCGGACATCCTCTACCTCATGCCCGAAGGCGCGCCCAATGCCTTCCAGCCTCCCGCCTCGGCCTTCGATGGCACCGCCGAAATGCCCGACCGCCGCGGCTACAACTTCGATGGTTGTTCACCCCAGGCACTCGTGAAACTAGCCCAGGTCCGCGACCGCCAAATCGTATTCCCCGGCGGCGCCGCCTATCGAATCCTCGTCCTCCCAGACTTTCCGACCATGACCCCCGGGCTGCTGAACAAACTCGAAGAACTCGTGCAAGCCGGTGCCACCATCGTCGGACCGCCCCCCCGTAAATCACCCAGCCTCGTCGATTACCCCCACTGTGATCTCCACGTTGCAGCCAAAGCCAAAAAGCTCTGGGGCGACCTCAGCCCGGCGCGTGAATTGACCCGGCGTACCCACGGCCAAGGCCAGGTCATCGACCCCATGCCCTCCAGCCCCAGGACCGTCGTGCCCATCATCACCCGGGGAAACTGGATCTGGTTTCCCGAAGGCAAACCCGCCCAGGCGGCCGATCCGGGCACCGTCGTGTTTCGACGCCTCTTTCAGCTCGAAACGGAACCGACGGAAGCCCGGCTCGAGTTGACCGCGGATAACAGCTTCTCGGTGACGGTCAACAACACACCGATGGGCGAAGGCGATAATTTCCATCGGGTCTACTCCATCGATCTGCTGCCGGCACTCAAGCGCGGGCGCAATACGCTCGAAGTGCGGGCCAGCAACGGAGGCACCTCGCCGAACCCAGCCGGCTTGATCGCTGCCCTCCTCGTGAAATCCGCCGGCCAGCCGGATCAGGTCATCGTCACCGACGCGTTATGGCACGCAGCGCGGATCAAACGCCCCCAACCACCCTCCCCCGAGCCCTCCGCCAGCGCCTGGCAAAAGGCACGGCTCCTCGGCCCCGCCACCATGGCACCCTGGCAGCTTAGGGCCATGCCGCCACCCCCCGAACTTTACCCCCACTACGATCTCATCGCCGGGCTTCTCGAGAGTATGGGCGTGCCCCCGGACTTCCAGACGACCGGTCCCCTCCGTTACACCCATCGCTCCACAGCCGACCGCGAGATCTACTTCGTTGCCAACCGCACCGATCAGCCCCTCCAAACCACCGCCACTTTCAGAGTCACCGGCAGTTCACCCGAGCTGTGGGATCCCCGCACCGGCCAGATCCGTGCCTTACCCCAGTTCACCGCCGCGGACCGCCACACCACCATCCCACTTCGCTTCGAAGCGTTCGAGAGTCGCTTCATCGTGTTTCCGAAAACACCCACCAGCACCGCCACTCCACCGCCAGACGTCAGCCCGAATTTCGCCGACAAAACCGATGTCAGCACCTTGACCGGTTCGTGGGAGGTCGCTTTCGATCCCGCCATGGGTGCCCCCGCCCAAGCCCGGTTCGATCACCTCGCCGACTGGACCACACACCCCGATCCCGGCATCCGCCATTACTCGGGCATCGCGACCTATCGTCAGCAATTCGATCTGCCCCTGACCCTGCGCGATGCCGTCTCCAACTCTCTCTTCCTCGACCTGGGCGAAGTCCGGGTCATGGCCCGCGTGCGCGTCAACGGCGTCGAATGCGGCGTCGCCTGGACCGCCCCCTGGCAGGTTGACATCTCCCAGGCGGTGCGCGCCACCGACAACACACTCGAGATCGAAGTCGCCAACCTCTGGCCCAACCGCATGATCGGCGACGCCCGAGATCCACAACACACTTACACCAAAACCACCTACCGCCCCTATCAAGCCGATCATCCGCTCCTGCCTTCCGGCCTCCTCGGCCCGGTCCGCCTCCTGACCACCACTCCGTAGCCGAGGTGAATCGGCGCCTGGCGGCTACCGCATCCATTGCCTTTGGTCACACTCCATGCATACTACGTGAGCATGTTGACCATCCCGACCACCGCCTGGCGTGGCTCCGCCTCTGTGCGGGTACTTCGGCGGTTACTGTGCCGGGCGCTACTATCGCTCTTCTTCGCCCCACTCCCGGGCGCGGCCGAGGCCATCACTCCAGGAGTCACCCATGACCCGGCGCATCAACTCATGACGATTGCCGATCACGGCGGCGGACTATCGCTCCGTATCCGGTATGATGGACGCTGTCTCCTGGACGAGGTGCGCGTGGGAGGCCGGAACGTCATGGCCGACCATTCCGGTGCCTGGACCGGCGTGAAGGTCGACGGGCAATGGCTCACCACACTTCAGAACCTCGCGACACCCATAGTCTCCACCACCAGGGACACCGCCACGATCCGTGACCTCCACTTCACGGCCGGCCGCGTTCAGTTCACAGAAACCTGGCGGTTCGCCGCCAAAGCGGACCGGATACTCTGGCGCATCGAACGCAATTACCTCACCGGCGGGTCGATCGACGAAATCGCCCTCGCCGGCTGGGACTTCGCGGACCTGTCCACCTGGACCGGCGCACTCCTCGGCCACGGCGGGGTCGCCTGGTGCAGACTCTTCGACCAAACGAACGCCACCTACGGCGTGCATGCCGGGCCAGTGACCCTATGGAATCGAAATGAATCGGCCTGTTTGCGAATCATGCCTCACAGCCCGACCGGGGGACACATTGCCACCCGGTTCAGCCGCCAACCCGACGGCGTCTTCACGCTCGCCCACGCGCTGAGTGAAGATCGGCTCGTCCCCCAGCACGGCCAGCGACGGTTTCTGCGCGATCGTCAGGATGTCTGGGCGCCGCAGTCCGTGCGCCCTGGCTCCGTCGCCATCGAGTTCACCCTGCAAGCGCTGGACTACGAGCAGGCCTATGACCGCGGAACGTTGGTTCATTTCAACGGCGCGGCCATCCGCGAAATCCTGCATACCATCGCGCGCATCGGGGCCATCGACGACGAGATCATGGGCAGCAACGGTTACTACAGCGGGTTCGCCGTCCTGCACGAACCCTGGATCGCCCAACTCGGCCTGGCCATGAATGATCCAGCCTATCTTCAAGCCTATGCCCGCACCTTGAACCACCAACGCGATCACGCCATCGGCCCGGACGGCCGCGTGAAATCGCGATGGTCCTACACCGCGGACGATGCCATGCCCGGCACTTACGACGCCCACGGCTATTACGAATGCCAATGGGGTTGGCTCATGGACTCCCAACCCAGCTACACCATCAATGTCGCGGAGTTGTTCGACTTCACCGGTGACCTCGACTGGCTGCGCAGCCACCAACCCAGCGTCCGACAGGCTCTCGAGTTCCTCCTGCGCCGGGACTCAGACGGCGATGGCCTGGTCGAAATGACCTCCGATTCACACCGCGACCGCAAAGGCAGCGACTGGATCGATGTCATCTGGGCCGCCCACGAAAACGCCTTCGTCAACGCCCAACTCTACCATGCCCTCAGACTCTGGGCCGACGCGGAGGAAATCCTCGGCGACCACGACCACGCCCGCGGCTATCGGGAGCGGGCCGCGCAACTCAAAGCCCGGTTCAATGCGCCCACCACCGCCGCTGGCTTCTGGGACGACGCCCGGCACCAGTTCGTCTATTGGCGCGAACCCGACGACTCCATCCATGGCAATAACCTCGTCGTGCCGGTGAATTTCATGGCCATCGCCTACGACCTCTGCGAACCGGCATCGCGCGCCCAGGGCATTCTCGACCAAATCGAATCCCGCATGCAGCAGGAAGGCTTGTTCTTCTGGCCGCTCTGCTTTGACTCGTATCAAGCGGGCGAAGGCGCCGATTGGCAGTTCCCTTTCCCCGTTTACGAAAACGGCGACCTCTTCCTCGCCTGGGGTGAAACCGGCACCCGCGCCTACGCCGCCCACAACCCCGCGGTGGCGGTGAAATACATCCAGAACGTCCTCGACCAATACGAACGCGACGGCCTCGCCTTCCAACGTTACCTCCGCAAAACCCAGACCGGCGCGGGCAACGACATCCTCGCCAACAACGCTTCCACCATCGTCGGGCTCTATCGAAACATCTACGGCATCCAGCCAAAATGGAACCGCCTCTACCTCGAACCCCATCTCACCCCCGAACTCAATGGCACCGTGCTAAAATACTCGCTCCGCGATCAATCCTACGAAATCGCCCTCCACTTGAACGATTACCGGATTGCCGTCGACGGTTTCGCGTTGCGCGCCAGCACCCCCTTTGCCCTGGCCGTGGACCGCGAGACCGCCCGCTATTTCCACGGCCGAGGCACCACCCCATCGCTGACGCTCACCCGGGGCGCAGCCAACCCCACGGAGGTTCACCTCCACGCCTGGTCCCACGATCCCACCGCCACACGCCGTTGGTCCGTAACCGGACCATTGGAAGGAACGCTCCTCGAACAGACGCTGGCATCGCTGCCGCCGAACACCGATTTCCAATTGCGACGCGACGGCGTCCGCACTGACCGCGTGCGCAGCGATTCCCAAGGAACCGTGCTGCTTCGGTTCCCGGATGACGGCACTCGTGCCCGAACCTACGCGCTGGAGCCCCTGCCCGCGTCGAACTGACCACACATCCACAACGCTGATGCAATGCATTAGCGATGATACCTTGCCCGGACGACAACCGCCATTGGCGACCAGAAACCACCAAAGCTTTGATAAGAAATGATGAAGAATTATATTAATCCGGCTGGCACAGGACCTGCCTGCATTCAGCCCGCCCCAAAACCAAGCTGGGCTCGAGCCCGCCCCATCCAACCCCATACCATGAACCGCTACCCCTTGCTCAACGCAGCCCTCGGTGCCACCGCCGCCTGGCTCCTTCTCGCTGCCCCCAACGCCCACAGCGCGAACCTCGTCTTCACGGCCAACCTTTCCGGCCCGGCGGAATCGCCACCTGTCACGTCCGACGGCACCGGGTTCACCACGGTCACTTACGACTCCGTCGCGCAGCTGTTGCGCGTCGAAGTCACCTTCTCGGGTCTGACTGGAAATACGACCGTAGCGCATATTCACGCACCAACGGCGGTTGCGGGTGAAGGCAATGCTGGGGTGGCCACAACGACCCCCACGTTCCCCGGATTCCCCTTCGGCGTTACTTCTGGCAGCTATGATCAGACTTTTGACCTGACCCAGGCTTCGAGTTTCAACCCCTCGTTTCTCACAAGTAATGTCGATCCCGCGGGAGCCGAAGCCGCACTGGTGGCCGCCCTGATGGAAGGTAAGGCCTACCTGAACATCCACACCTCTTTTGCCCCAAGCGGCGAGATTCGCGGGTTCCTGGCGCAAAGCGTTCCCGAACCCGGCATGGGTCTGGCCAGCGCACTGGCTTTCCTCGGTCTGGTTGGCCTGCCCGGACTCAAAGCGCTGCGTCGACGCACCCAAGCCTGAGGTTGCGCTGACTCCAGTGATCGTCCGACAATTCTGATCCGGCCTGAGCCCGTCCCCCTATCACGTCGGACGGGCTCTTGGCTTACATACGGAAGGCCCGATCCTATTAGGCTTTATCGAAGCTTCGAAGTGGTACGCGCGACGGGATTTGAACCCATAACCTTCGGCTCCGGAGGCCGACGCTCTAT
>JAHDYP010000015.1:33849-71104 GCA_023383055.1 Verrucomicrobiota bacterium | reverse complement strand
GCGGCGGGCGGCGATTTTCCAAGCAAAATCATCATGGGGGTTGACCGCGGATTACACGGATTGCACGGATCGGCGGGGGCCGGCGATATTCCGAGCAGAATTAACAGCCCGTTTCGACGCAAGTAACTCCTGGACTGGCTTCAAGGGCAAGGGACCACCCCTCCACACCTCGAACCTGTCACCGTATTCTCCCCCTCCACACCTCGAACCTGTCACCGTATTCTCCCCGTTCATACCTCGAACCTGTCACTGTATTCTCCCCTGAGCATGGAGATGCTCCGCTGCAACACCTCCGCTATCCTCGAAAAGGAATTCATGGCCTTTCTCATCGCCCACAACCTCATCCGTTGCGTCATGGCCGAGGCGGCCAGCCTCCACGCCGTCCCGTTGGAGCGCATCAGCTTCAAGGGCACCCTCGACGCCGTGCGCCAGTTCTCCAACGCCATCGCCCAGGCCCGCAACCGCAAGATGCGCCGTCAACTCTGGGAGGATCTGCTCCTGACCCTCGCTCGGGACCTGGTCCCCGACCGGCCGGGACGCCAGGAACCTGGCGCCCTTAAACGACGACTCAAATGCTATCCCCGACTCACCAAACCTCGCCGCCGCCATCGTGAAATCCGCCATCGCAACAAATACCGCAAAGGAAAGAGGCGCAATTTGCGGGCTCCTAACTAAGTGTCATTCGTGACAGGTTGACGGTCACCGGACGCGCTTTGCAGGGCACTGGAATCGTCACCCCCCGACGAGTCGATCCCTCCTGGACTTGGCATGATTTTGTCGGCACATGGTTTTGTCCCGCAGCGGACAGGACCAACGCCGAGGACAAAATCATGGGGGGGGGGTAAAATGATGGGGTGTTCCTCGGCAAAGTGAGAGCGCAGACAGGGTGACAGGTTCATGGCAGTTGTTGAAACGCCCCGAACAGGGTGACAGGTTCATGGTAGTTGGGGCGGTCACCCTATGCCGGACAGTGCGTATCCGTCTGTTAAGGAATTGCTAATGCGATGGCTAGGCTGGTTTGGTCCTGCTCACGAGATCACTGGAGGGCCTGCTGGCCGCAGCCTGAGCCTGATCCGCACGCGGAACGGTGGCACATCTTGGTGTCGGACTAATCCCTTACGGGCAGTTCAGGGGTCACCGATCGCACCACCAGCATCACCGGGATGGGGCGGGCGGGTATCGAAGCCGGACGGTTCAGAATCGCGAGCGAGCCGTCCTCGCGTCGGCGGAACAGGATGGAACTACCGCCGCCATCGAGGTTCAGGGCGTCATGGCAGCCCAAGGACTGCATGAGCTCCGCGAGTTCAAGCAGGGACAAGCCTTCGCTGTAACCCGGTTGTCGACCGTCTACAACCACCATGACCACCCGATGCCCGGTGAGATCCACGCCGATGGCGGTGCGGGGGTGGAGGGGGCCGCCGAGTTCGGGAGTGACGTGGCCCTCCACGATCAGAGAGGCAAAGCCGCCGACAGCCAGGCGGGCGGCGCCCTGCGGTTCGAGCGGAGAGACGCGCGCCCTTCCGTCAGCGGTCACCCAGAAACTCCACGAGCTATCGTTGGCAGCGGGTCGGCTGGCCTGGCGAGACGGATGCATGGCCCACCCGGTGATGTTCACTGGATCGCCCGCCCGCCAGGTTCCGAACCGGTCGTCCGACGGGGTTGAGACATGGGCAAAAGCATTGGCGTTGATGGCGGCCACGATGTCCGGGCTCTCGATCAGCCGGGCGGGCGGGGTCAACTCAGCTTCGGCGGGGCCGGCGTCGTCCGGGTCGCGAGCCACGACGACGTCGAGCGTGTGACGGGCATCGCGCAAGTCGAGTCGGAGTCCGTGGATTCGGAGCGGGCGCGGTTGGGAGCGGATTTCGGTGAAGAACTCGATCGATTCAACGGGGGCGGGGGCCGGCTGGAGATCCGGCTGCCAGAAGCTCAGGAAGATCTTCGCGAGCACCTGTTCGCCGAATTCATTCGCATGCACGACGTCGCGAAAGAAGCGGTGCGGGTGCAACCCGGAGGAGTTCAAGTATTCGGCCCAGGGCAACGTGAAATCGAGGAAGGCGCAGTGCTGTTCATCCGCGAGTTTTCGGAGCCGGCGACCATAATCGCCGCTGCCGGAGTGCGGCGCGTGGGCAAGAGCGACAGCATCGCGCGGGTCGGTCGTGCCGAATGCGCCGGTGCCCAAGAGAATCTCGACCTCGGGCAGCCCGGCGCGGAGTTGCTCGATCATGGCGGCAAGATCTTCGATCGACCGCTGGCTGATGCCGCCGAGGAACACCAGGTCGGGTCGACGCGGGAACACCTCCCGAGCGAGGCGGTCGTTCTCCCGGAAGTGTTGGGCGCCGCCGCCGCCGCGCACGTAGACGGTGGCGGTGATTTCGGTCTTGGGATAGGCCGCCTGCAGCAAGCCGACCCAACCCGAGCGCATCGTGTCGTTGACGATGCTGTCACCCACGGCCATGAGGCGCAGTTTGCCGCCTTCAGTCAGGATGCGGCGGGTGCGAGCCAGGTGTTTCCAGTCGTTGGGCGGCGGGGTGAAGCGACCGGCCGGCATGGCGGCCTGGATTTCCTTCACCTGGGCCAACGAACGTTCGGGTGAACTGAACAGATAGAAATCCGGCTCCCGGGGATCGAAATGCTCCGGTTTCAGGTCCGGGGGAAACTGTGCCGGCGATGCCCCCTGCTCGGGAAACCGGACCGGCGAATCGGCCAGCATGCCACCGGGGCGAACGCGGGTGTTGACGAGGTTGCGGTCGGTGGGCGCGGCGTCCTGGGCAGGCGCGGAAAGAGGCGGCAGGAGTACGATAACCAATGCCGCCAGCAAGCGCAGACGGGTGTGCCTCGGGAGGGTGTTCATGGGTGTCATTTTGCGGTCACCGGCAGCGTTTCGCGACGGATTGAGCATGCCGCTCAGGTTTGCGAATTGGGCGGGCGGCAGCCTCATGGTCACTCCAGAAGATAACTGGCGGGGGCAAAGGCCCGCAGGGTGATGCGGAAGGCGTGGTCCTTAACCGGGACCGGTTCGGCGATGGGCCGTCCGCGCAGGTCCACTGGCCGAGCCGCGGACACCGCCATGGTCTCTGGCAGGATCGCCGCGCATTCACCTCCGGCGCCGGTCAGTTCCCAGAGCCGCAGCAACGTGCCTTCGCCGTCCGGGTTCGGTCCGAATGCGGTCACTCGGACGCCTCCGCGCGCCAGGGTGAGGCCATGGGCCTGGGGTGGCAGCACACCGGCCTTGTAGTTGGACAACCCGGTGAGCAAGGGCACGAGGGTTTCTTCCGACGGCTTCACCAGGTCTGGCTCCGCCTCGAATCCGGCGATGGGCCAGAGCCGCACCCGGGCGCTGAACGACCCGTTCCAGAAGGAGCGGAAGTTGGTGTTCCACTTGTTATTGAACAGGTGGACGTAAACCGCGGACTTCGGTTCCGGCCAATGGCCGATGAACTTGTAGATGCCCGGTTGGCCGAGGCTCAAGGCCGGAGCGTCGGGTGAACAAACGCCCACGCCGCGGCCTGTGGGATCGGAGACACTCAGGCCGCCCTGGGTCCAGAAGAAGGCGAAGTTGCCCCCTTCGATCATGTCCCGGGCGGGATCGGTGATGGCGCCGGGCGTGCGCAATCGAAACCGCGGCTGATCGATCGCCAGGGGGAGGCAAATCCAGCCGGCTTCCGGATTTTCCGTGGGCGGGTGGTTGACGATGTTGACCCTGAGATCGAGGACCGGCAGAGCTTCGTAGAGCGTTACGGAAAGGGCGGCGGTATGAGGGTTCTCGTCGGTGGCCGGGGGTGGAGCGAGTGTGGCGGTGATACTGAAGCCATTTCGGGTGATCTCGAGGTCCAGGTTGGCGGGCGAGAAATCGATGTGCCTGGCGCTGGCGGGCACGAAGGCGGACTTGGCGGTGATGGGGCCATGCGACCCATGGTATTGGCGGTGAAGGTAGCTATCGATATAGGTGTCACACTCGGCTCGGTCGAATTGCTGGTAGAGGTATTGCCCGAAGCCATGCGGTGAGTCCGGGTCGACCCACTCGGCACCGGTGGATTTCTCAATGATACTCGAGATGCAACCGCGCGCGGAATCGAAGGTGATTTTCAGCCAGCGGTTTTCGATTGTGGCGGAGCCGACATCGCCCACGAGCGAAGTTGCCGGCGGCGGATCATCGGTTACGACGTAAGTCTTGTAGCCCAGCGGCGGCACGTTCCTGGCCACGAAACATCCGTTGCGATGGCTGTGCGCGCCCCAGGTCTGGAGGGGTTGAACCGCGCCGTCGTCCACGGCCCTGACGCCGGTCTTGCCGGCGATGCTGCCCATGAAGGGAAAGGCGAACTCCACGACCCCATCCCGCGACCAGGGCAAGGGATTGAACACCACGATGCGGAGGCCTTCGACGTTGACGTTTTCCGCCAGTGTGTGCAATTCCGCTTCCAGCTTCGGCACCACATTGTCCTCGACGCGGAAGGCGTGTTGGTCGTGCTCCTTCCACGAGGCGATCATGTGCTCATAATTGGGCGGCAGCCCGCGCGCATAGGCCATACGGAAAGCCTCCCCGTGCAGGCCGGGGACAAAATGTTGGTTGGCCAATCCCCAGGTGTGTTCGGTCCAACGCAGGCTGCCATCGTACCCGGCGGCGATCGCGGCCGGCAAGTGCTGGAACTGGATGCCCCAGGCCATGCCGAGCGTGCGCAACGATTCGAGGGCGAAAATGCGGGGCCGGACGTTGGCGAGCGTTTTCATCGCCTGCGGCGAACTGGCGACCCCGTGAATCCAGCTGTCCGACACGTTGCCGCGCACGACCGGAAGGTCGGGGTTCTCGGCCAGCAAGGCATCGGCGAAATCCTCCATGCGACCCACGGTGATCGTGGCGTTGGGGAACTTCTCCTGGATGGTGGCGATCCATCCGCGCACCGCGGCGGCGGCGGGAGGACCTTCGTTGTCCCCGCTCATGACCATCGCCAGCCAGGTCCGGTGAGGCCAATCAGCGGGTGGCAGCAGCCCGCTGTCGTAACCGGTCGAAAAGAAGGTCAACACACGCGAACCGTCGGGGCCTTCCCACCAGAACAGCCGCGGTTGCTTGAGCTGGATGTTGGTCGGGTTCGCCCCGAGGTGAAAGAACTTCACCCCGGCGTGGCGGAGCAGCGTGGGGATGATCCAGTCGTGACCGGGAACGTCGGTCATCTTGGCGTCGTTGGGCAGCGCCAGTCCGTATTGGCGGGCGACGCGGGAAGAGTAGCCAAAAGCGCGCGCGAGGGTTTCGAGATCGCCGGTGGCGGTGTGGAGCGTGTAGGGGAGCGCATGAAGGGCGAGATTGCCGCGACGGAGAGCCGCCTCGACGCGCTGCTTGCGCGCGGGGTGCTGGCCTTCCCAGAGGATCGTCTCCATGGGCCAGCCGGGGATCGTCCAGACGAATGATTCGCCAGGGCCGGCGACCCGGGCATTTTGTTCCATTGTCTCGAGCGCCCGATCGATCATCGTAGTTCGGTATTCATGTTCGACGTCGCGGGCGAGGGCGGAATAGCCGATGTCGAAGTGCGTTTTGATCACGAGGACGAAATGCATCGGTTGGGCGGATTCGCGCGTTCGGGCCGTGGTGTCCGGCCCGTAGTTGTCCGCCTGACCCCACGACAGTTGCAGAGTGAGCGATACCAAGAGGGCGAAACCGCTCAGGCGCGCGAGGCGCCGGGAATCGGAGTGCCGCCGGTCCATTCGGGTCACGCGCGGGCGAAGTGAGTTGATTGATTTCATCGCAGAACGAGCGTGGTCGGGGCGAACGCATTTACCGTGGTCGAAAACGCGCGGTCGGCGAGGGCGATCGCCGGACCGGTGGGTTGGCCCCGGAGATCCACTGGCACCGCGACCGTGGCTTTGAAGCCAGTCGGCAATCGGACCGTCACGGAGCCGGACTGACCTGCCAGCTCCCAAAGCCGCAGCACCGTGCCGTCACCGTCCGGGTTCGGACCGAACGCGGACACCTTGACGCCGCCGCGCGAGAGGCCGAGGCCGGCCTGTGTGGGCGGTAACTGCCCGGCAGAACCGGCGGCATAGGCGGCGACGAGTGGGAACCGCGCTTCCTCGGACGGGGTGACCAGGTTTTGCTCCGCACTGCCGGGGTCGACGGGCCAGAGCCGGACGCGGGAGCTCCAGGTCCCGGAGTTCCAGAGGCGGAAGTTGGTCGTCCACTGATTATTGAACAGGTTGACAAAGACGCGGCCTTTTCGCGGAGTCCACGTTTTCGTGTACTTCCAGCCGCCGGAATCACCCAGGCTGACCACGGGCGAATCGAGCGCGCAGAGACCGATGCCGCGGCCGTCCTGACCGGTGACGGTGAGCCCGCCATTGAGGGCGATCTGGTCGAAGTTGCAGCCCGGCACGATGTCCCGCGCCGGATCCACGATCGAGCCGAGGCGCGCGAGGCGAAACCGGGGTGCATCGAGATTGAAAGGCAGACAGATCCAGCCAGCCTCAGGCCACGGATCAAAAGGCTTGTCATGAACAGTGACCTCGAGATCCACAACGGGCAGGTCGCGGTAGAGCGTGAACTTTGTGGTCACCGCCTGACCCAGCCCGGCATCGAGCGGGGAAGTGAGGATCGCGGTCGTCGCGACCTCGCCGGGCTCGAAGCGAAGCGTGAAATGCTTCGACGACAGGGCGCGATAAGGGACTTCGCTTGCCGGAGGCAGGCTCGGTTTGCCGAGTTCGTTCGTGGCCCAGTCGGCGGTGATCTTGACGTAGGCATCGACAAAGCCCTGGACCTGGTCCCGGCTGAAGCGTTCGTAAAGATATTGGCCGAAGCCCTGGGGCGCGTTGGCCTCCACCAACTCTTGACCGGTGCGTTTGTCCAGCCAGGAGGCGACCACTCCGCGCGACGGATCGAAGGTGAGTTTGAAGAACTGGTTTTCGAGGCTGTCACCTTGTGCTGTCAAAGGAGCCGACGACGGGTGGACGGGCGATCCGGCAGTTAGCGCAAAGGTTTTGTAGCCGTTGGGCGGCAGATCTCCGGCCACAAACGTGACGTTGCCACCCTCACGGCGGTCTATCGCCACAACCTTGCCTGTGGCGACATCGGTGAGCGACCCGGGCATGACCGGCAACGGCACGGTCACCACGCCGTCGCGTTTCCAGGGCAACGGGTTGAACACCACGACGCGCGGGCCGGAGAGGTTGACCGCTTCGGCCAGCGATCCCATCTCGGCGTTGAGCGCCGGAGTGACCAGGTCCCGCAGCCGTTCGATGTAGGCGGTGTGCTCGTCCCAGGAGGATTCGATGCGCGCGAATTTGCCGGCGGCGCGCTCGGCCCGCCATGCGTCGCCGAACTTGAGTTCGTATTTGCCGTAGATCCACCAGTACGCGCCGCCCCAGGTGTGCTCGCCGTAAAGCAGGCTCTGTTCGTATGCGTCGGCGATCAGGGCCGCGAGGTCCGAGTCGCGCGCGCCCCACGCGGCGAGGTGAGTGTTGAGCGTTTCCGTCGACGCCAAGGCGGGACGCAGGTTGCGGGCGAGGCTGGCGCCGCGCGGATCGGCCATTGGCCCGTGGATCCAGGTGTCCGGCATGTCACCGCGAATCACCGGCAGATCAGGCTGCTCGGCGAGAATCGCGTCGGCAAAATCCGAAAGCCGGCCGATGCGCACCCGGGCGCCAGGGAGTTCCTGGCTGGCCTGAGCCAGGAGCTTTTTCACCTCGTCCGGGCGTGGCGGGCCATGGTTGTCGCCGGTGTGAATCAAGGCCAGCCAGGAGCGGTAAGGCCAGTCCGGGGGCGGCTTCAAGCCGGTGCCGTATTCCTGGGCGGAATACATCGTCAGCACGCGCGAGCCGTCCGGGCCTTCCCACCAGAACAACGGAGGTACCCGCGGTGAACTGCTGGCGGGGTTGCAGCCGAGGTGCAGGAAATCGACGCCGGCGTGCCGCAACAAGGTCGGCAAGATCCACGAATGACTCGGCACATCGGTCATCTTCGAGTCGCGGGGGAGCGGTTGGCTGCTGGCGCGGGCCAGGGCGGAGGAGAAACGCATCCCGCGCACGATATCCTCCGGCTCGAGCAACTCGGTGTGCAGGGTGAAAGGCAGGGCGTGGACGGCGAACCGGCCATCCCGAAAGGCCTGCATCACCCGCCGCTGCCGCTCGGGAGTCTGACCGGGCCAATCTTCGGTGATCACTTTCATCGGCCAGCCGGGAATCATCCAGGTGAACTGCTGTTCGGGCGGGAGGTCCCGGTTCGCGTCGACCACTTCGAGCGCCTGGTCGATCATCGTGGTCCGATACTTCGCCACGATATTGCTCGCCATATCGGTGTAACCGATGTCGAAATGCGTTTTGAAGACGATGACGACCTCCCGCGGGTCCGAAGCGGGTTTGACCGCGGTGGGCTCGAGGACCTGCCCGCCGGCCTGGGGAAGGAAGGCCACGGCCAATCCGAAGAGACTGCACGCGACGATGAGCGCCGATCTTGGGACGAGCAACGTTGGTTTCATGCTGGTGCGGGAAGGGTTGGCTGGCCGCCGCCAGGTTGGCAAGGAAAAGGGGTGGTAACCGGACCGCCATCGCCGGCGTTACTAATGGGGACGGTCAGCGGCACATGACTCATGGGAACTGTCAATTTCGACCTCGGTTCCTGCCTCCAGCAGGTCCGGCAGCGGGACCAGGACGCGGCGCGGGAGCTGGTCGAGCATCTTTACCCGCTGGTCATCCGCATTGTGCGTTCTCACCTGCCCCGGCGCATGGCCGAGGAGGACCTGGCACAAGAGGTCTTTGTGAAGCTGTTCCGGCGTCTGGATCAATACCAGCCCCACGCCCGCGTCCCCCTCGAACATTGGGTGTCGCGGCTCGCGGTCCGCACCTGTCTGGATGCCCTGCGGGCCGAACGCCGGCGTCCGGAACTGCGCTGGAGCGACCTGTCCGAGGACCAAGCGGCCTGGCTGGAAGTCATGGTCAGCGATGCCCCGGCCGGGCCGGAACTGACCAGCGCCGCCGCCCGCGAGGTGCTCGAGCGACTGCTCGGGCAGTTGCCGCCCCCGGATCGGCTCGTCATCACTTTGCTGGACCTGGAACAACTCTCGGTGAACGAAATCGCCCAACGAACCGGCTGGAGCGCGACCCGGGTCAAAGTGCGAGCCTTTCGCGCGCGCCGCAAACTCAGAGCTCTGGCGATCCGCCTGGAAGGAACGGAACCCCATGAATGACTTCGATCGGAAATGGCAAGCCTGCGCCACGCGAGCGCGTCAGGCACCCGGAAGCGACGAACCGGTTCCGCTGGGGTTCACCACCCGGGTATTGGCCCGGGCCTGGCCGACGCCGGGTTCGGTGGCGTCGCTTGAACAGATTTGGCAACGGCTGACCTGGCGTTCGCTGGCCGTGACTGGTGTGTTCCTGGCCGTCTGTGCGGTCCTGGAACTGCCGCATCTTCGCGACGCGAAGCCGCTGGAACCGGGTATCGAAAACGCGGTCGCACAACTGGTCTGGCGCTTATGAATTTCCTGCGACATTGGCGCATCATCCTGCCCCTGGCGGCGCTCATGGCCGGCAGCGGGTTGGTCGGCGGTCTGTTGGGGCATCGGCTCGCCCGGCGACAACTCGAAGCCCGCAACGATCCCGCCACCTGGAACGAACACGTATCGCGCGAATTCGACCGGGTGGTCAAACCGACGCCCGAACAAGCGGCGAAAATCCAGGCGCACCTCGACCGGGCCGTCGGCGAATTGCAGGTCATCCGCCTTGAAACCATTGCCCGCAGCACCAACGTCATCTGGCGGCTGGTCGCGGAGGTCGAACAGGAACTCACCCCCGAACAACGCCAGGCGTTTGAAGTCATGAAACCCACACCCTCCCAGCTCACGCTCGATTTGCTCGAGGTCAACCCTCGGGGGGACTGAGCCCGGGAAAAAACCGGGCTCGACTGTAACCAAAGCCGGGGCCGCGGCGTTACCAAGGTTACATGCAGTCAACCATCGAAACTATGAAACAGATCATCCTGACACTCGCCGCGCTCGCCACCGTTCAGCTCGCCACCGCCCAGGAACGTCTCCCCCGTGAGGAGGCCCTCAAATATGCCGCCGCGGTCACGGCCGACGCCCGGCAACTCGAGGGGGCCCCTATCGCCACCGACCCCGACGCGAAACAGCCGGTCGCACTCCGTGAAGGAGAATATGGCGGTCTCGTCCTGCCCCAAAAGAACCTGAGCGCCGAGAGCCTCAAACCGACTCAAACTCAGCCCGTCGCCCCCGTGGGCTTGTTGTGGCTGCACAACCTGGCGCCCATGAAGTACGGCCAGGCGATCGCGCCCGACAAGCTGCGCCTGGTCACCGTTTACGCTGACGGCGGATACGCCACCGTGCCGCAGTGCGCGCTGGGCGTTCGACGCACCAGTGACGGAGGGCTCGAGATGCTCGTCTTTGGCAAGAACACGGAGCCTCTCCTGACGGCGCCGCTCAAACCCATCACGGCGACCCAGGAACTGCCGATCGAGCTGGCGGCTGAGCGCGATTACGACTCCGGCCGGATCACCATCAAGATCCTGGGCAAGTATCAGGCGACCTTCGCGGTCACCGAACTGATCCTCTGAGCGCCCGTGATTCGAACCACCTCGCCGGTCGTCGCCCTGGACCGTCACCAGTTGCCGCAGGCCCTGGCCACGCTCGTCAAGGCCTTCGCCTTCGATCCCATGGCGACGTACTTCTTCCCGAATGCGCCCCAGCGCGGCATCGGGCTGGCGCACATTTTCCAAATGGCGCTGCGTCATGGGCTCCGCGGCGGAGCGGTGGACGCCGTGCACGATGGCGGCGGGGTGGCGATCTGGTTGCGGTCCGAGCGCGCCACGATGAGCCTGCCGCGCATGATCCGCATGGGATTGCTGGCCGCCGCCCTGAGAGTGGGCTACGCCGCCACCCGGCGCATCATGCGCTTCCTGCAATGGATGGAGGAGCAACGCCTACAATCTGTCGCCAGCCGGCACTGGTATCTGCTCAACCTCGCGGTACGCCCCGAACTCCAGGGACAGGGCCTCGGTTCCATTCTGCTGCGGTCCGGCCTGGACCGCGCCCAACTCCAGGGTGTCCCGTGCTTCCTGGAAACCACCAATCCCCGCAACGTGCCCTTCTACGAGAAGCATGGCTTCCGCGTGATCCATGAGGGCCACCCCCCGAGCGGCGGCCCCCAGGTGTGGAGCTTCTTGAAGACCGAATGACTCACCACGACGGTGCACTCCAGTTCCGCAGGCGGCGGGAAGGCCGGGGTCGATCTCAACCGATAGACCGTCGTCCCCTTCACTCGGCCAGCCTGGTTCCTCGACGTAACCAGCGCCCGCGGAGTCCACCGCGAGCACGGGCCGCTTCTCCACCGGCAATTCTCGCCCGACCAACGCAGCTGGAAATGCCGTAGACTTCCCTGGCCCGAGGATGTTCTACTTGCGGTCACACCCGGCCGATGGCGGTCGAAGCTCAACCTATGGACGAAACCAACGCACTCATCGAGCAGCGCAAAGCCAAACTCAAAGCCTTAACCGAGCGCGGCCTCAATCCCTTCGCCCAACGCTTTACTCCATCCGAAACCTGCGCCCAGGCCCGTGCCGCCTATGCCGAAGGCCGCGAGGTGGCCCTCGCCGGACGGATCACCGCCCATCGAGACATGGGCAAGAGCCAGTTCATGGATCTCAAGGACCAGAGCGGCCGCATCCAGATCTACGCCCAGAAACAGGTGCTCGGCGATGAAACCTACGAGCTCTTCAAGCACCTGGATCTGGGCGATTTCATCGGGGTCAACGGAACGATGTTCACCACCCGGGCCGGCGAGATCTCGGTCCGGATCAACTCCTTCACCATCCTCACCAAATCCCTCCGGCCTCCTCCGGCCAAGTGGCACGGTCTCGAGGACACCGAAATCCGCTACCGCCAGCGTTACCTCGATCTGCTCGCCAACGATGATGTCTGCCAGGTCTTCCTGAAACGCAGCGCCATCGTCCGCGAAATCCGCCAATTCCTTCATGGCCGCGATTTCCTCGAAGTCGAGACCCCCATGATGCAGGCCATCCCCGGCGGGGCTGCGGCCCAGCCCTTTGTCACCCATCACAAGGCGCTCGGCTGCGATTTTTATCTCCGGATCGCCCTCGAGCTTTACCTCAAACGCCTGCTGGTGGGCGGCTTCGAACGCGTGTTCGAGCTCGGCCGGAACTTCCGCAACGAAGGCATCTCCCGGAAGCACAACCCCGAGTTCACCATGCTCGAGGTCTACCAGGCTTACGGGGACTACGAGACGATGATGGAGCTCGTGCAATCCCTGGTCTGCCACGTCGCCCAAACCGTTTTGGGCACGCTCTTCATCGAACATCGCAACGCCGAGGGCCAGGTCACCCGCACCATCGATCTCACCCCGCCCTGGCCACGCGTGCGTTACAAGGAGTTGATCCGAGAGCGGGCCGGCGCGGACTGGTTCGCGCTCAGCCCGGACGAGCGCCGTCAGCGGGCGACCGGGCTTGGCGCCGAGATCGCCAAGGAATACGAGGATTTCGAAGTTACGCAGGCCGTGTTCGAGAAGCTGATCGAGCCCACGCTGATCAACCCGATGTTCGTGACGCACGCGCCCAAGCAGTTGATTCCGCTGGCCAAACTCTCGTCCGACGATCCGGACACGGTCGAGGTCTTCGAGTGCTGTATCAACGGACAGGAGATCGCCCCGGCTTACAGCGAACAGAACGATCCGGTCGAACAGCGCGAACGTCTCGAGCACCAGGCCGGCGGCGAACAACAGAAGCTCGACGAGGATTTCCTGGTCGCACTCGAACACGGGATGCCGCCCGCCGGCGGCATGGGCCTCGGCATCGATCGCCTCTGCATGCTTCTCCTCGGTCAGGAGAGCATCCGCGACGTCATCCTGTTCCCGCAACTCCGGCCTCAGCTCCAACCGCCGGCCCCGCGCTGACCCGTCGGTCCCCTGCCCATGGCCTCGAACTATCTCTATGTGGCCCTCGGCGGCGCCTTGGGAAGCGTTGCCCGGTTCTGGCTCTCCGGTGTGGCCGCCCGCCACTTCGGCGAGACCTTTCCCTGGGGCACACTGATCGTCAATGTCACCGGCTCGTTTGCCATCGGTTTCTTCGCGGCCCTGACGAGTCCCGAGGGTCGCTGGTTCGTCGCGCCCGGGCTGCGCAATCTTTTCATGGCCGGGGTGCTCGGCGGTTACACCACCTTCTCTTCCTTCAGCCTCCAGACCCTCAACCTCGCCGAGAACGGCGAATATGGCCGTGCCGCCGGCAATGCGCTGGTGTCGATGGCCGGTTGTCTGGTCGCGGTTTGGCTCGGCCATGCCCTCGCCCAGAGCCTCAACTCCCTGAAAGGCCACTGACATGCAGTTACCTCACGACGCGGTGTTGCTCCGGATCTTCATTGGCGAGAGCGACCGGCATGGGCGCCATCCCCTTTACGAGGCCATCGTCCTCAAAGCCCGCGAACTTCACCTGGCCGGCGCCACCGTGCTCCGCGGCCCGATGGGCTTCGGCAAATCCAGCCGGTTGCATACCGCCAAAATCCTGCGGCTCTCGACCGATCTGCCCCTGGTCATTGAAATCGTCGATAGCGAACCGAACATTCAGGCTTTCCTCCCCGAACTGGACCGCATGTTGGGCGGTGGTCTCGTCACCCTCGAAAAGGTCAAGGTGATCGAATATCGATCCGGCGATGCCGGCTCCGACACCGCGGCGAAAACTCAGACTCGAACCCCATGAAATCATCTTCCCGGCAACTCCCGACCCCGCGCCTGCTCGCGACGCTCTGCGCGCTGCTCTTCACCGTCACCCGGATCGCCGCCCAGGAAAGTGCGACCGCTCCCACACCGGTCAAGCTCGAGTTCAAGGTCCCCATGCGCGACGGCGTGCACCTCGCCACCGACGTCTGGTTGCCTCAGACCAATGGCGCCTTCCCGGTCGTAATGGTCCGGTTCCCCTACAACAAGGATCTCGGCGCCGGCCTCGGCCGGGACGGCTGCGCCCGGGGTTACGCGGTCGTCTCCCAGGATACCCGGGGCCGATTCGCTTCCGAAGGCGAGAACCTGCCGTTCCGGCTCGATGCGCCCGATGGGAAGGACACGCTGTCGTGGCTCCTCAAACAACCCTGGTGCGGCGGCCAGGTCGCGACCTGGGGCGCTTCGGCCGGCGCCATCACCCAATTCCAGCTCGCCATCGATGGCACCGACCCGCTCGCGGCGCAGTACCTCATCGTGGGCGCCCCCAACCTTTACGACGTCGTCTACACGGGTGGCGTCTTTCGCAAAGCGCTCATCGAGGATTGGATTCGCACCACCCGCTACGCCACCAATGCACTGGCCATCTGGGTCGGTCATCCCCTCTATGACGACTACTGGCGCGCCCAGGATGCCTCGCGTCATTATGCCGCGGTCAACACCCCGGCGATTCACGTCGGCGGTTACTGGGATATCTTCGCGCAAGCCACCCTCGATGCCTTCGTCGGTTATCAGGAACAAGGCGGCCCCGGCGCGCGCGGCCGCCAGAAACTGATTTTCGGTCCCTGGGCTCATGCCGTCCTCCAGGACAAGGTGGGGGATCTGACCTTCCCCGGCGGCAAGAACCCGCCGGGCAACGTCCACGATGCCTGGCGCTGGTTCGATCGCTGGCTCAAAGGCGTGGCGAACCATGCCGACCGTGACCCCGCCGTCACGTATTATGTGCTCGGCGATGTCACGGATCCAAATGCCCCGGGCAATACCTGGCGCACCGCCGATGCCTGGCCCCCCTGCCCCGCCTCTCCCACTCCCTACTACCTCCAAGCCGATCGCTCGCTATCGACTCAAAAGGCGGCCGCTGCCGCGACTCTCTCTTATCGCCACGATCCTACCCACCCCATCCCCACGATTGGCGGCGGCCAACTCACGCTCCCCGCCGGCCCCATCAACCAGAACCCCATCGAATCCCGTGACGATCTCCTGGTCTTCACCTCGGAACCGCTGACCGAGCCGACCGAAGTCACCGGCCGGGTCCGCGCCCGGCTCTGGATCGAGAGCGACGCGCCCGACACCGATTTTTTCGTCCGACTCTGCGACGTCTATCCCGACGGTCGCTCGTTTAATCTCTGCGAGGGCGTCCTGCGCGCGCGATTCCGGCACGGCCTGGACCGGGAACAACTCCTCACCCCCGGTGAAATCCAGCCGCTCGACATCGATTGCTGGTCCACCAGCGTCATCTTCAATCGCGGCCATCGCCTCCGGGTCCATGTCAGCTCGAGCAGCGCGCCCGGGTTCGACCCCAACCCCAATACGGGTGAACCTTTTCGCGCGAGTGACCGCGCCCGACCGGCGCGCAACACCATTCATCTCGGCCCCGATCACCCGTCGCACGTGCTGCTGCCGGTGGTTGCTGCACGCTGACCGGGTTCGTGATCGCGCCCCGCGATTCCAGAGCCGCGCTTGAATTTACGCCTTTGCTTTTCGGACACATCCCGGCTAACTCAACCCCCGGATGAAAGAGATCGTGCCACCGTTGCCCCCGTTCGTGCATAACCAGTTCGAGACCGTTCGCGAACTGTTCCAACGCCACGTCGTCCCCAGCTACGGCCGCTTTGACCTTGCCTTCAGCCATGGCAACGGCAGTTACCTGTTCGATGTCCGCGGCAAACGGTTCCTGGATCTCGGAGGCGGCATCGCGGTCTGCGCGCTGGGCCATGCCCATCCTGAAATCACGCAGGCGCTCGTCGACCAATCCCGCCGCCTCGTCCATATCTCGAACCTCTACTACCACGAACCCCAGGGCCGCCTCGCCCAGCGCATCGTCTCGCACCTCGGCGCCGGCAAGGTCTTTTTCTCCAACAGCGGCGGCGAAGCCAACGAAGGCCTCTTCAAACTGGCCCGCAAGTTCGGTCACGACGAAGGCCGATTCGAAATCCTCACCGCCCAAAACTCGTTCCACGGACGGACGCTGGCCGGCATCGCCGCCACCGGCCAGGACAAGGTCAAGCAGGGTTTCGAACCTATGGTCGCCGGCTTCCGCCACGTGCCGTTCAACGACCTCGAGGCCGTGCGCAACGCCCTTTCTCCCGCCACCGTCGCCATCCTCATCGAAGGCATCCAGGGCGAAGGCGGCATCACCCCCGCCACCCCCGATTACCTCCTGGGCCTGCGAAAACTCTGCGATGAACATCGCCTCCTCCTCCTCATGGACGGCGTCCAGTGCGGCTATTTCCGCTCCGGCCGATTTCAAAGTTTCCAGCGGTTGCTTGAGGGGATCCCCGACGCTTCCGGGTTTCTGCCCGACGGCATCTCGATGGCCAAGTCTTTGGGCGCCGGCTTCCCCATCGGCGCTTTCTGGGTGCGAGAACCCTACGCCGATCTGCTCGGCCCCGGTTCTCACGCCACCACCTACGGCGGCACACCCCTGGCCTGCGCCGTCGCCCTCAAAGTCTTCGAAATCGTCGAACGCGATCGCCTCGCCGACAACGCCCGTCAGCTCGGCGCCTGGATTCAGGACCAACTGCTGAACCTGGCCCGCGCCTATCCGCACGTGATCAGGTCGGTCCGCGGCGTCGGGTTCATGATCGGCTTCGAACTGGTCGCCAAGGAACAGATCCCCGCGTTCGTCAACCAACCGCAGCCCGCCTCACTCCAATTCGTCCACCGCCTCCATGAAGCCGGTCTCCTGACCATTCCCGCCGGACTTCAGGTCATCCGGCTGCTCCCCGCGTTGAACCTGGCCCGCGCGCAAGCCGAGGAAGGCGTGGCCATCGTCGCGCAGGAGATCCAGCGCCTGGCCGAAGGCGGTTGAAAGAAGTAAGAAGGCAGAAGTGAGAAGGCAGAAGTAAGGAGTCCTCCACAGTCTCCATTCATCCTTCTGCCTTCACCCGAGCAAAAAGTCGGATGCTAAAAGATGACCATTCCCGTAAGCACTGGCCAGTAATCCACGGTCATCCGTTCCGGGTTCTTCCGCTGCCTTCGCGTCCTGTCCGCCAGCCGGTTGAGCGCAAAGAACTCCTTGTGAAGAGGAGCCGGTTGCCACCGCACTCCATATCCCGGGCTCACCCGTTGCCGGCCCGATCCCGGGCTGGACTTGGCGCGACCGGCCGGCGTAGGCTCGGAGCAACACTGTCCAACTGGACTGTTACTAAGATGAAAACGTTCTTCCGCTTTCGCTGGATTTCCTGGTCGGTTGCGATCGTGCTGATGATCCCGGCTGGCACTGCAGTTGCCGAACCCTCCGCGCCGCTGATCGGTCTTGCCGTTCGTGACATTACCCCGGAGCTGCCAATCCGCCTGGCCGGTTACGCCGGCCGCAAACGCGGCGCCGATCAACTGGATCACCCGCTTCTCGTCCAGGCCCTTGCTTTCAAGAACCCCGACGGCGAACGCTTCGTCCTGGTCGCCCTCGACAATTGCGAAGTCAGCCGGGCCTTCATGCAACCGGTGCTTGCCCAAATGGCCGACCGGTTTCAACTCGGTCCCGGCCGGGTCGCCGTCATCTCCAGTCACACGCATTCCGCCCCGATCCTCGAAGACACCCTCGTTAACATGGGCCAACTCTCCCCCGAGGAACACTCCCGGATCGCCCAATACAGCCAACGCTTGCGCGATCAACTCGTCGAGGTGGTCGGCGCCGCCCTCGCCGATTGCCAGCCGGCCACGCTCGAACACGGCGTTGGCCGCGCCACCTTCGCCATGAACCGACGGGTTTATCAGGGCGACCAGGTTGTGTTCGGCGATAACCCGGACGGACCGGTGGATTGGGATGTGCCGGTGCTGCGGGTCGTTGGCAATGCCGGCAACGTCCGCGCCGTGCTGTTCGGCTACGCCTGCCACGGCACTTCCATTCGAACGGGCGACGACTGGTATGTCGTTTGTGGCGAGTACATGGCCTATGCCCGTCAACACCTCGAATCGCACCAACCCGGCGCCGTGGCCCTGTTCCTCACCGGCATGGGCGCCGACGCCGATCCCTCGCCCCGGGGCACCCTGCTCGAAGCCAAACGCCACGGCCTGCAACTCGCCGGCGCTGTCGCCGGAGTGCTTGACCGTCCCATGCGCCCCGTCCGCGGCCCCTTCCGATTTGCGTACGACGAGTTGAAATTGCCGCTGGTCCCGCCTCCCAGCCGCGAGCGGTTGGAGCAGGATGCCCGGAGCGCGGATGTGCACGTCAAGTTCCGGGCCGAGACTTATTTGCAGCGGCTCAATGCGGGCCAACCGCTGCCGGAATCGGTCACGCTGCCCCTGGCGGTCCTGCGGTTGGGCGACGATTTGACCTTCGTGATGATGGGGGGTGAAGTGGTGGTCGACTACTCGCGGCGCATTAAACGAATGCTCGCCGCCGATCATCCCTGGCCGATCGGTTACGCCTACGAAGTCCCCTGCTACATTCCTTCGGCGCGGCTCATCAAGGAAGGCGGCTATGAAACCGAATCCTCCATGATCTATTACGGATTCTACGGCCCTTTCCGCGGCTCGATCGAAAACCAGATCCTCGAACGCCTCGCATCCCTGACCGCCGCCGTTCGCCAGCCCTGAATCCACCGGCGAACGAGCACCTGCGCGCCCCTCAAGGGGAGAGAGCAAGGCAGAACGCTTACTTGCCCTGAGCGGCGAGCTTCTTGTCCGACAAGGCGCCCAGGAATGCCCGGAGTAACGCGGTCTCTTCGGCGGTCAACTGCCGGCCCAATTGCATGTCGGCCATCTTCACCACCGCCAGATCTAGCGTCTGGATGCGACCGTCGTGGAAGTACGGCCCGGTCAGGGCCACGTTGCGCAACGACGGCACTTTGAACTTGAACTTGTCATCCTCGTCCTTGGTGACGGTGTAACGTCCCAGGTCCTCCGTATTCTCATAGGGCTTGATCAATCCCGCCTTGTGGTAAACCAGGCCGCCAAGGGTCGGTCCGTAGTGGCAAACGGTGCACCCGGTTTCCAGAAACAACGCCAGACCCTGCAACTCCTGCCCGTTCAGAGCGCGGTCATCTCCGCGCAGAAAATCGTCCAGCCGATCGTCGGTCTTCAGCGTGCGCTCAAAGGCCGCGATGGCCTCGGCCACGTTGTCATAGGTGATCGCCGGCCGGCTCTCCGGAAATGCCGCCTCGAACAGCTTCGGATACGCCGCTTCCGCGTTGAGTCGCCTGACCACCTCGACCTCGTCCGGCATCGCCATCTCCACCGGATTCAACACCGGGCCCTTGGCCTGTTCCTTCAGGTCCTGGGCGCGTCCATCCCAGAATTGCGCGACATGAAAGCCGGCGTTCAAGACCGTGGGCGAATTGCGGTCGCCCCGCTTGCCGAACGCCCCCGCGGAAGTCGGCTCGTTGTCCACTCCGGCTTTGCCACCTTCAATGTCATGGCAGGTGTTGCACGATTGGGACTCGTTCATCGAGAGCTTCTTCTCGAAGTAGAGCTTGCGCCCAAGCTCGACCCGCTGCGGGATGTCCTTCTCCGCTCCCGGCATCCGGTCGGGCAACACGGCCAGGACCGTCTTGGCGTCGGCGCGAATTTTCGCAACCTGTTCAGGAGTGCTTTCGGTGAGCGCCAACGGGACGGCGCAACTTAGAGCGACCAGGACCAACAAGAATAGCAGCTTGGTTGATTTCATAGGGAATCGGAACCGACTTTCATTTGACGGCGCTCAGCTAAGGCAACCGGTGGAGAGCGTCTCTTCTTCGCTTGGCCAAGGCACAACATTTCTTGAACTATGCGCACCAACCTGGGTCTCTGCGCTCGAAGTGTTCCCCAACCTGCAGCCGCCCTGGCTCCGCACGGTTCCTGCTCAGCCTGCCCACGTCATGCCGGCACCAATCACCAGGCGGGGCGCGCTCAAATCCGAACGAAAACCCGCGACGTACCGTCAGAGCAAGCGGCCAGCCCTTCACTACTTCACCCTCAACAATGGTGCCATCAAAGATTTGCACCGTCACCCCCTGTCACGCCGCACCGCGGCTACCTTGTCCGATCTCGCCCGCCGAGGCGGGGGATCGTTCGCCGGCATCCTCTCCGCTTTCTCATGTCGGGTTGAACCGGCGTTGGAAGTTGGCCTGCGCGCATTCTGGTTTTTGAGAAACGACGCGCCCATCCTTTTCGGCGTCGCCTGCTGGGATCCCGGAGCCGCGGACGAAGCCTTCGGCATGGCTGAGCGGGTCTACTACGATCTCCTGCTCCAGAGCTGCTGTGCTCCAGCCGATCCCACCATCGCCCTGCCCGATCACGCGCCCGCGATGCCGGCCCGGTTGCCCTGGCTCGTCAGGGTGGTGCTTCCTGCGATCAAAGAACTCCAGGCTCGCGAGTCCATCGTGCTCGATGAACTCGAGCGTTGTCTCGCCTGGACGCTCCTTCAGGAGGCACCGGTTACCCGGTGAACCGATTGCTGCCACCCTCGAATTTCACTTGAGAGTACGTCCGCGTTGGTGTTCTTCTTTCCACTTTCCTCGAGACTACCGGGGATACCATGAAACACTTGCTGAGCATTGAGGCACTCGACCAGGCCGACATCGAAGGAATCCTCTCCGCGTCGGTCACGGTTAAACAACAGCGCGGGCATCATCCCCGGCAGCCACTGGCGGGCCAGGCCTGGGCTCTGATCTTCGCCAAATCCTCCACCCGCACCCGCGTCTCGTTCGAAGTCGGTATCCGCGAGCTCGGCGGCGGTTCCCTCTTTCTCAGCGCCAACGATATCCAACTCGGCCGCGGCGAGCCCATTAAAGACACCGCCCGAGTCCTCGGCCGCATGGTGCATGGCGCCGTCATCCGCACCTACGGGCAGACCGACGTCGAGGAGTTCGCCGCGTATTCCGGCATCCCCACGATCAATGCCCTCACCGACGAGGAGCATCCCTGCCAGATCCTGGCCGATCTCTTCACTTTCCAGGAAAAGCGCGGACCGATTCGCGGTCGCATCGTCACGTTCCTCGGCGACGGCGCCTGCAACGTCGCCAACTCACTCGCCTTCGCCGCCAGCCGGCTCGACTTCGAACTCCGCATCGCCGCCCCCGCCGCGTATCAACCGTCGCCCGACCTCCTGCGACGCGCCGGCGGCAAGGTCTATTGCACCGAGGATATCCGCGCCGCCGCCACGGGTGCGGACCTCCTCTACACCGACGTCTGGGTATCCATGGGCAAGGAAGCCGAAGCCCAGGCCCGCATCGATCAGCTCGCTCCCTACCAACTCAACGACGCATTGGTCCAATTGGCCAAACCCGACGCGCTCGTCATGCATTGCCTGCCCGCCTACCGCGGCAAGGAAATCGACGCCGACACCTTTGAAGCGCACGCGCAAACAATCTTCGACCAGGCCGAGAACCGGCTCCACGTCCAGAAGGCCATTCTCGAATGCCTCGCGGATTCCGCCTCCCTCGGTTCCGGCGCCGTCGGCGCTAAGCAATGTGCGGGCTAGTCGACCGAACTGACCTGGTCCGCCCTCACCCGACAGTAATCCGAGGGTCCCGACGCAACCGGCAACCAGACGCGCACGGTGTGATTCAGCACCTCGATGATCGCATCCTCCACCCTTCGCCAGTCGGCCGACTCCGGATCATCTGTCTGCCAGACCGAATAGACGTAACCGGGCGCACCGTTCACCTCGAGGAGAATCCGGCCGTCCGGCAGAACACCTGTCGCGTGCGCTTCCGATAAACTCCAAAAGGGTTCGGAGAACCCCGCGGTGGCCACACCCCCGGCGCCAAAGGCCGGATCCAGCCGCGGCACGGCCAGAACCGTCAGCGGCAACCACACGCCGCCCATCACGAACCGCTGAAGCAACCACAGGCTGAACCTCATGATCTTCACTGGATCTTCTTAAGACGGAAGAAATCGACCGCTCCGGTGGGAGCCAGCAGATGCGGACTGACCGCGTCGGTCAGATCGGTCCACGGGCCCTCCACTGCCGGCGCACTCTGGATCATGAAACCGGGGACGTCCCATTCGAGTCGCAGATCGCTTCCGGCACGTCGTAAGTTCAGCGGCGGCCGCTCCTGTACCGGCGTGATTTCGATGATCTGCACACCGGGCGTGGAGCTTTGCACGGTGTAACCGGCCGTGTTGTAGAAATCGGCAACCACCCACCAGTCCGCGGCTTCGTCGCCGGCGCGGGACTCGGCGTGCAAACGGAATTCCAGCGCAAAGGATTCTCCGACCGGGACCGTGGCGATGTTCAGCATGATCTCGGAGTAGTCGAGCGTGGGGCGGTTGTAGGCAAGATTACCGGCGGGCTGGAAGGTCACGTATCCCTGCCATGCCGCCTCAGAGGTGATGCGAATGGCGGGGTTGCCCGGCACGCGATGCACGCGCGCGGCCCCGCGCATGATCGTCCGGGTCTGCGACTCACGATGCAAAACCACTGACTGCTCGGCAGAGGCGCTGAGCTGGTCGTAGTAGGGCTCCCAGGGATTATTGATCGCCGGGGAGAAATCGAAGAAGCCGTCAGCGATCATCCACAGGTCGATCTGCGCTTCGGTCGTGCCGGGCGGCGCGGTGGCGACGAACTGCCGGATGTCGCGCGTCGTGGCCCGCGCCAGCCGCAGGCGGGGTTGGAGATTGTCGATCATGATGCCGCCCTGGGCACGGGTGCGCACGCCGGCGAAGACACCCATGCGGGCGTCGGCCTGGGCCCCAACCAGGTTCGGCGCACCGACGAATCCCTGCACATTCGTCGCGGAAGTCAGGTACTGCGTGACATCGGGAACGGGTGCCGACTCGAATTTCTCTTCGCGCGCCTCACGGTCGGGAATGTTCCGGGCCGCGTGTTCCCGGTTGAGCGCGTACGTTTCCACGCGACGGCCCGCCCGGGGCAGCTTGTTGGTGACGCCGGGGTCGGTGAGCAGCAATTCCACCCGCCAGTTGTCGAGGCCGCCGACCGAGGTGAAGACGGGCGTCCCGGGTGCGCTGTTTGGGTAGCTTCCTGCGGGCGTGGAGTTCGCCCGGAAAAAGCCGAACACGATCTCGGTGCCGTTGGTGGTGAAGTCCGGCTTCGCGATGCCGCTGGGCACCTGGATGAAGTCCTCCGCCCGCAGGTAGGGCTGTTCCATCGCGATCCAGTTCGTACTTTCGATGAACAATCGTGGTTCCGGGGCCGTGTAGAGGACGCCGTCCTGTCGCAAGGCCAGCGCCACCCGTTGCCAGCCGTTGGGCCTCAGCAAATCGGGGAACTGCAACAAAAACACCCGCGCCTGCTCTTGGTAGTTGATTGCGAAGATCTCGCCCTCAACGGCCGGGTCATGCCGCGCCCGGTCATTCAGGCTGACCGTATGGACGACCGAGCCGAGGTTTGTCGAGGGCGCATAAACCGTGATCCGTGTCTCGAGGTGCGCATCCAACCAGCCATCGTTAGCCCGGTGGAAGTTGGTCGCGGTGCCGCCCCAACCGGTGGGCAGCACGTGAAATGTCCAGTTCTCCGGCGCGAAGTCCTCGTCCTCAAACACCCGGTCCGCCGCGGACATCGGCAGCGTCGTGAACAGCGCGAGCAGGCAGAACGAACCGCCGGTAATGCAACTTCGTTTCATGGGTGGCCTTCTCAAAAACCGGTTCCGGGCGGTTCGACGCTGATCTGAAAAAGCTTCGGCTCGATGTCCCACGGCGCGATAGACACATCAAAGCTGCCTTCCTCGGAGTCGGCCACGAACGTCAGGTCCTGGAACCATGGCGCGTCCGTCTCCAACCCGGTGCGTTGCCAGAGCCAGTAGCGGTGTTCGAGGCGCGTGGGGAATAGCAGCCGCAACTGATCGCCATTCCGCTGCCAGCTCAGCACCGGCGGTTCAAGCGGCGGCTCCGGCTCCGGCAGCCGGTAGGCCCAGAGCGAGGTCGCCACGTAGGTGTCTTCGCTGAAAGCCACGGCGGCCGCCCGGTCGGGCCCACCGCTGAAAGCCCAGCGGTCGCTCTCATCGAGAAACAGGACGCCCATGTCGCTCGTCCCCATGGCAAAGTGTCCGTTCAAATGGGTCAACGACTCCACCTCGAAGAACGGCGTGAAAAAGAATTCGTCCGCCGTTTCAATGAGCACCCATTCGCCGCCATCCACCGAGGTGTGGAACTGCGGGTGGCCCGGATCGCCCGACACCCCGAGGAAACGGCCGCCGCCGAAAGCGATCTTCGACAATTGCGGTGCGCCGTTCACCAGGGTCCAGTCGATCGCATCCGACGACACTGCCACGAGCAGCCCTCCCACCCCCACGTAAACCCCGTTCCCGTGTGCCAGGTCCTCGATGCGGGAGGTGCCGTCGAGTTGAACGGTGGTCCAAACAGCGCCATCCGTCGAGCGAGACACAATCCCACGCTGCACCGTATTGCCCGCGTCGCGATACTGGCCGGCAGCAACGAACCGTGTCCCATCATGGATGATGTCCCACAGCCAGAAGGCATCCGGCACCAGGACCGAGCTCCACGAAAAACCGTCCATGGATCGATGCGCCCGCCCGCCGGAGCCGACAGCGACGAAGCGGTCGCCGCCGCTGGCCACCCCATAGAGATCCCGCGCTCCCTGCGTGGCGGTGATCTCCGCCCACGCCCAACTAATGCCGTGATCTTGCGAAATGACCGCACTGCCCCCATTGGAAACACCCAGCACGAGTCCGTTGCCCGTGGTCAAGGCGCGCAACAGCTCGCCAGTGGGCAGGGCCGCGGGATTGAAACTTCGCGAGGTCCAGGCAGAGCCATCGGGCGTCGTGGCAAGGTTGAGGCGCAGCGGTGAAGTGCCCCGATAACCGACTGCGACGAACTGGCCGTTCGCGTGCGCGAGCGCGATCAAGGCCCGGTTCGAGGCGGCAACCAGCGAAGTCCGATCGGCGAGGAACGCCCAGTTCTGTCCATCCGTGGAGGTCATCATATCCGTCCGGGACCAGTAATCGCTGTTGAAGGACTGGTTGCCCGCCGCGATCCCCACATAAATCCCGTCACCGTAGGCGAGGTCCCGCATGAAACTGAAGCGCGGCTGGCTAAGTCCGTTTTCCGGCAGGCCCTGGTTACTGACCGTGCCCTTGGGCCAGTTGACGCCGTCGGTGGAAGTATAGACGTGATGTGCTTCGGTCGGCTCCTCATCTTCAACGTTCTTACCCGCCAGCACGAACCGGCCGTTGAGAAACCGAATCAACGCGCCCTTGGGCTGCAGCAGTTCGAAATCGTCCAGGAAGAACGGGCTCCAGCCCCACTCCGCCGGGCTGTCCGGGCCATTGTTGAGGTCCCGCCACTGCAACAGTTGGCCCCCGAACTCCTGACCCTCGCTTCCCGCCGTGCCGGCGCCGAACCATTGGCCGACACCGAAGGCTATCTTCGCCGGCGCACCCAGCAGCGACGCGCGGGTCCAGTTGACGCCGTCGGGGCTGGTGAAAGTGATGCCCGTGCCAAGGCTGCCGTTGGCTTCAATCACGCGCCCCACCGCCAACCAGTTGCCGTCGTCGTCCGCGGCAACATCGCTCAGGAACAGTCGCGAATAAGCCAGCGCGGCCGCGTCCCAGTTCACACCGTTGCTTGAGCTGTAAATCCCGTCACCCACCGCCACGAAACGACCGTGCGCGAAATGGATGGCCTCCAAATTTCCGTCGGTGAACGGTGACCGCGTGGTCCAGGTCTGCCCGTTCGGCGAGGTGAACCAGTAGCCGACATCGCCCACGGCAAGAAAACGATTCAACCCATACGCCACCCCGTTGAGATTCACATTCACCGGATCCCGCCGAATCCAGCGATCTTCCACCTGCGCCCGGCCAATCCATGGGAGGACCAACCCAACCACGATCAGGGCGCGCACCCGCGTGCCAACCGCCGGCCCTCCACAACAACCCCGCCATCGATCTTTCCAAGTCACACTCATAGCTCGCTCCGGCCTTCAGTCTCGCCAGGTGCAGCCCTTCCGGCACTGCCACCCGTCCACCACGGCATCCACACGGTGCCACCTCCTTTTCTCTGAAGGATCGAACGCGGCCGGTTACAGAAAATCTGATGTTTCCTGTAAGTTTCTTGCGCGACACGCAACTTCGCCGCTTCCCCTGCCTCCTCTCGCCTCAACTCAACCGCTATTCCCCTCTCCACGCCTCCCGCAGCCGGGCCACCTCCACCGGCACCAACCCGCCTTCGCCTTCGACCCGGTGGCCAGTGATCAGAATCGACAAACGCTCCAGTTCAGCCCACGGCCGCCGATCGATCGGTAGCCTCTCCAACCACATTTCATCGCCCTCGCCGACCGAAACCGGCGGGTCCAACGTTGTCAGATCGAGCTCCAGCCCGGTCACATTCAACGGGTGCCCCGACGCCAACGCCCAGACCTGATATCGGAGGTCATCCGTGACCGTCAACAGCGGGCCTCCCGCCCCCAGAAAGCCGACGTAGTGCAGGCCCGTGCGGTGCGACAAAGGCGGAGCCACCGCCTGACCCGAGGTTAAATCCCAAACTCGCACCCAATTCCCACCAACCACCGTCGCCAACCAGCGTTGATCGGGGCTGAACTCCGCGGCCAATACCAGGGCACCGTGGCGCAGCGGTTCGATCAACATCCGGCCGGTGGTGGCGTCCCAGATCCGCGCCGTGCCATCGTAACCGGCGGTGACTAGCTGCGTGTCGTCCGGGCTGAACGCTCCAAACACCACCGCGTCATCGTGCCGGAGCGGGCCCACGAGCGGTTTGCCATCGGCGACATCCCAGACCCGGGCGATGCCGCCATCGCTTGTTGTCAGTAACCGGCGGTTCGTTCGGTCAAAAGCCACGTGTCGAACGGCGCCCGCGGGCTCGACCATTCGGACAACCAGTTCTCCACTCCGGGCATCCACGAGCCTGACTTCGGGCGGACCATACAAGGCGAGCATCGACCCGTCCGCACTCAACCGCAGGGAACAACCCCAGGGGGCCGGCCAGTTGCCCAACCGCCGGATGCCCGCGTCCGGCGACTGCGGCCGCAGCTCAAACAGGCTGATCTCGTTATCATGGTGAACCGCCAGGCGATCCCCCCGGTCATTAAACGTATGGGCGTAAGCCAAGCCGATCGATTCGGGCAAAACCGGGGCCACACATCGGCGTTCCCGCAAGTCCCACAACTGATACCGTTCCCCCGCCGTCCGCAACACCGCTTGACGGCCGCCCGGCCCAAATGCCCGGAGAACGGGCTTTGATCCTTCACCCCGCGGACGCGCAGGCCCGGTTCGCCACAGCCGGGCTGTGCCGTCCGCGCTCGCGCTGAGCAGACTCGAACCGTCTGCGCTGACCTCCGCATGGCAGATCGTGTGAGTGTGCGGCAATGGCGGCGTCAAGGCCTCACCACTCGCCGCATCCCAGACCTGAATCCGCGACGCGCTGGCGGTCAAGGCCTGCCGACCGTTCCCGGACCATCCCACCCACACCACTCCACCAGCCCGATGCGGAAGCGACGCGACCAATTCCCCCGAACGCCAGTCCCAAATACGCGCCACACCATCGGCGCACCCGGCAATCAACCGGTCGCCCTCGGGGTTGAACCGGGCCTGGCGCACTCCTCCACTCCCATTCAGCGTGGCCACCATCTGACCGTCGGCGGACTGCCAAAGTCGCACCACCGCGGAACGGTCCGCCGTCACCAGATGCTCCCCATCCGGACTGAACTCCACATGGGTGATTTCCCCTTCATGCGACGGCGTCACCATAAGCCTCCGGCCGGTCGCCACCTCCCAGACCCGCGCGCTCCGGTCCCGTGCGCCGCTGGCCACCTGTCGGCTGTCGAAGCTCCACGCGGCCGTGAGCACGCCACCCTCGTGCTCCAACGGCGGGCCGATCGGCTCACCGTTCGAGACGTCCCAAAGCCGCACGGTGCGATCGAGGCTCGCGGTCATCACCTTCCGGCCATCCGGACTGAATGCTGCAAACCGGACCTCGTTTCCATGCGTCAAGGGTGGCACCGTCAACTCGCCGGTGACTGCGTCCCAGATCCGCGCGTCGCGGTTGCCGGCGCTCACCACCCGCGTTCCGTCGGGGCTGAATCCGACATGGAAAAGCAGCGTCACGCCCGGACCGTCGTTCGTGTGCCAGCGGGCGGGACCCAACTCAACACCCGACGCCGTATCCCAGATTCGCACCGTCCCGTCATAGCTGGCCGTGGCCGCGCGCTCGCCATCGGGGCTGATCGCGGCGTGCTGAATCAGTCGCTCATGCGCCCACAGCGCGGCCAACTCCGGCAACCCGGCGAACACCGAGCCAATCCGCGCCCGATGCGGCCATTCGCGTCGCGCATCCCCCCGTTCCTCCCGCAACGCCGCCACCAGCCACGGCAAGCTCGCCACCGGATCCCCGGCCTCGGCCGCCCGCAGCCCGTTATCAACCAGCAGTTGGACAAGTCGCCGACGGTTATCGGCGGCATTCTCCCGCGCCTCATCCCGCGCCTCACGCATCCGCATCGCGAGCACCGACGATACGATCCCGGTGGCCAACAGCGTCACCAGCAACACCGCGCCCAAAACCGCCGCCAGCGGATTACGCCGCCGCCAGTACCCCAACCGTTCCAGGGTGCTCACCGGCCGCGCTTCGATCGGTTCCCGCCGCATCCAACGCCCCAGATCGTCCGCCAACTCCGCCGCCGACCGATAGCGCGCCGCGGGTTCACGCGCCAGGCAACGCAGGCAGATCGTTGACAAATCCGCGTCCACTTTCGCGTTTAACCGGCTCGGCGATCTGGCCTCCGTCTCCAACACGCTCCGAACCGTCTCCAGCGAATTCCGACCCGAATGCGGCGGCGCGCCGGTGAGCAGCTCATACAGCATTGCCCCCAGGCTGTACACATCGGCCGCCAACGTGACGCCGTCGGCACCGCCCGCCGCCTGTTCCGGCGCCATGTAGGCCGGTGTCCCCAGCACCGCCGAGGTCCGGGTCAGATCGCTGGTCTCCTCGACGAGCTTTGCCAGCCCAAAGTCCGTCACATACGGCATGCCCTCGCGATCGATCAGGATGTTCGTCGGCTTCAAATCCCGATGCATCACCCCCCGCTGATGCGCAAAGTCAACCGCGCCCGCCACCGTGCGCATCAATGCCGCAATCCGCTCCTGGTCGGACCGAGAGGCTGCCGGCCATAAACCCGATCGTTGCTGCCAGGCCAGATCCTCCCCCGCCACCAGCTTCATGCTGAAATAGTGCCAGCCCTCGTGCTCACCCAACTCCAGGATCGGAACAATGTGCGGATGATCCAACCGGGCGTTCGCTCGCGCCTCGAGCTGAAACCGCTCCACCTGCGACTCGCTCGCCCAATGCCCCACCAGGATCATCTTCAGCGCCACTTCACGGTTCAAAGTCAGCTGGCGGGCGCGATAAACCACCCCCATCCCCCCCCGGGCAATCTCCGACAACAACTCGTAGTCTCCCACCCGACGCCACACCGCGGCCGGCGGCGCCGGCCCATTCCCTCCCGGGACCGACTCCGCCGCCGGCCCTTCCTCGTCAAACCCGCGCCAGCCGAATTCCAGGAGACACACCTCGCACAATCCTTCCACCCCGGTCCCATTCCGAGGCCGGCCACAGGTCTCACAGATGATCGCGTTCGAGGACAATTTCGTTCTTAACCGTTCAGACAGAAATCCGGCATCCGGTTACACACAGATTACGAATCCAGGCGCAACACCATCGCCAGGTGTCGGAGTTCCTCCTCGATCTCCCCCACCGGACCCACCGTGTGACCGATCTCCCGCCGTAACGCCTCCTGAAAACGCTGGCGCAACCGATGCACCGCCACCTTCACCGCCCGCGCCGTGCTCCCCAGTTCGATCGCCGCCTTCCCATACGCCTCCGCCGAACCGGGCGCGCTGAGAAAAACCTTCAATACCTCGAACTGCGCCCCGCGCCCGGATAACTCGGCTTCCCGGCGTAACTCGCTCAATACCCGGCTTAACAGAGTCCGCGCCCACTCCCGGTCGAATTGGCTCTCCGGCGCCACCGACTCCGTCGCCGCCACCTGGAATCGACACTCCGCATCTCCCATCAACTCTTCCAATGACACGAAGGTGAACGCGCCCCCCCGCTTCTCCCGGTTGGCCCGATGCCAGTCGTTGGCCAGAAAATGCTTCAGCGCCCCCAGCAAAAACGCCCGAAACCGGCCACGCTCGCGGACCACGCTCTTCAGATAGTTCTTCTCGATCAGGATCGCGAAGAAATCGTGCAACAAATCCTGCGCATCGTGGGGACCATACCCCCGCCGCCGCACATACACATAAAGCGGGTAATGATAGGCCCGATAAAGCGCTCCCAGCGCCGCACAGGCCCGCGGCGACGACACGTCCGCCGCGGTCAATACCGCGCTCCAATCCGTGGTCACGAACGGATCCCGCCCCGCCCCGCGCGGATCTCTTTCCGTCGTTGCATGCACGCCCCATCATCTACCACTCTCGCCCCGCCCTCGCCAGCCCGGAGTTTTCCCCGCCGTATAGCCGCAACCCACAAACCCCGGCTCTTCTACCAGTGACAACCCAGGCCGGTGTCTATGGCGACCCCGCCTGGCGCGCCCTCGCCGCCCAACCCACCTATCCCGAACCCTACCAGCCTTAGCCCGCGCATTCGCCATTGCCCATTCCTCGCCGCTCAACCACTATTCCGGCCATGATCGCCCCCACCAGTTTCACCCCGCCTGCCCACCGCCCCAGTCCTCCGCCTCACCTTCCTCGGCGCGGTTTCCTGCGGCGGGCACTGCTCGCCCCCGCTGGCCTGAGTGCTCTCCGTTCACTTTCCGCCGCCGCCGACTCCGCCGGCTATCAACTCGGTTGCTACACCCGTCCTTGGGACGCTTACCCATACGAAGTCGCCTTGGATGGCATCGCTGAAGCCGGCTTCCGCTACGCCGGTCTCATGACCGCCAAGGGCAAGAACTGGGTGATCGTCACCGTCGATTCCACACCGGAGGAGGTCGCCAGGATTGCCGACGCCGCCAAAGCCCGGAACCTCGAGATCCTCTCAATCTATGGCGGGGACTTTCCGGTGGCGATTTCCGTCCAGGCCGGCATCGCGGGGTTACGACGACTGATCGATCATTCCGTGAGCTGTCGCTGCCCAAACCTGATGCTGGGTGGAACCGGCGATGCGGCGCTGTTCGACGCTTACTACAAGGTCGTGGCCGAGTGCTGCGATTACGCCCGCGAAAAAAATGTCGGCCTCAGCATCAAACCTCACGGCGGCACCAACGCCACCGGCCCCCAATGCCGCCGCATCATCGAACAAGTCGGCCATCCCAACTTCCGGCTCTGGTACGATCCCGGCAATATCTTCTACTACTCCGACGGCGCCCTCGACCCGGTCGATGACGCCACCACCGTGAACGGCCTCGTCGCCGGCATGAGCGTCAAAGATTTCCTCCCCCCCAAAGAAGTGCTGGTCACCCCCGGAACCGGCAAAGTCGACTTTCCAAAAGTCCTCGCCGCCCTCCGCCAAGGCGGCTTTACCCACGGCCCGATGCTCGTCGAATGTCTCGCCCGGGGCGATGCCACAACCGTCACCCTCCAGGCACGCAAAACCCTCCGTTACCTGCAGGCTCTAACCGGCTCGGCTCTCCCCCACTGAGCATTCCCGCCAACCAACTACCGCTTTTGCACGTCCCGGTTTTATGTCGCATATGCGACATAAAACCGGGACGTGCCGGAGAGGGCCAGTTGTGCGGCGTGCACGGCCTCGCTGGGTCGAGCAACGGCATCAGGATGTCCGTTTCCGCTCGTGCGCACTGCCTCCAGCTGATAATGAAAGCCTATGTCTTACCATCCGACTCGACTTCACCGCGGACCCGGCCGCTCATCGAACGCCGCCGGGGTTTTGCTCATCGGCCTGTTGACGACCCTGCTCGTGCGGGGGGCGGACATTACGCCGCCCCTGGGCATTCCGCTGGCGGGTTACTATCACGAGCGCGGCGCGGATGGGCTTCGGGATCCCTTGTACAGCCGGGCGCTGACCATCACCCGCCAGGACCAGACCATGGCCCTGGTGACGCTGGATTTGATCGGTATCACCCGGGAAATCACTGACGCCGCCAGAGACGCCATCCACCAGACCTGCGGCATCCCGGGAACCCACGTCCTGATCAGCGCCACGCACGCCCACACGGGCCCGGTTCTCGTCCATCGGGGCCGCCGCGCGGAGGCATTAGGCGGACATCACGAGCTGGCGCTGGCCTACAGCCAGGCGTTGCCCAATCGCATTGCCGAGACCGTTCAACAAGCGATTCGTCGGTCGCAACCGGCACGACTGAGCACCGCCGTGGGACGCTGCACCGACCTCGCTTACAATCGTCGGTACTTCATGCGTGACGGGACCGTCGGCTGGAATCCCGGGAAGTTGAACCCGAACATGGTGATGCCGGCCGGGCCGACCGATCCCGAGGTCGGCGTCCTGTATGTGGATGCGCCGGGGAGTCGCGACGCCGCCTCCGCGATCGCCAGCTATGTCAACTTTGCCATGCACACGGACACCTGCGGCGGCAGCCAGTTCAGTGCGGACTGGCCGGGAGCGCTGGGGCGGCTGTTGACCCGCTACCATGGCCCGCAACACGTGACGTTGCTTGGCAACGGCGCCAGCGGAAACGTCAACCATCTCGATTTCGCCTCCAGTTGGCCCAACCACGGCCCGGCCGAGCAGGAACGGATCGCCACGATTCTGGGTGCATCTGTGCTGCAGACCTACAAGCAACTCCATACCCTCAGCCCAGGCGTCATCGGGTCGCGCAGCGAACTGGTCCAACTCGATTTGCGTGAGATTACGCCCGAAGCGGTGATCGAGGCACGGGCGACGGTGGAATCGACGAGCGACGATCGCGGCGGCAATTTCATGAAACTGGTGCGGGCGTATCGGACCCTGGACATCGCCGAACGCGAGGGCGAACCGTTCCGGGTGGAGGTTCAGGTGCTTGCACTGGGCGACGACCTGGCCTGGGTCAGCCTTCCGGGCGAGGTCTTCGTCGAGCTGGGACTTGCGATCAAGCAACGCTCACCCTTCCCGGTGACGTTCGTGGTCAGCCTCGCCAACGAGAACATCGGTTACATCCCCGATCGCCGCAGCTACGCCGAGGGGAACTACGAACCTGAAAGCGCCCGCTGCGCCCCCGGTTCAGGCGAGGCTCTCGTCGAGGCTGCCGTGCGTCTGCTCACCCAAGTCAGGGGCGAACGCCAACGGTAGATGACCCGATCCCAACGCCCCGTCCACTGACCGGCCGACGGCGGGTTTCATGAGTCTTCGTCGCCGCGCGCCGGCACTTTTTCTGTTCGACGCGGCCGATCCGATTAGGCACACTGCGGGCCACAGCCTGGATCCGCAGCATCCCACTAATCATGAAAACTATGCTTCCCACCAACAGTTGTAAGGGTTGTCCGATGAACCGCCGCCAATTCCTCGCCGGCTGTGCCGCCGGGGTCGGTGCGACTGGGTTCCTGAACTTTCCGACGCGGTTGTGCGCTGCCGGCGCCGCGGCCAAGGTTCGTATCCGGGTGGTGTACAGTCTCCATGCGCCGGTGCAACCGGGTCCCGACTGGCCCAATCAGGGATATGATTTCAATCCTTTCATGGACAACACCCGGACGATGTTGGAGAAGGCCTTCCCGAATTACGAGTTCCCGGTCTCCCTGGCCAATGGTCCCGAGCAGGCCAAGGCCATTCTCGCAGCCGACGCGTCGACCGAGGTTGACGGCTATCTGGTGTTTCAACTCAACTGTTGGAATCGCGTGGTCCAGACCATCGCCACCTCGGGCAAACCGGTCCTCTACGCCGATTTCCAATACGGCGGCAGCGGCGGATTCCTGACCTACACCGCCGCCTTCTTGCGGGAGCAGGCTGCCAATGTCGGCTTCGTCGCTTCATCCAAACCGAAGGATTTGCTCGCCGCGGTCCGTTGCTTCGGGGCTCTTAAACGCGGCGAAGCCGCCGAGTTCGCCGCCGCCACCGCCCGTGTCCGGATCGAACACACTCCCAAACCTTCGCGGTTGAACTGCAAACAGGATTCACTCAACCCACGGCCCATCGACGAATGCGTGGAGCGGATGAAAACCTCGAGAATCCTCGCCGTGCGCGATCAGAATTCGGGGCCGGCGGATTCCCTGTTCACCATCCCGGTGGAACAGGTCGCGTTCGCCGAGTTGAACGAGGCCTGGAAAGACGCCGATCCCGACGAAGCGTCGGCCATTGCCGACCGTTGGGAGCGGACGGCCGCACGGATCGAGGGCGTGTCGCGCGAGACGCTCGTGCAATCCGCCGCGATGTACCTCGCTCAAAAAGCGGTGCTGCAGCGACATGGGGCCAACGCGATTACGATCAACTGCCTGGGCGGATTCTACGGCGGCCACATCCACGCCTATCCCTGCCTCGGTTTTCACGAACTGTTGAACGAAGGCTTGATCGGCGCCTGCGAGTGCGACATCCGATCCACGGCGACCATGGTGGCGATGACGGCGTTGACCCGGGGCCGACCGGGGTACATTTCCGACCCGGTCATCGACACCGCGAAGCGCCAGATCATTTACGCCCATTGCGTGGCGTCCAATCGCGCCTTTGGTCCCGACGGGAAGTCGAACCCGTTCCAGATCCTGACCCACTCGGAGGATCGCCAGGGTGCGTCCGTGCGGTCGATCCTGCCGGTGGGGTATATGACCACAACCCTGGAGGTGGCCCAGGATCGCCAGGAGATTCTCCTGCACCAGGGCAAAGCCGTGGCCAACGACCCCGACGACCGGGCGTGCCGGACCAAGCTTGCCGTCGAACCGGTGGGCGACCTTGAGAAGCTCTTCACCATGTGGGACCGTTGGGGCTGGCATCGCGTCACCTATTACGGGGATCTGAAGCCGTCCGTCTACGCCCTGGCCGACGCTATCGGCTGGAGAGTGGTCGAGGAAGCCTGAGCCGTGCGCCCTGGCAAGCCGGATCCGCTCTATCTGAAGGTGCTTGGCTGGCTGCCGTGGATCATCGTCGCGGCGCTGATGGGTGAGACCGCATACCCGGCCCCGGCGATCGAGTCCGCGGCGGAGTCTTCGCCTCGACCAACCGCTCCGGTCGTGCTTCGCGACGGGACCATCCTGGAACCGAGCGGCGCCGCGGCTCAAGTTCCGCGGTCACATGCCTCCGGGCACCTCAGGCGCCATGACGATCAAGATCCCCCTCGACCCGGTGGCCGGGCAAATGCAGCTCGACCAACTCCACGATCTCGAGTTTGACGAGGCCTATCGCCGGGCCAAACGACGCGGGGAAACCTCCTCGCCGGCGGCCGCTCAACCGGAGATAGTCCTGAGCACCTCCGGATCCTAGCCCGCACATCACTTGTGCCTGCGTTTCCACGGCTTCACTTCCCGCGGGAATCCTTGAAGGGCGCGGGCTAGAGCCGGAGGTACAGTTTGCGCCGATGTAGCAGCCAGCAGATGCCCATGGCCAACAGCATCCCGCCGATCGAAATTATCACCGCGCCGAACCCCGCCGCCACCTGCCGATCCAGGAACCCCTGCACCGGTCCACCCAAAGCGCGCGCCGCCACGTCGTCAAAGCGGATCACATTGCTCAACAGGTAGATCGTGATGGGGTTCATGCCGATCCAGACAAAGGGTTGCGCCCAGGTTTGCCATCGCTGCAGCTCGATCAACCAGTAAAACAAAGCCAGAAACAGCGCGCTGAGTCCCCCGGCTAACAACACGTAGGAACTCGTCCACAACTTCTTGATGATCGGAAACTCGAGTCCCCACACCAACCCCCCCCCCCCCCCCCCCCCCCCACCCCCCCCCACCCCCGCGCCCCCCCCGCCCCGGGGGCCCCCGCCCACCCGCACCAGCAGACCCGCCGAAAACCCCCCCCACCCCGGGCCAATCGCCGGCAACGTGCTCAACAAACCCTCCGGATCATGATCTCCATCCCACTTGCGCAGCGGGAGGAACTGGCCGTCGACCCAGTTTGCCAGGTTCTGACCCTCGGCGTATTGACCGGCGCCAATGCCGGGCACCGGCACCAGCGCCATCAGCGCCCAGTATCCGAGCAACAGCCCGCCACACCACCAGGCCAGTCCGCGCGGCCGAAAGTACAGGAACAACAACGCCGCCGCCCCGTAACACAACGCGATCCGCTGCAGCACCCCCAGCAACCTTACATCGTCCCAGCCCTTGGCCCATCCGCCGTAGTAAAAAATGCCCAGCAGATAAAGCAGCAGCGTCCGGCGCAGGATCCGGCGCACCGCCGCCGGACGTCCCCCTTGCGCGTTCACACGCGTCAACGAAAACACAATCGACACCCCGACGATGAATACAAACATCGGGAAGATCAGGTCGTAGAACCGGAAGCCCTCCCAGGTCACGTGCTCCAATTGCTCGCACAACGCGGCCAACCACCCGGTCGGCCTGGACTCGGCCAGGGCATGGCCGATCGAATCCCCGCCGATGATCCAGAACATGGTGAAACCCCGCAGGGCATCGAGCGACATGAGCCGGCCAGGGTTGGACCCCGATTCCGGGCCGGCATTAGCGTCCATTTGCATGATGGTGGCCCGCACGTTACCGGGATTCCCCGCATTTACCAGCCCGGGATTGCACCCCCAAGTCTCAGCGTCCCCATGACGCCTCGATTTCCTCGAGTGTCCGGGTCCGGGTCTCCGGCAGCGCCCGGTACACAAACACCAACGCCGCGAGACTGAACGCCGCGTAGACCAGGAAAGTCTTGGCCGGGCCAATGGACGGATGATCATTCAGCATCGGAAACGTCTGGGCGACCACGTAGCACGAGACCCAGATGGTGAAGGTGGCCACGGACATCGCCCGTCCGCGTATCCGGGTCGGGAACACCTCGGAACAGACAATCCAGGGTATCGGCCCCAACGCCATCGCAAATGCCGCAATGAAGGCCAGGATCGCCACCAACAGGAACACCCCGCCGACCCCCGCCATGAACATGGCGCCCACGGTGCTCAACGCCACCACTTGCACGGCCAGACCGATCAACAGCAGGGGCCGTCGCCCAGCCCGATCGACGAAGCCGATCGCCACAAACGTGAAGACCACGTTCACCAGGCCGACAATCACCGACGACCCGAACGCGTCCTTCACCCCAATCCCCGCCGTCGTGAAGATCTTGGTCGAGTAATACATGATCGCGTTGATCCCGCTGAATTGCGAAAAGGCCATCAACGCCACCGCCACGAGGAGCGGAGTCCGAAATCGTCGGCCAAACAATTCCCCGAACCGGCCCTCCTCCTGGCCCAACACCTCGCGCACCGCCCTGATCTCCTCCTCGGCCTGTGACGCACCCGACACATCCTCGAGGATCCGCCGGGCTTCCGGCTCGCGCCCGGCCTGGATCAGCCAGCGCGGACTCTCGGGCGCCAGCCAAAGCAGCGCCAACAGGATCAGCGCCGGCAGCACCTCCGCCCCCAACATCCATCGCCAGC
>JAHDYP010000015.1:0-33839 GCA_023383055.1 Verrucomicrobiota bacterium | reverse complement strand
CTTCGTCGCCCCGGCCCTGGATCCAGGCGTTGATGAACAAAGTCAGAAAAATCCCCACCACAATCCCCAGCTGGAACAGCGATCCCAGCCGACCCCGCCGCGCCGCCGGCGCCAGTTCCGCCAGGTAAATCGGACAGCACATCGACGAGGCGCCAATCCCGAGTCCACCAATAAACCGCGCCACGAGGAACTCGTTGAACGTCCGGGGAACCGCCGAAAGCGCCGCCGACACGGCGTAGAGAATCGCGCACAGATACAGCACCTTCCGACGGCCAAACCGATCGCTCAGAAAACCCGCCATCATCGCCCCCGGAATGCAGCCCAGGATGGCGCTCGCCCCGGCAAACCCTTCCTGCGCCGGCGTCAGTCCAAAGTACGCCTTGAGGTATTGGTTCGCGCCGTTGATCACCGCCGTGTCGTATCCGAAAAGAAATCCACCCGTCGCCGCCACGAGGGTTACCAACAAGAGCGAATTGCGAACCGGTGGACTGAACGTGGTGGTCATATCGGGTTGGCGGGATTGTTGCCCTAATCCACCGAACACCGCAAGAACGTCGTCGCCTGCCCGCCTCGCGTAAGCCGTCACCCCACACTCACTTTTGCATTTCCTCCGGCTCCCGGTCACACTGCGGCACGATGACCGTCGAGTTGAACGATGCCCTGTTCGCCAAACTGGCCGGATGGGAAGCCATGAAACAGGCCCGCGCCCTGGTCGCCGCCGGGGCTGTGCTCGAAGCCCAGTGGCAGCCGCCCCGCCTCCTCGGCCGCGTCCGCGAAGGCAATTCCAGCTACCCCGCCGGTCTCGTCATCCGCAGCGCCCTCGATGCCGACAATCTCTGTCCCTGCCGCACCTCCCGCCAGCGGGGCCTGATCTGTGCCCACTCGGTTGCGGTCGGCCTCCACTACCTGAACGGGCTTTCGGCGACCACCGTGCCAACCACCGTCAAACCCGCCGCCAGTCAGCCCCCCAAACCAGCGGCGGTGCGGGCCGCCCCCAAAGCCCTCCGCCGCGCCGCGCCCGGCGACCAGGCTGAACCGCTCGAGATTTCACTCATCCTGCCGCCCAACTTCGGCGAGGCCCTCGCCCGGGGACAAGTGATGATCGTCCTCGAAGGCCATTGGCGACGCGGCCGCACCCCGCTCAACGCGCTGCCGCGGGACATCCCGTTCTCGCTGTCGGCGCAGGACGCCGATCTGCTCGAGGCGCTCGAATCCCTGAACGAAGGCGACACCCCGGGGATGATCCGCTTGAATCACACGCACCTGGCCGGCCTGTTGCCCCGCCTGATCGGACACCCGCGCGTCAGCCTCGGCAAAGGACCGCCCCTCCAGATCCTGCGCGAACCCTGGCGCCCGAAGGCGCACGCCGCCCTTCAGTCCAATGGTGAAATCATCGTCGCCACGTGCGGCATATCCGCAGCCGGCCTGATTCCGGGCTCACCCACCTGGGGCTTCGACGGGCGAAGCCTGCGGCCGCTCGCTCTGCCCGCCGGGCTCGAAGCCGCGCTGAATTCACCCCTCCGCATCACCCGCTCCCACGTGCCGCGGTTTCTGAATGTCGACTGGCGGCAACTGGTCGATCAGGGACAAGCCGAAGCCGACTTTGCGCCCGAGGATTTTTCTTTCGACACCCTGCGGCCACGGTTCACCCTGCACCTGGCGGGCAACCTGACGACGATCGAGGCGCACCTGGCCTGCCACTACGGCGATCGATCCGCCGCCGATCTGGCCGCCGACTCCCCCTGGTTTGTCGATCCGGATTGCCCGACCCGTTACCTGGCCCGGGACGTCGATGCTGAACGCGGCGCTTTCGCGCGCCTGTTGCGCGCCGGCTTCTCGGGTCCCGATCCCCGCGGCCGCCTCCACCTCAAAGGCCAGGACCTCGTGCTGAATTTCTTCGCCCGCGAGTATCCGCACCTCGAACGGGAGTGGCAGGTCACCCTCGAGGAACGCCTCGAACGCACCGCCGCCAACAACTTCGATCGGCTCGAACCGCGCTTCGCCATCACCCCCTCCGGCGAACAGTGGTTCGAGCTGGAAGTGGCCTATGACACCCGCGCCGGTGAAACCCTCTCCGCCGCCGATGTCCAGCGCCTCCTCCGCTCCGGCCAATCGCACGCCCGCCTGAAAAGCGGCAAGTATCTCCTCGTCGACACCGGCGCCGTCGAGGAACTGCAGGAAGTGCTGCTCGATTGCGCCCCGCAACAACAGGCCGGCCGTTATCGCCTCGACAACACGCAGTCCGGGTTCCTCGATGCCACCCTGCGCCGCCAACCGCAGTGGCAGATCCAGGCGCCCATCGCCTGGCAGCAACGCGCCGCCCTCCAGCGCGGCCAGATCGCCCTGAACCCGCCCCCGCTCGGCACCCTCGAATCGGTCCTGCGCCCCTATCAAAAGCAGGGAGTCGCCTGGCTCCGGTTCCTGCGGGAAAATGGGTTTGGCGGCATTCTGGCCGACGAGATGGGGCTGGGCAAAACCCTGCAGGTCCTCGCCCACCTCGTGACCCTCGCAGACCGCGCCGCCAACGACGGCGCCCCCGATCGTCCAGCCCCCACCGGGCCGAGTCTCGTCGTCTGCCCCACCTCTCTCGTGTTCAATTGGGCCGCCGAAGCGGCCAGGTTCACACCGACGCTCCGGGTGCAAGTCCTTTGCGGTGCCGATCGCCAGGAACACTTCGCCGAACTCCCCAACCACGACCTGGCGATCACCAGTTATGCCCTGCTCCGCCGCGACACCGAGCTCTACCGCGACCGCGAATTCGACACGGTCATCCTCGACGAAGCCCAACACATCAAGAACCGCCAGACCCAAAACGCCCAGGCCGTCAAAGCCATTCGCGCCCGGCATCGACTCGTGCTCACCGGCACCCCGCTCGAGAATTCCGTGCTCGATCTCTGGTCCATCTTCGATTTCCTCATGCCGGGTTACCTCGGCACCGCCCCTGACTTTCGCGAACGCTACGAATGGCCCATCGTCCGCGACCGCAGCCAGGCCACGCAGGACCGGCTCGCGCGCCGACTCCAGCCCTTCCTCCTCCGGCGATTAAAGCGCGCCGTGGCCGCCGATCTCCCCGCACGCATCGAACAGATCAGCACCTGCGAACTCTCCCCGGAACAGCGCGCCCTCTACCAACAGGTGCTCGCCGCGAGCCGGCGCGAATTGTCCGACACCGCATCCCCGGCCTCCGCCAGAAGCCGGATGCTGGTACTCACCACCCTGCTGCGCCTGCGCCAGATTTGTTGCGACCTCAGATTGCTCCCCGCGCCGCCGGCCAATCGCCCGGCCATCCCGGAAACCAGGCAACCAGCCGAGGCCCACCCCCGCCACCCCCCCGAACCACCCACTTCCGGCAAGCTCGAACTCTTTGAGGAACTCCTCGAGGAAGTGCTCGACGGCGGCCATCGGGTGCTCGTCTTCAGCCAGTTCACCCGGATGTTGGGCCTGCTCCGCGAGAGCCTCTCCAGCCGGGGACTCACCTGCTGCTACCTCGATGGCTCGACCGCGAATCGCGCTGAAGTCGTCGACCGCTTTCAGAGTGACCGCAGCATCCCGGTCTTTCTCATCAGCTTGAAGGCCGGCGGAGTCGGTCTGAATCTCACCGGCGCCGACACCGTGATCCACTTCGATCCCTGGTGGAACCCCGCGGTCGAAGCCCAGGCCACCGACCGCGCCCATCGCATCGGCCAGAAAAACGTGGTGACCAGTTACAAACTCATCACGCGCGGAACCGTCGAAGAAAAGATCCTCAACCTCCAAACCCGCAAACGCGGGCTGCTGGAGGGCGTGCTCGGCGACGATGAAAGCCTCGTCTCCGCCCTCAGCTGGGAAGAACTGCAGGCATTGCTCCACGAATAACCCCTGCTACCTCCAATCCCAAATCCCCATTCCCAAATCCTCAATTCCAAATCCTCAATTCCATCCACCCCGCGAGGTGGGACTATGGGACTTCGCCGCAGACCGTGGTTGACCTTCAACTCATCCAGGAGTTAAATCAGCCGACAGCAACTGCCCCACTCTCACCATCTAATCTCTATGAACACTGCGTTGCCCGGACTTTTCCTCGTCGCCGGTTTATCCCTCGCCGCGTTGCCCGGCCTCGCGCAACCCGTCTACCTTGATCTCGCCACCCGCTTCGATGTCGATGCCGTCCTCGAACCCGGCGGCACGCCATTGTCCGATCCCCTCGAGGGACGATCGTGAACGCATCGATGGAAACACGCTGCCTTCCGCCCACGTGGATGGGGTTCCCTCGGCCACCGTCGACGGCCGGACCACATTCAAGTTCGCCCCGCTGCGCAGTTCCTCCCGCGACGCCGTAACCGTCAACGGCCAGGTGCTCACCGTGCCCGCCGCGGCGTACGGCTCGCTCGATCTCGCGCTCCTCTCCGCGCCGGGAAGCTACGCCAACCCGTTCAACGTGCTCGAGCTGCGTTACAGCGATGGCTCGATCGACCAGCGGCGCTGGGGGCCCGTGCCAGGTTGGGTCGCCTCCCCCACCGCCTTCGATCACTCCTACTTTTCCTACACCGACAACAGCGGCGTGCAAACGCTGGCAGCCTTCGACGCCAATTGGGGGGCCGAGGAAGCCGGCTATATCCTCCAGCAACGCGGGAATGGCAACGCCAACGGTGTCCGGTTCGTCGACGGCACCGGCTACGTCCTCTACGATATCCCGATCGATTCCTCCATCACCGAGGCCACGCTCGGGGTCACCGTCGGCAATAACTTCGTCATCTCCGTTGCCACCACCTTTGCCAATCCTGAAATCTCCCTCACCGAAGGCTACACCGTCCTTGCCAATTCCATGGAACTCTACGGCGGGTTCGAGCACATGGCCCTCGGCAATCTCAGACTGTACGAATTCGACCTGCAACCCTTCCTCGCCGGCGGACCCGGCGGCATCTACCTCCTCCTCACCGATGCCACCCCAGCCAACGGTTGGGGCCCCTACATCCAAAACGTCAGTGTGTATACGGGCGAAAACATCATCTTCAGCGATACGCTCGCGCCTGCCCTCGACACCAGTAAAGCCACCGTCCACGCGGAGTTCCTCACCAACGGCGAACAGCCCGAAGCCCCGTACCTCTACGACAACAGCGCCTATGGTCCCTCCAATCGCCGCCATCGCTTCGCCGATGCCGGCGGGTCATTAACCTACCGCTTCGACCTGCCCGACGACGTGAGCGACGCCCAACTCACGGTCGATATGGCCAATAACTTCGTCGTCTCCCTCTCCGGTCCCATCGACCAGCAACGCTACGCCCTCATGACCCCGGGTTCACCGGAGGAAGCGAGTTACCTGGTCGACGCCGGCAACAGCTCGCTCGGAGGCAACTTCCGCTTCGCCGACGGCACCGCCTACATGATCTATGAGTTCGATCTCCCGGATGAGGTCACTTCCGCGGTCGCTCAAATCACCGTCGGCAACCAGTTCCTCATCGGCGTCGCCGCTGGCAGCGAAGCTTTCGTCACCGAGCGCGATTACGTGCTCGAAAGCGGCATCGAGATCCGCGACAACAGCAACCTCGACGTCTATGAAGTCGACCTCTCCAGCTATCTCGTCGCCAATCCCTCCAAAATCATCCGCCTTCGCCTCTCGGATGGCCAACCCGCCGATGGCTGGGGCCCATACCTGACCCGCATCGCCATCGTGGCGCAAGCCGGCTCCGGCCAGGGCAGCTTCCAAACCGTCCTCCGCTCATCCGATCTCTTCGGCGGACTCGATATCCATAACGAAATCAACAAGGGCTACTACACGATCAATCTCTCGTCCGTCCTCGCGGCCAACAACCCCGGCAAAGAGGTCTTCGTCAAGTTCACCGATGGCAGCACCGGCGACGGCTGGGGTCCCGGTGTCTTCTGGATCGCCGTCCACTCCGGGCCGATCGAGATCCAATCGGATCGCCAGGTCTTCGCCGATCTCAAAGCCCTGAACGGCGACCCGCAAGGTTTCGGCCTCAACCTCCTCCAACGCCGCTATCCCGTGGACCCCACCAAGACCCTGGAACAAATCAGCCTGCCAACCCAAAGTCCGCTTGAGACCAGCCAGACTTACCTGCTCGCCGCCACCCTGAACCCGGCCGTGACGGACGTGCGCTTATCGGCTGAATTGACCGCCAGCGACACCCTCCGGCTCAGTTGGCCGGCGTCCGCCACCGGATACTTCCTGGAAAGCGGCGCCTCGCTCGCGGACGATTGGTCCCGGACGACCGAGATTCCCACGCTTGAGGGCGATCAATACGTGGTCACCATCCCGACCTCCGGCAATCAACGGTTTTTCCGGCTCCGGGACTAACCCGCCGCCCGCATCCGCTGATACGCTTCCAGCGCCACCTCCCGCGCGATCGTGTGGCTCACGATGGGCGCCGGATAGTCCCGGCCCAACGCGATACCGGCCCGCTCCAGCGCGTCCGGCGGCGCTTCCCAGGGCCGGTGGATCCAGACGTCGTCCAACCGCGCGAGCTCCGGCACCCAGCGCCGCAGGTAATCCCCCGCCGCATCGAACTTCTCGCTCTGGCTCACCGGATTGAAGATCCGGAAATAGGGGGCGGCGTCGGCGCCGCACCCCGCCGTCCATTGCCAGCCCAACGTGTTGCTCGCCAGATCGGCGTCCACCAGCGTGTCCCAAAACCAGCGCGCGCCTTCCCGCCATGAAATCAACAGGTTCTTCACCAGAAACGACGCCACCACCATCCGCACCCGGTTGTGCATCCAGCCCGTCCCCCACAGCTCCCGCATCCCGGCGTCCACCAGCGGATAACCGGTCCGCCCACGCTGCCATGCCTGCCGCCAGTCTTCATTCCCGCGCCATGGGAAACGCGCGAATTCCGCCCGCAACGGTTCCTCCGGCGTCCGCGGAAAATGATACAGGAGATGATGCGCAAACTCGCGCCAGCCCAACTCGGTCAGGAACTGCCACCCGCGCCACTTCTCCGCCGGAATCCCTTGACCCTCCGCAAACCGCCGCACCGACTGCCATACCTCCCGGGGGCTGATCTCGCCAAAATGCAAATGGGGCGAGAGTCGGGAAGTGCCCACCCGGCCCGGCAAGTTCCGGATCGCGTCGTACTCCAGCACGTTCTCCCGCAAAAACCGCGTCAGTTCACCCCAAGCTCCCTCGCTCCCCGGTCGCCACGCCGCCTGCAACCCGGTCGCCCAATCCAACTTCGGTTCCAGCTCAAGCTCGGACAGCGGCAGCGAAACCGGCTGCCGACCGCGCTTCAGCCCCTGCAATGCAGCGGGCGCCGGCAACGGCGCCGCTTCCGGCTGCGCCAGGCATGTCCGCCAAAAGGGGGTAAAAACCTGAAACGGTCCGCTGCTCTTCTTCTTGATCTCCCACGGCTCATGGAGCAGCGCCCCGTTGAAACTCTCAACCTCGAGCCCCGCCGCCCGCAGTTCGTCTTTCAGCCGGCTGTCGCGCGCGATGGCCACCGGCTCGTACCGCCGGTTCCAATAGACCGCCCGCGCTCCCGTCTCCCGTGCCACGTTCAGCAGCGCTGGCGCGCTGGGCCCGCGACGCAGCATCAGTTCCGCACCCTGCTTCCGCAATTGCTCGCCAAACCGCGCCAGCGATTGATGCAGCCACCAGCGTGACGCCTCGCCCGGCGGCCACGCCCCCTCCTCCTCCGGCGCCCAAATGAACACCGGCACCACCGCGCCCCCGCGCTTCACCGCCGCCGCCAGCGCCGGATGATCCGCCAGGCGCAGGTCGTGGCGGAACCAGACGATCGCCGGACTGTTCATGGCCAGAACCGCCGGCGCAAAAACGGTTTGATCCGTTCCAGCGTGGATCCGTAGGGCGGACACACGTTGAACAGGTCAAATCGGAACCCTTTCCGCATGACACTCCGCGAATGGCTGAACGTGTCGAAACCGAACCGGCCCCGATACCGCCCCATACCGCTTTCGCCCACGCCGCCAAACGGAAGGTTCAATGCCGTGATATGCATCACGGTGTCGTTGATGCACACCCCGCCCGATGCAATCGACTCCAGGACCCGCTCCTGCACCGCGACCGATTCCGAAAAAGCATAACAGGCCAGCGGCTTCGGCCGTTGGCTGATCTCGACCAGCACACTCCCCAGATCCGAATACGGCAGGATCGGCAGGATCGGCCCGAAAATCTCCTCCTCCATCAGCCGGTCGTTCCATCCGACATCCCGCACCACCGTGGGCGCGATGAACCGCGCGGCGCGATCGTGTCCGCCCTCCCGCCGCTGCCGTTCCGGTAACAACTCGAACAGCCGATCGAAATGCCGCTCGTTCACGATCCGGCCGTAGTCCGGGCTTTGCCCCGGTTCCGGACCGTAGAACCGGCCAACCGTCGCCTGCATCCGCGACACGAACTCCTCGTAAATCGATTCGTGCACACACACATAATCCGGCGCCACACAGGTCTGGCCCGCGTTCATGAACTTCCCACGCGCGATCCGCCGAACCGCGCGCCCCAGGTTGATTCGGTGGTCCACGATGCAGGGACACTTGCCGCCTAGCTCAAGGGTAACCGGCGTCAAATGCCGGGCGCACGCGCTCATCACCTTCCGGGCCACCGCCCCAGTCCCGGTGTAAAACACATAGTCGAAACGTTCCTCCAGCAATCCCTGCGCAATCTCCACCCCGCCCATAAACGTCGTCACTTGATGCGGATCGAAGCACTCCGACAACAGCTCCCGCATCAACGCCGCGGTCGCCGGCGCCTGCTCCGATGGTTTCGTCACCACGCAGTTCCCCGCCGCCACAGCCGAAATCAACGGCGCCATCACCAGTTGAAACGGGTAATTCCACGGACCCAGGATCAATACCACCCCGTACGGCTCGGACCGGATTTCGCAACGGGCCGGCCAGTTGAACACGTTCGAACGGACGCGCCGCGGCCGCGCCCAGCGATCAAGCCGCTTCAGCGTGTAACCAATCTCGTCCAGGACAAAATGCACCTCACTCAGATAAGCCTCGATCCGCGGCTTGCCCAAATCCTCCTTCAACGCCCCCAGGATCCGTTCGTCCCAGGCCCGAATGATCTCCGCCAACCGGCGCAGCCGGGCCTTGCGCCCGGCAACGTCACGCGTGGCCCCGCTCGCGAAGATCTGCCGCTGAGCCTCCAGCGCGCTATGGATCATGGCCGACATGCCTTGTGATGGTGGCTGTGAAATTAACAGCGCGTCCCCTCCATGGCGAGCAACAATAAAGCGGGGGAAGTCGCCTTCCCCCGCCCTTCGACAACCCACCGATTACTTCGGCAGCACCACCGTGTCGATAACATGAATGACACCGTTGCTGGCCGCCACGTCCGTCTTGATCACTTTGGCCGCGTCAACCGTCACCTTGCCGTACTCCACCTTGATGCTCAGCTCCTGACCGTTTACGGTCTTCGCCTTCATCGTCTTCACATCCGCCGCCATCACTTTGCCAGGCACGACATGATAGGTGAGCACCGCCACCAGCTTCTCCTTGTTCTCCGGCTTCAACAGCGATTCCACCGTGCCCGCCGGCAGCTTCGCAAACGCTTCGTCGGTCGGCGCAAATACCGTAAACGGCCCCGGCCCCTGCAGGGTCTCAACCAACCCGGCGGCCTTGACCGCCGCTACCAAGGTGTTGAAACTGCCCGCACCCGCCGCCACCGCAACGATGTCCCCCTTCGCGACCGGCTTGTCACCCGCCTCGGCGGGAATGATGGAGAGGGATGATGCCGTAAGGGCAACCAGGCAGAACTTCGTGATGTGATTCATAAGCTTGTTCATTTGTATTCCAAGTTTCATTGCTTTCATTTCAGCTCGAACTGCCGCAGAGCGGCAACCGAACGTGCGACAAAGTGCATCATGTCTAAATATTGTCAACTGTATGTCTATATTAATCTCGTGTCTCCAGGCTCGAGTTGCATTCTAATGACTCTATAACATGCTTATTATAAAACATTAATGGATATATTATACCATGCCCTGTTTTGTCTATATTTTGGGTCGTTGTTTGCCCAGAAACTCTCTCCATCCCCTCCGCTTCGGACGGCTCAACCTTGCCCTCAAGCCGCTAACTGCTAACCTCGGTCCATGGCAAAACCCGGCCGAAAGATCGATCGCGAGTTGCAGCGGCGGATCCAGGATTTGATTGCGCTCAAAGGCGGTGGACACAACCCGGATCTGGTCCAGGACATCATCGAGAGCGCCCTCAAACTGCTCGGCGACGTCGAATACCGGGGCGATGTCCGGGTCATTCAAACCGCGCTGCGCGAGCTCCGGTACGCCTTCAGACTGTTTGCCCCTTACAAGGAAACCCGGAAGGTAACCGTCTTCGGCTCGGCCCGCACGGAGCGCACCCAACCCGAATACCTGCAGGCCCTCGAGTTCAGCCGGCTCATTGCCGAGGCGGGATTCATGGTCATCACCGGCGCCGGCTCCGGCATCATGCACGCCGGTCATGAAGGCGCCGGCCCGGCGCGCAGCTTCGGCGTCAATATCCGGCTGCCGTGGGAACAAGCCGCCAACCCGGTCATTTCCAACGACAAAAAGCTCGTCACGCTCAAGTATTTCTTCACGCGCAAACTGGTATTTATCCGGCATTCCGATGCCGTGGCGCTGTTCCCCGGCGGTTTTGGCACCATGGACGAGGGCTTCGAAACGCTCACGCTCATGCAGACCGGCAAGAGCCAGCTCATGCCCCTCGTCCTGATCGATAAACCAGGCGGCTCCTACTGGAATACCTGGGATCGCCAGGTCCGCGATCATCTCCTCCGCAACGGGCTCATCTCCCAGGACGACCTCCACCTCTACCAGATCACGGACAGCCCCGAGCAGGCCGTCAAATGGATCACCCGGTTCTATCGCAATTTCTGCTCCAGCCGCTTCGTCAAGGATCTCCTCGTCATCCGCCTTCGCCGCGCCCCTACCCCCTCCGCCCTCGATGCACTCAACGAGGATTTCGCCGAGATCATCACCGGCCGCAGGATTCACCTCACCAAGCCGCTTCCAGAGGAACGCGACGACCCGGATTTTCTCGATCTACCGAGAATCGCGTTTGGTTTCAACCGCCGGGATTACGGCCGGCTGCGACTCATGATCGACCGGCTCAACAGTCTCTAATGCCGCCAGAAGATGGTGAACACCCCCCAAAGCACCATGGCCAGCAGAAATGCCAGGGCCAACACCCGGTTCCGCGCCACGCGCTTCTCATACCGCAAAGGCCGCAAACCCTGGATGCTCCCGGCGGCCAGGTAATTGATCAGCTTCGGGTTGCTGGCCGGTGGACCGTGAAAATTGCCCTGGAAACGCCGCCACGCCCCCGCCAGGTCGTACTTCCGCACCCCCAACTCGTTGAAATGCTCCGTGGTACCCTGGGCGTCGGACTCGGATTTGACGCGCTTATGGTCCACCGCCTCGAACACCGGTTCGCGCACCGTCGATGCCATCGGAGCGCCGCCGCGTGATTCCCGGCTGTCGCCATGACCCCGTTCGCCGGATCGGCCGCCGCCAGCCTGGGCGCCCAACTGCCGGATTTGCTCCTGCAACGCCTCGATCTCGGCGTCCAGCACCCGCGCCCGTTGGGCGATCGGGTCCATTCGTTTGCCGTTCAGTAGTCCCATGAGCCTCTCGCAAATGCCCGGCACCGGGTCAGACTTCGACCGCCCGACCGGCGCCTACCGATAGATCAATATCAACAACAAAGCCACCGCCGTAGCCAGGGCGATCACCGCCAGCGGCCACGTCACCGCCAATCCCAGTTTCGCCAACTGCACCAGGGTCAAATCGGTCAACGCCGTCACCGCCGGCTTGTTCGAACCGTCGGCGCCGCCTTCGGCCTCCGGTTTCCGGGTCAGCACCGGCCACTTCAGCTGCGCCGCGTTCCATTCCATGCGCGCATTCTCGATCGTGGTCAATCCCCGGGTCAGTTCAACGCTGTAATTCTCCTGCGTCCAGGCCTGATCGTTCAGACTCTGCACCTTGATCAGGGAATCCCGCAGTTCACCCAGCGTCTTCGCCATCTGCTCCGCATCGCGACGAACCCCGAATTCCGCTTCCTCCAGCAATCCAATCCCCCGCGTCAGATGCTCCAGCATCTCCTCCCGGCCGGTCTGAAACTCCGAGCGCCGGCGGCGCGCTTCCTCCAGCGCCGCTCGCTCGCGCTCCAGCTCGTCCTGGACGCGCTTCAACTCCTGCAAACGCTGCTGCGTCTCGCCGACTTTCGCTTCCAACTCCTCCCGCGAAGGCGGACGCGCGCCGGGGCTCGACCCGGTTGCTCCCCAACCTGACTTTTGCGCCGACTGAAAGTCGCGATCCACAAAATCAGATTCGTCAAATTCCGCTGGCACGCTCGGACTCTAGTGACCGGCCTCACGCCTGTAAAGCGGAGGATTGCGTCAAAGGCGGCAGGACACACCATCGCTCGCAGTCACCCGCGACCGGGAATCGCCGCGAGGCGCTGCCGAACCCGGGGCACGGCGAACGAATCAAAGCTCGAAACGCTCGACTTGTTTCAATCCCATCCGCAGCGGCACCCAGCCCAGGCCCAGGGAGAGCGCCAGAAACGCCGCCCAGGCCAGCTCCGTCGGCGCGTGCGCGGCCCGCGCCGCCCCCATCCACGGCCACGGCGATCCCAACGCCAGCAACACCACCGAGGCCACGATGTAAACAAAGCTGAGCACGAGACAAAACGTGCCACCGAAGCCGCTCACGATCTTGCCGGGATGTTCCTCGCGAAAGTTGGGATACAACGCGCCCAGGCCGACCGCCAGGCCATTCAAGGTGAAGGTCATCAGCGTGATCGCCCCCGCAAAATAAAGCATCCGCTCCAGCGGCAGCCGCAGCATCCAGCAGGAAAGGAGTATCAAACCGAGCGTGACCACCAGCGATCCCACGGTCGCCAGCCAGAATTTGGTCCGGACCAATCGGACCATCCCAACGGGGGCCATCCCCACGATCCAAATCCTTTTTCCTTCCAGACTGAACTGCGGATAGATGAACCGCGTCGTCAGTGTGGCCAGGTTCAGTGCGCACGCGCCGAGATTCAAGTGCGACACCAGGTGAATCCAGAAGGGATTGGTGAGCTGATGGGAGAAGTGACGCAGATTCAGGATGTAAACTCCCAGCAACCCGAACAGCACCAGCGTCTGGCCCCATTGCGCCGTGTCGCGCCAGAACAACCTGATGTCTTTGACCAGCAACGCCCGCGTGTCCGAATTCAACACGCCGCTGAACCAACCGGCCACCCGCTCGATCCCCTGCTCCGTATACCGCGCCTCGCGATGCCGCAGCCGCCAGGACTGGAACCACGACCAGCGCCAGAAGGCGCTCGCCCGGCTGTTGACCCGCGACGCCGCGTCATAGAAGAACCGCCCCGACTGCGAAAAGGACAAGTGCCCGAAAAACAGGGTGTAACTCAACAGCACCAACCCGTAGAACATCGCGGTCGCCAAGGCGCCGTCCGCCCACTGCAGGATGCCGGACGAAAGCCAGTAACTCGGCAGCAACGCGAATTCCGTGAAGGCCGTCTTCGCCAGCAACCGGTCGAGAACCGCCAGCGCCCGCGTTTCCGTCAATTCCTCCGCCACCGGTTCGGACTTCAGCCAGAACGCCACCCCCGCCATTACCAGGACCACCAGCAACGCCAGCGTCGCCTGGAAAAGCCGCCGGTCCAAGTACCGGGCCATGAACATCGAAATCCAGGCCCCGGCCGCCGCCGGCAGCACAATGAACATCGCCACCAGCAGCGGGGTCAGCACGAAGAAATGCCAGCTCACGTTCCGGTGCAACCCGTACGCCACGATCAAGGGCGCGATCAGGAAGAGGAACGCCCACGACGCCAGCAGCGTCGATTCGATGAACTTCCATTGAACGATCGTGCGAAAGGAAACCGGCAGCGAGAGCAGGTAACTCGTCTCCCGGTTCCGGAACAGGTTCGTGTAGCCGATCACCAGGTTGCTGAAAAGCAGCAACACAAACAGGATCGCAAACATCAGGAACATCAGCCGCTCGACCAGCAGCGTGCCCAGCCCCGGAAACGATCCCACAAACCTCAATCCCATCCGGAACAACCCGAACGCCAGGGTGAGGTACCCCCCCAGAAACGCCCCCACCAGCAACGTCAGGAGCTTCGATTGATGCCGCAATCCTTGCAGCCGCCGCCATACCTGCAGGCCGTTCACCCGCAACAACGCCCATAACAGGCTGGTCCCCTCCCGCCCCGCGATCAGCCCGCTGGCACTCAATGCTCGTTCGCCCGCATCCATTTCAACTCCACCCTCAAACACGCTTGACCGGCCCCGGCTCGGGCGCGACGAGTTTCTTGCCCGCGGCCGCCAAGTCGGCTTCCTCCGCCGTCAGGGCCAGGAAGGTCTGTTCAAGCGCTCCCTCGCTACCGCTGCGCAGGCGGAGTTCCTCGCGGCTGCCGACCGCGATGAGTCGGCCGTGGTGCATGATCCCGATCCGATCCGCCATCTCCTCGGCGACACTCAATTGATGGGTCGAGACGAAAATGGTCGCGCCCCGCTCGGCCTGCTCCTTCAGAATGTCCTTCAGCACCCGCGCGTGATGCGGATCCAGCCCCACCATCGGCTCGTCGAGCACGATCACCTCCGGATCGTGCATCATCGCCGAGGCCAACGCCACGCGTTGACGGGTCCCGTGCGAGAGGCTTTCGATCGCGATGTTGAGATACTCGCCGAGATTGAACCGCGCGGCCCACAGCCGTGCCGCGCCCTCGATCGACCCTTCCGACATCCGGAACATCTGCCCGGTGAACCGCAGGAACTCCCACGGCGTGAGCTTGTCGTACAGAAATGGGAAATCGGGCACGTAGGCCATGCGCCGACGCGCCTCGAGCGGCTCGGTCTGCACGTCGAATCCGGCCACCCGCGCCTGGCCAGCCGTCGGTTTCATCAGCCCGGCGAGAATCCGAATGGTGGTGGTCTTGCCGGCGGCATTCGGGCCCAGCACGGCGAAGAACTCGCCACGCGCGATCGTCAGCGTCACCTGGTCGACCGCGACCAGATCGCCGAACTTCTTGGTCAATTGCCGCAGCTCGATCATGCTAGAAACTCGCCAACACCTCGTTCACCAACGAAAGTCCGCCCGGCAGATCGACCCGCATGATCTCCCCCACCCGGCTCACCAGCACGCTCACCTCCCGGCGCTCCGCCAGCCGCGCCTCCAACCGAAAGACCTGCACCCGGGTCCCGCCCACCATCATCCAATCCGTCCGCGCTTCCCACGAAAAGTCGGAACTTAAGCCGGCCGGATCCTGAAACTGCGCCAGGATCGGCAACCACACCGCCGCCATCGGTCCTCCCAATTCGAGCAACAACTGACGCGGGTCGCGCAGCTGGTCGAAAGTCAACTGCCGCTGCCAGCCGGCCCCCGGGGCGCCATAACTGATCTCGGCGGTTCGCGCGACGGCCGACGCTTTTAGCGCCCACAGCTTCGGTTCCGTGCCCAGCCGCAGAACCAATTCCCGCCAGTCCAATTCACCGCCGAGACTGAGCTCCAGCCCAAATCGAAGCCGTTGCTCGATCGGCCCGGTCAGGATGCCCCCATCGACATGCAGCGCGTAGGAAGTCGGTTGCTTCACCATGCCTTCCGGCAGCCCTTCCAGCTCCTCGGGTGTCTCCAGCACCAACTCTTCCGCGGCACCGGCGATCCAGTGGCAGTAGCCAATCCGCTCGCCGTCTCTCCGGATCTCGAGCGAGGAATCGTCCGGCGCGGTCAGGATCCGTCGCAGCACCACCTCCACCGGAACCGGGCTGCCGAAGCGGCTGGCCCCACCGAACTCCACCCGCCAAAGCAAAACGTTCATCGTCGCGAAGAAAGCGACGATCGTGAGAAACAGCAGTCGTTGGAACATGCGCGTGTCGGAGAGGCCTGAACCATCCGGGCTAATGCGAGGGTATCCGCAGCACCTGCCCCGCGCTCATTTGCGTCGGAACCACCGTCGGATTCGCCGCCCGCAAGGCGGCTTCCGTCAATCCATACCGCTTGGCGATCGAGTATATCGTCTCACCCCGCTTGACCGTGTACAGGGTCACCGGCCGGGTCGACGGCATCTGCGCCTGCCTGATCGCGGTCTCCCCTGACCCCTCCGTCCGCGGCGCTCTCTGCGATTCCAACGCTCGCAACACCAGGCCCGTTTCCGCCAACTGCGGGCGAGCCTCGCGCTCTTTCAGCTGGGCCTGCAGTTGCGCGAGCTCCTGCCGCAGGGCGGCGTTCTCCTGCGTCACGCGCTCGAGACGCTCCAGTTCCCGCTGCATTTGGACGTTGAACCCGCCCATCGCATCCTGGACCAGCTCTTGTTTGCAGACCTTGATCATCTGGCGCACCACATCGATCCGGCTGAATCCCGGCTGAAGCCGCTGCAACCGGTCGAAATGATAAATCGCGGACACGTAGTTCGTAATGTGCTGGTAGTAGATCAAACCCAGCTCGAAATGCGCGGCCGCCGACCCCGGGTTCTTCTGCAAGACGCGCTCAAACGATTCGATGGCTCGCGTGTAATTCCCCGCCTTTTTCCGACTCGTCCCGGCCCGGAAATCCGCGTCGCTCTCCGCATCGGATGCCGTTCCGCCCGGGGGAACGCACCCCGCCGCGCCCAATCCCAACAGGATCAGCGCCAGCCCCAGCAGCGGCAGCTTGAATAACGTCATGCCGCCAAACTAATCAAATGCCCCGCCAAGCGCAATGGCATCATGCGGTCATCTCATCCAGCCGCCATGATCCTCCCCGCGGCCCCGCCCGACTCCTCACCGGTCCTCCTCCCGTGATCGACCCATATACCGCTCCCAGAGTTCCTGCTCCACATACAGCTGCAAAAACACCGAAGGCCGCAGCCCGAAGAATCCGGCCATCTGATGGGTCTCACCCAGGGTCGATTCGAGTTCCGCCGCATAGGCAGGCGACGCTATCACCACCGGAGCCAGAGGATCCTCCGGCACGCGATCCCACCATCCCACCCGCTCAAACCGCCGCAAATACCATGGCAACGGCCAGTAATCGCCCCCGCGCGCCATCACCTTGATCAACAGCTTTTCCCCGCGCGGATCATGCGCCGCCAGGTCGGTCACGCGTTCCACCAGGTTCAGCACACTGCTCAGTGTATGCGCGTAAACGTAGGGATTCCGCGGATTATCGAAATGCGTGTAGCTGGCGCGGTAAGCCTGCCCGGTCAGTTGCGCCGTGCCCAGCAGGATCAGCAGGGCCATCGCCACCCGGAGCGGCCACCGCCGCGAACGTCCGACCAGCCACGCCGCTCCAACCCCGGCCAACAGGATCACCCCATGCCAGAACCCCAGCAGACACCAGGGCGTTTTGTACGGAATGACACTGTAAATCAAAGCCAGCAACAGCGCATAAACCGCCACAAAACCCACCCACCACCCACCGGGTCGGCCCGCCGCCGCCCGCGCCAGTCCCACCCCAAATCCCACCACCGCCAACCCCAGGATCAACCCCTCGCTCCACGTGGGACCGCGGCCCACCCGCTGATAAGCCAGCAAACCGAGGTAATACGACCAGGGGTGAATGTGCGGGCTGGCGCCTTCGGCGCGCTTCAGCCACGGCGTGTAAGTGCGGATCGAATCGAGCGGCCCGGCGGCGTTCGTAAAGAAAGAGCTGAACATCACCAGCCAGACCAACAGCGCCACTCCCATTCCCAACGCCAGGTGCGCCCACGGAATCCGCGGTCTAACCCATCGCCCATCCCTCCACCGGATCCAGACGACCCCCAGCCCAAGCGCGCCCGCCGCAGCCGCCAATTCCAGCACGAAAGTCTCCTTGGTGGCGATCATGAGCCCCAAACCCAAGCCGCCCAGCAGTGCCCACCACCATTGGCCGCTTCGAGAATAACGCCAGCCCGCCGCCAACAGGAGAAAGGTGAAGAAGACCAGACCCATCTCGTGGATGTAATAGCGGCTGTAGAATACCATCGCTGGCGATACCGCCGTGAAGAGCGCCGCCCAAACGGCACCGCCGCGGCCGAGCCCATCCGCCACCCACGGCAGCAACAGGATCAAGCCCACCCCCCATAACACCGGCAATAAACGGAGCGTCCGCGCTTCGAGTTCGGCGAAGTTGCCCGCGCCGCTCGCCCGGGCAATCGGCCAGCTCAGGTAATAAAGCGAAGGGCCGTGGTACTCGTGGGGGTCATACCGATACTCCCCCGCTTCCCACAGCCCCTTAAACTTCAATGCATGCACCGCTTCGTCGGTATGCAGCGGACGCTCGTCAAGCCGCGGCAGCCGAAGCGTCAAAGCACCGGCTGCCACCAGCAACACCGCCACCGACAGCCAGTGCTTCATTCCACCGGCAGACCGTACACCTCGATCTCGGTGTAACGGTTCAACGCGGTGTAGGTGCTCCCCTGACTGTAACTCCGGAGGTAACGACCCGTCACCCCCTTCGCATCCATCAGGCGCCCTTCATAGCTCTCGAAATACTCCTTGTCCTTGCCCACGCCCAACCCGGCGCTGTTGTCGTAATCGTTGTTGTAGATCGTCTGCACGTTCTGCGTGAAATCCGGATCGTCCGCCACCTGCACAATCACGTCATGCGCAATCTGCGGCGTGTCGTGCGCGTGCCAGATCAGCACCGCGTAAATCTGGCCCGGCTTCTCGAGATCGATCTGCGCCCACTGCAGCCGCCGACGCATCTCCAGCACGTTCTCGTCTCCGGCTTCCTTGTTGCCGTCCGTGACCAACTCCGCCGCCCCGTTGATCGGGTTCGAATCGCTCAGCGTCACCTTCTTGCCCAGCGCCAGGTTCCGCGTCCCCTTCGGCGCCATGAACGGCGGCCGCGGCTTGTCCGAGGGCTTCTCGATGTGCTCGCTCTCGGGAATGTCGGTCGGTGTGCCCATGAATGCCGGGATCGGCAGTTTGATGTCCAGGGGCGCCTGCTCCGCCGCCATCGCGGTGAACCCGCCCAGCCGGCCGACCACCACCGCCAACACCACCCCGGCCACCCAAACCCGGCCGGCACGCTTGCTCCAACTGGTCAACTTATCCATATGCTTCATATTCATGTTTGCCCGTCATTCCAGCACATTCGACGGGAGAGAGCAAAAAAAATTCACGGCGAAATCTCCCCCGCACTCGCAGCCACCGGCTCCTTCGCGCCTAACCTGCCCCGCATCTGGTAAAGCCACGTCAACGCCGTGTCCATCATGCGTTCCCCGGCCCCAAGGGCCACCGGAGCAACCCGCGCGTCGGCGCCGTATCCCCCTTCCGCCGCCGCTTCGATGGTCGGAAAGTAGAGATGATGCCCATTGCAGTAGCCAAAAAAGAACAACTGCCGAACCCGCGCGCGTTCCTTGAGGCGCAAGGCATGCCCGCAGAAGAACTCACCCGAGACCCCCACAAATGCAATATCGCCACCAAGCAGCCCCACCGATAGCCGCGGCCGGAGGCCGCCCGCAAACTCATCCACGTAGTTGGCAATCAGCTCAGGGAAAAAGGCCAGCGCGTACACCGCTGCGTTCAGCGGGTTTGTGAAATCCGTCCTCGACCCAAACGCAAACTCCTGCTCACGCACCTGGAGATCCGCACCGGGCATTTCCTCGCTCGTCAAAGCCGCAGCCAGCTTCACTACCTCGCGCCCCAACGCCTCCCCATACTGCCGGTAGTCCCCGTGCCCGCTCCGGTCCGTCGAAAGATCCCCGGCCGCCCCCTGCATAAACACCGCCACGCCGCCCAACTCCCGCTCGACTGTCGACTTGAGCGCACCCGGATAGTCGGCCGACCACTCCAGATTCTGCTCGGGGATCGAAGTCGGATGCGCGGCGAAATTCACCACCACGGCGATCGGTTTTCCGTCCCAGTCATCGACCCGCAGCACCGCGAGCTCGCGGTCCACCGGCTTGGGCTGGAGCTTCGTGTGCCGGTTCCGGTTGAAGCCCTCAAGTTGGGTGGCGCCCACCGCCAGTCGCGCCGGAACCAGTCGCCCGGCGGCGTCGAACACCACCTGCCCCAGCGCTTCCTCGAGTTCCCCGTAGTAACGCAATGCCGCGTCGAACCGTCCCTTCCCCTTGCCCGGCGCATCGGTCAATTCGAGCACCGGACCGTGGTGAGTGTGCGAACCGCCAAAAAACGCGTGATCGACTCCCGCCTCGGCTTTGATTCGTTCCCGGAGACGTAGCATCATCGATTCGGCCGGTCCACGACCGAGATCCAGACCGACGATGGCGATTCTCCGTCCACCCGCTTCCAGGACGAGCGCGGTGGCGTTCAGCGGATCCGCCCGCCCGGTGGAGAGGGCCGCGTGCCGCCCGCCGTAGCCCCACATGGGCAACGGCTCCCTGGGCGTAACCTCGCGGCGGGCCGCCCCGGCCCGCAAGCCGGAATCCGCGGCCATCACGTCCACGCCCGCGAGACAGACGCCGACGACAACCGTTCGTAACCAGAGCCATGAATTCATCATGCTGAAACGCATTTGAGCGGCAAGCGCTCGACCTGCGGGAAGTAGTCTCCCCATCCTGGTCCCGGGATCAAGCCTTCACATTTTTCCTTTGCCGGGCGTCTCGCGGTCCCGCATCCTGCGTCCCTATGGGCACCCGGCGCGAAGCGCGTGAACGAGCGGTTCAGTTTCTCTTCCAACATGATCTGAACCCGGCGGATGATTTGAACCAGGCCCTCGCCCAGTTCTGGCAAGCCCAGCAAATCGTCGCCCTTGGCGAAAAAGAACGCCGAGCCATCCTTGAATCCGGCGCCGAGCTGCCCCCACCCTCGACTCAACAAGCTGCCGTCCAACTCTTTGCCGAACCCCTCATCCGCGGCGTGCTGGAACATCAAACCGCGATTGACGATGCTATCCGTCAGCACGTCAAGAACTGGGAACTGCGCCGAATCGCCGCCGTGGATCGCAATGTGCTGCGCCTGGCCATCTTCGAAATGCTCCACCGGGATGACATCCCCCCCGTGGTCAGTATCAACGAAGCCGTCGACATCGCCAAGCGCTTCTCCACCGAGGATAGCGGCAAATTCGTCAACGGCATCCTCGACAAAATCAAAGGCGAACTCCTCCGACCCGCGCGTATCGTGAATTAAAAATGGCCGCTGACCTCCACCTCCACACCTGCTTTTCCGATGGCACCTACACCCCTGAGGAATTGTCCGCCCACGCCGCCCGCCTTCGACTCCATACCATCGCGCTGACGGACCACGACACCACCGAAGGCTGCCTTCGGGCGGCAGTTGCCTGCCAGAACCTCGGAGTCGAGTTCATTGCCGGCGCCGAACTCACCGCCGAATTCGACGGCACCGAACTCCATCTGCTCGGCTATTACCTCGATCCCCTCCATCCCAAACTCCTCCGCGAAACCGCCAGGTTCCAGGAGGTCCGCCAAAACCGCATCCGCGAGATGGTCGAACGCCTGAACCGACTGGGCATTCCCCTCACGGCCGAGGCCGTGTTCGCGCTCGCCAATTGCCGCTCACCCGGACGGCCTCACGTGGGCCGCGCCCTGGTCCGGGCCGGGTTCTGTAGCAGTGTCGATGAGGCCTTCGATCGCTTCCTCAAGAAGGATCGCCCCGCCTGGGTCCCGAAATTCAAGATGTCCGCCTTCGACGGCATTGACCTCATTCACGCCGCCGGCGGCTTGGCCGTCCTCGCGCACCCCGGCCTGAACCGCGTCGATCCGGCCATCCCTCGGCTCGCCGAAGCCGGCCTGGATGGCCTCGAGTGTTTTCACACCAAACACACCCCGGCCACCGCCGATCATTACCTCCGCCTCGCCAACACCCATCAACTGCTCGTCACCGGCGGCTCGGATTGCCACGGCCTGGCCAAAGGACAACCCCTCATCGGCTCGCTCCGCTTGCACGAGGATTATGTCCAGCGCCTCCGCGAAGCCAGGCGACGACCCCTCACCAACAACCTCGCCACCGCCTGATTCCTGAGCGAAACCGTCCGCTCCCCCATCTTAACGTCACCCTAACCCCATGGGTCTTCTCGACAAAATCAAAGCCGGGCTGCAAAAAACCCACTCGCAGCTCGTCCACGAAATCAAACGCATCGTCACCCGATCGCCTCGACTGACCGGCGAAAGCCTCGAAGAACTCGAAGCCGCCCTCCTGGCAGCCGATCTGGGCCTCACCATTACCGGCCAGATCATGGCCGCCGTCACCAAAGCCTACGAAAGCCAGGGCGGCCAGGGACACGATGTCTTCCAGATCGCCGCCCGCGAGGTCGAACGCAATTTCGCCGGTCACCCCGCCGAACTCCTCCACCAACCCGGCGCCCTCACCATCGTCTCGCTCGTCGGCGTCAATGGCACCGGCAAAACCACCACCGCCGCCAAACTCGCCCGCTTCGTCCATACCCGAAATCAAACGGCGGTGCTGGCGGCCTGCGACACCTTCCGCGCCGCGGCCATCGAACAACTTAAAATCTGGGGTCAACGGCTGAATATCCCGGTCATCCACGGTGTTTACGGCGCCGATCCCGCCTCCGTCGCCCACGACGCCGTCACCGCCGCCCTGGCACGCCGCGCGGATTACCTGCTCGTGGACACCGCCGGGCGCCTGCACACCAAGCAAAACCTGATGCAAGAACTCCAGAAACTGCATCGCGTCATCGGCCGCCAGTCCCCTGGCGCACCGCATGAAGTGCTCCTGGTCCTGGACGGTTCCACCGGCATGAACGCCTTGAACCAGGCCCGCGAATTCCACAAAGCCGTACCCCTCACCGGACTGATCGTCACCAAGCTCGACGGCACCAGCAAAGGCGGCGCTGTCCTCGCCATCCAACACGAACTCCAACTCCCCGTGAAATTCGTCGGCCTCGGCGAGCAACCCGATGACCTGCAACCCTTCAACGCCACCGAATTCGCCGAGGCGCTCTTCACCGCCCCCGGCTAATCACAAAACCCAACGGGAAGAACGAGCCCCCGCCACTCCCCAAGCCATCCCATGACCGACCTCGATTGGATGCGGCTCGCCCTTCGTCTCGCCCGCAAAGGCTATGGCCAGACGTCGCCGAATCCCATGGTCGGCGCACTTCTCGTACGACACCACCGCAAACTCGGCCAGGGCTGGCACCGGCGCGCCGGCGCACCCCACGCCGAGATCGAGGCCCTGATCCAGGCGCGCCAACACGGGTTCAAACCCAGCGGCGCCACTCTCTACGTCACCCTCGAACCCTGCTCGACCCAGGGACGCACCCCGCCCTGCACCGAAGCCATCCGCGCCGCCGGCATCCGCCGCGTGGTGGTGGGCGCCGTCGATCCTAACCCGAAACACGCCGGCCGCGGACTCGACCTCCTCAGTCACGCCGGCATCGCGGTCACTTCCGGCATCCTCGAATCCGAATGCGCCGCCTTGAACGAGGCCTTCAACCATTGGATCGTCCAGCGCACCCCCTTCGTGACCGTCAAAGCCGCCATGACCCTCGACGGCAAAATCGCCACCGCCGGCGGCCAGTCCAAATGGATCACCGGCGAACGCGCGCGCGCGCATGCCCAGCGCCTGCGCCACGGTCATGATGCCATCCTCGTCGGCATCCAGACCCTCCTCGCGGACGATCCGCGGCTCACGCTCCGGCCAGCCAACGCTCGCACGACCCAAGCCGCCCCTTCCCGAGGCAAAATCCCGCGCCGGATTATCCTCGATTCCCGCGCGCGCACTCCGCTTCAATCCCGGGTTGTCGCGAACGATCCCTCGCACGCTACCACCATTGTGGTGGGTCCAAACGCGCCCGCCAAACGCGTCAAAGCCCTCGCCAAAAAGGTCAATGTCCTCCTCGCTCCTGCCGAGCACGGCCGCATCGAACTCGCCTGGCTCCTCGATCGTCTCGGGGCCGAACAAGTTACCAGCCTGCTCGTCGAAGGCGGCGGCGAAGTCCAAGCCTCGTTCCTCCTCGGCGGCTTCGCTCATCGCGTCGCCTTTTACTACGCTCCGAAAATCCTGGGCGGTCACGACGACCGCAAGGCCGTGGCGGGTCCCGGCGCCCGGAACTGGAACGAGCTCCTCAAATTGACCGATCCCCACTGGCGCCGACTCGGCCCCGACCTCTTCCTCACCGCGCGCGTCCAACCGCCCGCCGCCGAGGAAAAGCCGCAAACCCGGTAGCCATCCTCGCAAGCCTCAAATCGCCCCTTGCCATCTCACCCAAGCCCTCCATCCCTCAGGCCCGATTTTATGTCGCATATGCGACATAAAATCGGGCCTCGCCCCTGGTGCCATACCCGACCCGGCTGTCGCTCCTCTCGCTTGCCACCTCGCGTCCGCACCCCTACCCTCCCCCCATGTTCAGCGGCATTGTTGAAGAAGCGGGCACGGTCCAGGGCATCAAGGAAACGCCCCGTTCCATCCGGCTGATCGTAAAAGCCTGCGCCTGCGGGCGTGGCTTGAAGCTCGGTGACAGCGTGGCCATCAACGGCTGTTGCCTGACGGTGGTCAAACTGGCCGGGAAACCCCGACAACGGCTCCTGCACTTCGATCTGCTCCGCGAGACCTGGGAACGCACCAATCTTCAGTTCGCCCGAGCTGGCGCGCTGGTGAATCTGGAACGTTCGCTCCGCTTCGACGATCGGCTGGGTGGACACTTCGTGACCGGGCACATCGATGGCTTGGGCCGCATCGCGCGCTGGGAACGCGCCGGCAAAGACCACGTGCTTGACATCACGGCGCCCCCGGAAGTCATGCGCTATATCGTTTTTAAGGGATCCGTCGCGGTCGACGGCATCAGCCTCACGGTCGCCGGGGTGAAGCGGAAGGAGTTTCGGATCTGGATCATTCCGCACACGTTCGATGTCACCGCGCTACGGGAGCGGTCGGTGGGGGATGCGGTGAATCTGGAGGCCGATCTGATCGGCAAGTACATCGAGAAATTCCTGGCGAACCGCAAATCGCGATCAACGTGATCCGGCATCCCCGGCCGGCTTGGATAGGGTCCGGGCCTCCAGCCGGGCTCGGGCGGCGGCCAAATGTTCGTCCACCTGGCGGGCTTCGCCGGGGTGAATCTGGTGGTAATAGGTGTTGGGTTTCGAGAGCTGGTCCTTGGTTGCGAGCAAGCCCCCAAACCGATCGGTCGTGCTCAGTTCGAACTCGGTGTCCATTTTGATCGCGTCGAAAGGGCATACCTCAACACAGATCTGGCAGCTCATGCAGACCGAGAGGTCGATGTCGAACGCCTTCGGCTGGAACTGGAGCTTGCCGGTGTGATCCGGTTTCTTGACGACGTCCTTGACGATGTAAATGCATTGGGGAGGGCATTCCTTCTCGCAGATCTGACACGCCACACAGCGCAACCCCGCCGCCGCGTCATCGCCGTCGTAGACCAAAAACGGAAAATTCCGGGCGTTTTCCTGCGCCGGCAGCCGCTGTTCGGGGTAGGGAACGGTGATCAACCGTTCAGGCACGACATAGCTGCCGACGAAATTTCGCGCCGTCTCGGCCAGTCCCTTAATGATCCCAGCACCTAACATATCGTCGCTTGATCTCGCTCGCCCCCGGGCCGACAAATCGCCACGACGGCGACGTGCCCCCGGCCCTTGCCACCGCCGTCCCTGAACCGTGCGGCCTAGCAAACTGGGTCGTACAAGCCACCGCAAGCCAAATCCCGCACCGAACCAAAACCCGGGCCGCCTCGATCACTCGGTGGCCCGGGCGCTGTCCGACGCTCATGGCCGCCGCAAAATGTAGTACCGCTGGGCGTCTTCCGCCCCCTCGAGATCGGTAAAGGTCATTACGCCGTAAAGATCGAATTGCCCCTCGACCCGCGGTTCCCAGGCTGACAACGGCAAGCCGGCGTCCATCGAAGACAGCAACGTGAACGGCTCGCGCGCCACCCCGCCAATCACCGTCAGGGTGCGCCCCTCGCCGGCCAAACGAGGCGGGCAAAACCGGAGTTCATCCCGCAGACCATTCGCAACCAGCCGATACGTGCCCGCACCTCCGATCGTCGAGCTCCCGTCCCCAATCACCACGGTGTAAGTTCCGTGGGCGGGAGCGATAAAGTCCATGATGGCACCCGTTGCCGCGCCGAACGCGGATCGCAACAACTCCCCGTCCCACCCGTACAACCGAATCCAGGGCGTCAGGGCGCTGCCGGCCACCATCTCGGTCACGCTCAGCGAGATGGTCTCCCCTTGGCATGCGGTGAAGGTCCACGCATCGACATCCCCGACGTCAATCGTCCCCTCATACTCGCCGCTGCCATCCATGGCTCCGCCTTCGTCCCCCGCTGAGATGATCAACGGGCTGCCGGCTTTGGCCATGCTGAGCCGATAATTCCCGCTCCCACCCAGCGTACTGGCGCCATCGGCGGCCACCACCGTGAAAAGGCCGCTGTTGGTGGCCCGAAACGATACCTCCGCCGCGGCCGCGGTGAAGTCCGCGGCCCACAAAACGCCAGCCGGACGAGAGAGCCGCAGCCAGGGCACCAACCCGCTCCCGGCCACCGTCTCGCCCATGCGCACCAGGATGTTCTCCCCAACGTCGGAATGAAATGTCCAGGCATCCAGATCCCCCACCTCGATGGCCGCCACGTAGGTCGCCCCATTGATCACTTCCCCGCCTTCGTCTCCCGGCGAAATGCTGATCGCACCGCCCGTGCGCACGGCGCTCAACCGATAGTTGCCACTGCCGCCCCGGGTGCTGGTGCCGTCGCCCATTACCAGCAGGAACGGTCCGCTGTTCGTCGCCCGGGTTCTGACCTCGGCCGCGGCCGCATTGAAATCGGCCGACAGCAGCACCCCGTCCGGTCCAAAGAGCCGCAGCCAGGGCACCAACGACGCGCCGGCCGAGGACTCACCAACCCGCGCTACCAGGGTGTCTCCCACCTGCGCGTGAATCGTCCAGGCGTCGACATCCCCGACCTCGATCGTCGCCAGATAAGTCTCTCCGTTTACCAGGTCGCCGCCTTCGTCCGCCGCCGATATTTCAAGCGCACTTCCGGTCTTGGCGAGACTCAACCGATAGTTGCCACTGCCACCCCGGGTGCTGGTGCCGTCGGTGACCAACACCAGGAACGTGCCGCTGTTCGTCGCCCGGAACGTGACTTCGGCCGCCGCCGCGTTGAAATCCGCGGCCAGCGATGCGCCGTCCGGCCCGAATAGCCTCAGCCAGGGCAGCAAAGTCGTCCCTGGGGAAGATTCGCCCACCCAAACCGCCACGCTTTGACCGGCGTTGGCGCGGAATGTCCAGGCATCCACGTCGCCCACCTCGAGCGCACCCACGTGGGAGACGCCGTTCGTCAGCGCACCGCCTTCATCCCCCGCCGAAATCTCCGGCGCACTCCCCGTCTTCGCCAGGCTGATCCGGTAGTTGCCGGTTCCACCCAGCGTGCTAGTGCCATCCGCCACCACTGCCAGAAACACCCCGCTGTTCGTCGCTCGCACGGTCACCTCCGCGGCGGTCTGGTTGAAGTCCGCGGCAAGCTGGACGCCGTCGGGCCCGTAAAGCCGAAGCCAGGGAGTCAGGGAAGCACCGGCCGTCGTCTCACCCACCCAGATCGCCAGGGTCTCCCCGGTGTTCGCGGTAAATGCCCAGGCGTCCATGTCCCCCACGTCAATGGCGCCCACGTAGGACGAGCCGTTCACCAACGCGCCCCCTTCGTCCTGCGCGGCAATCGTCAGCGCCTCCCCGGTCTTGGCCAGACTGATGCCATAACCGCCCGTCTGGTTACCCCCCGAAGTTCCGTCAGCCACCGACACCACGAAGGTCCCGCTGCTCGTCGCCCGGGCAGTCACCTCCACCGCCGATGCGTTGAAATCCTGATCCAACAGCGCACCGCTCGGGTCGTACAACCTCAGCCAGGGCACAAACGCGCCCGTGCCGATTTCCCCCGCGCGCACCACCAGCCGATCGCCTGCCGTGGCCGTGAACGACCAGGCATTGGTTTCACCCGCCGCCGTGATCTCGCCCAAGCGCGTCTCGCCGTTGATCAAAACTTCCCCCACCGCCGGCCCCACCACACTCCGATTCACCGTCAACCGATACGTCCCCGCCCCCGATTTGTTCGCATCGCTGACCAACACCGTGAACCTCCCTGCCTCGACCACCGCCACCTCGAGGGCGACACTGGACGCGTGTCGCCCCACCCCGCGCTGGTCGCCACTCGGATCAACCACCTCCACCAGTGGCTCGAAACCCGCCCCGCCACTCAGTTCTGTCACCTGCACCGTGACCAAATCACCCGCCTCAGCCTCGAAGGTCCACGAATCCAGATCACCCAGCGTGATCGACCCGTCGTGATTCACCCCGTCGGTGGTGACTCCCCCTTCGTCCTCCGCCGGAACCTGGAAATCGGCCGGCATGCGCGCCAACCGCAAGGCATACGTCCCTGCCCCAACCCGTTCGGCATCGCTCACCAGCACTGTGAAGGTGCCTCCCGCCGCGGCCTGAATGTCAAACCGCGCCGCCACGCCCCCGGCGTCGCTCCCCAACCGCGCCCCGTCCGGTCCCATCAACTCGATCCGCGGCGTGAACCCCGCGCCGCCACCCAGCTCTCCAATCGTCACCACGATCCGATCACCGGCATCCGCTTCGAGGGTCCAAAGATCGAGGTCTCCCACCGTGATCGACCCCTCGTGCACAGAACCGTTGGCCAATTCGCCACCCTCGTCACCCTCCGCCACTTCAAATGCCCCCGGCACCTGCGCCAGCCATAAATCGTAGGTCCCCGATCCCACCCCGCTCTGGTCGCTGAGCCACACCGTGTAGGTCCCGTCCAGGTCCGCCTGCAAATCCAACCGCGCGGCCACCCCATGCGCAGCCAACCCCTGACTCAAGCCGTCCGGCCCCAAAACCTCCATCCGCGGCGTGAAACCGGCCCCGCCGCTCGTCTTCGCCACTTGCAGCGCCAGGCGATCCCCCGCACTCGCGGCAAACGAGTGGCGGTTCGTCGTGCCACTGCCCAGCGCCGCGGCATGGCTCAAGCCGTTGGTCAGCGTGCCCTGGCCAACCACCTCTACAACGGTCAGCAGGCAGATCGCCCATACCCGCAGCGCCCACCGCCAACCCCACCCTACGCTGGTGGACCACGCCGAAAACTGTCGCCTGACCGAATGGCGCGGGAATGTGCTTGAGGTCGTTCCAAAGCCGGGAGGCATTGGCCATCGTGAGGTGGATATGCGGTTCATGCGATTGAATAACCGCATCATACAATGCGTTTATGGAATATATTTGCAACGCTTTTCACTCCCTTCCGCGTTACGACGCTCCGCGCAGGTCGGTGACGTGGGGTGTCCGCCATTCGTCGGAACGTTCGGAGCGGTACTCTTCCTTTCGGCCGAATTCCAGAACGCTCCAACAGCCTCGGGTCACCGGTCCACTTCTCCGAGCACAATATCGACGCTGCCCAAAATCACCACCACATCCGCGAGGGTTTGCCCGAGACACATGTCCTCCAAGACCGTCAGATTGATCAGGCTCGGCGGTCGCACGCGGTAGCGGTAGGGATTCGACCCACCGTCGCTGATCAGGTAGAAGCCGAGCTCGCCTTTTGGCGCTTCGATGCGGCCGTAGGCTTCGCCCGGCTTGGGACGGAAGCCGCGGGGTTTGGATTTCGGGTCCAGGATCGGGCCTGCGGGAATGTCGCGCAGGGCCTGGTGCAGAATTTCGACCGACTCGCGCATCTCGAGGACCCGGATCATGTACCGGTCGTACACATCGCCGTGGTCTCCCAGAGGCACGCGGAATTTGAACCGGTGATAAATCCCGTAGTCATCCACCTTCCGGAGATCATAATTGACGCCGCTGGCCCGCAGCATCGGTCCGGTCACCCCCGCGTTGATCGCGAGTTCTGGCGGCAACACCCCGATGCCCTGGGTGCGCGCCATCAGGATCTCGTTGTCGGCCAGGAACCGCTCGAACTCGTCGAGGAACCGTGGAAAGTCGGCCACCAATTGGCGGGCCTGGTCCAGCCAGCCATCGGGCAGATCACAGCGGCAACCGCCGAACCGCATGTAGTTGCACATCATCCGCGAGCCGGTCAGCGATTCGAACAGATCCAGGATTTTCTCCCGTTCCCGGAAGGCGTACATGAGGGGCGTGCCGGAGGCTCCCATGTCCTGGGCCAGAAATCCCACCAGACAGGCGTGGTTCTGCAGCCGGGTTAATTCCGCGGTGATCACGCGGATATATTCCGCCCGCTCCGGCGGCCGCAGCCCGGTCAACCGCTCGACCGCGAGCGCGTAGGCCCAGTTGTTGGTCAACGAGCAAAAATAGTCCAACCGGTCGGTGTAGGGCATGGCGGCCAGGTAACTGCCGGTTTCGGCGATCTTCTCGTGGTTCCGGTGCAGATAACCAAACACCGGCTTGAGGCGCACGATCCGCTCGCCCGCCACCGCCACGTCCATCCGGAACACGCCGTGGGTCGAGGGATGATGCGGCCCCATCGCCACTTCGAGCACGTCCTGACCCTCACCGGCGCCGCTTTCCCCGGGAACGGTCAGCGGTTCGAATTCGCCGGTCCGGCTCACGACGCGGCACCTTCCCCCTGGCGGGCCCGGCTGCGAGCCAGGACCCGATCGTGCGCCGTCGGTTCATACTCGTAATCGTCCGGGTCGGAATAGTCCTTGCGCATCGGATGATCCTGGTAATCCTCCCACATGAGAAGTCGTCGCAGATCCGGGTGTCCCTCGAACCGGACACCGAACAGGTCGAAGACCTCGCGTTCCTGCAGCTCGCAACTGCGCCACACCGGAGTCAACGAGGGCAGACTCACCTGGTCGTTTCGGTTCCCGGTGCGCAAGCGCAAGACCACCGGCCCGTGGCCCAAAGCCATGGAATAGAGATGATAGACCACCTCCAAATAGCCGGGCACGCGGCGCTCGCGTTCCTCCTCGAATTCCCGTTCCTCGCCCTCGACGATCAGTTTGATGCGGTGCTTCTCGCGGAGCACCTGATCCGGCCAGTCCACCCCGGTCACATTCGAGGCGTAATCCAGCCGCAGTGCCGGGTGCTCCCGTAAGGCGCGCGCCACGGCCACGGCCTGCTCGCCTCGCACCAGCAATGCGCCAGGGTTGTCGGTGCTGCCGTTGGGCACCACCACCAATTCCGCGCCGGGGACGAGCGACTCGACCTGCGCCTTGATCGTTTCCGGTGACAACATTTCGATCCCTCTCAAGTCTTGCACCTGGCCGGCTACGCCTCGCGCCGCACCGCCGGAGGCTGCCAGATCGATGCATTCTTCGGCGGCACCAAGTCGTGTCCGCCGTGCACCGGGACCGGGAACTCCGCGGTTCCCTCCGGATCCAGGTGCCGCGGCCGTCCCTGGCCCCGCAAGGTCTGTTCGCTGATGCGCCGTTGCAGGGTCATGAAGGCATGGATCAACGCCTCCGGCCGCGGCGGACAACCCGGGATGTGGACGTCGACCGGGAGATACCGGTCGATGCCTTTGAGGACGTTGTATCCCTGCTTGAACGGGCCGCCCGAGATGGCGCAGGCGCCCATAGCAATGACATACTTCGGTTCCGCCATCTGGTTGTACAACCGCACCACCTGCGGCGCCATCTTCTTGGTCACCGTCCCCGACACGATCATCAAATCCGCCTGCCGCGGTGAAGGTCGGAAAATCTCGGCGCCGAACCGCGCCAGATCATACCGCGCCATGGTCGTGGCGATCATCTCGATGGCGCAACAGGCCAGCCCGAATTGCATTGGCCAGATCGAGTTGCGCCGGCCCCAGTTGTAGAGTTCCTCCAGGCTCGTCGTCAGGATCCCCTGGCGCCGCAATTCCCCGCGCAGCCCATCGTCCGCCGGACTCAACGCGGCCCCCACGTCAGCAGGCCCTTGCGCCAGGCCCACACCAACCCCTCCGCCAACAACAGCAAAAACACCATCATCGCCACGAATGCCCCCACCGAGAGCCCCCCAAACGCCACCGCGAAGGGCAACAGAAAGATCGTCTCGACGTCAAAGATCAGGAATATGATCCCGTAGAGATAATACTCCGACTTGAACCGGATCCAGGCGTCCCCTTTCGACTCCAAGCCGCACTCGTAAGTGGCGTTCTTCTCGCGCCCGGGTTTCGCCGGGGCAAACTTCAGCGCCCACCAGCGCGCCAGGCCCAGGGGGGTCAAGGCAAACACCACCGCCGCGACCGCAAATGCCGCCAACACCAAATATTCATGGTTGGTTTCAGGCATGCCGATAAGCCGTAAACGAAGCAGCCGGAAAATCCGAAATCCGAAATCCGAAATCCGAAGGAAACAGGGAATATCGAAAACCCAAAGGAACCGAAGAGACTCCTGCTTTCATTGGCTTATTGGGGTTTCGATTCATTCGGATTGCGCTATTTCGGGCCACTTGGGTCCGGCCGCCGCCGGGGTTCAGTTCTGGTTCGACTCCGGCAACTGCCGCCGCAGACCCACCGCGTGAGCGATATCCGTAAACTCATCGTGGCTGACCTCCTCCAGGCTTTTGCCTTTAGCGGCCAGCTTCTCGTTGATCTTGATCGCCTTCTCGGTCATCTCCTCATGGGTCTCCTGGGTCCCACCCACCAGGGCGAAGTTCGGTCCCGTCGTCACGCGCTTGTGCCCGTCGGAATCCAACCCCACACCCAACAGGACCGCCTTCCCGTGCTTCTTGCTCTTCGGCATGACTTCAGGCTAGCTTTGCCTTTCTCAAGTGCAAGGGCGAAAGTGCCAATCACTCGCTTCCGGCGGCTTTGATCGTCGCCTCGCCGTCCGCCACTTTGATGCTGCTCAACTGCCCCAATGTCTCCGACAACGCCTGGTTCTTCTCGAGGTCCTGCGCCAAATTGTGCAACCGCAATTGGGAGAGCACCTCATCCGGCAGAGCCTGCCCCTTGACCTCCAGGGAATCCACCCGCACGTCGAGCCGCCCTTGCTCGAGTTTCACGTTCAGAATCGCCGTGCCGTTGAGAAACCGCCCGGCCAGACGCGACAGCCCCGGGAACTTGGCCAATTCATCCAACGGCAGGCTGACCTGTCCCTTGACCTGGCTGCCCTCGAAGTCGACGTGTAAACGGTCCCGCCAGGCCTCCAATTCCGGCTTCCGCGCGATCAAGGCGTTGAGTTCCCGCCCGGTCAAGACCAGTGGTTCGACTCGTTTGCCCTCTTTCAACCCCTCCTGAAACGTCTTCAACCGTCCTTCCAATCCTTCGTAATCTTCCGTTGACATCTCCGCGGCCGCCATGGTCATGGGCGCTGTCTCGGTGTACTGCTCCACAAACGCAGCCACCCGGTTCATCGCATACCGGCCCGCAAAAAACGCCCCCACCGCCACCGCAATCATCAACACCACCAGCGTCAAACAGCCGTATAACAAACAACTGCGGCCCGAACCGCCACCCGCCGATCCCGCTGATTTCGCATTGCTCATCTCGGTTCCTTTTCGTTGCCGCACATGATGGACGAATTCCGGAGCCGCTCAATGGAATTCTTGCCGGCCCACGACGGTTGGGCGGGGCAGCCGCCGACCGCGTGCGACAGCGCGCGGATCGCACTGCCACCGCGGCATTGGACGGAAATATTAGAACCCGGACAACTTGTGCGCTCTTGACCTTATGCTGTGCTTTGCCTACAATGCGCTCATCCAAAACCGAAAAGGCTCAAAAGGGCGATTGACTCGGTCGCACGCTCGCTCTCAGTGCAAACCGATTCCGCGCCCAGGAGTATTATGTCCGACTTGAGCACGTACTTTTCCGCCGCGTTCAAACTTCAAACCTTCCTGATCGTGAAAACTGCTACCACCCGCATCCTGCTGGCTTCGGTCCTTCTTAGCGTAAGTCTCGCCGCCAATCCGGGCGACCCCGATCCCAGCTTTAACCTCGGCACCGGATTCGACGGACCGGTCACCGCCATTGTCTCCCACCCGGGCGACAAGCTGCTGGTGGCTGGCAATTTCAAATTGGTGAACGGCGAAGCGCGCACGAACATCGTCCGCCTGCAGATCGACGGCCAGATCG